>CAYVSY010000001.1:0-51022 GCA_964454255.1 uncultured Muribaculaceae bacterium
AATTAAATTTTTATAATTATTAGGTGCATTTTAGGTGCATTTTTTAATATTCATGGTATAATTAATAACATAGGAGGCCAAAATTAATGATAGAAAAAGGAACTCAATTAAAAGGATATATTCAAAGAGAAACAAAAGCCGTTCCAATGCATTCAAATTATGGATATACATACTATTTTTGTCGAACATTTTTACAAAGACTGTATAAAGAAAATCCGGATTATTTTATTTTAAGAGGGAGTTATGCTCAATATGCCAATTTAAAAACTATAAACAGACCATTAACAGATATAGACCTTGTTACATTCAAACATATTGAAAGCGCTAAAAACACAATTGAACAGACAATTAAGATTAATGATCAAATTAAATTTGAAATAAAACAAAAATTTGTCACAACTAATTCAACTATAAATTATCGAATAGGGTGCACTTTTGATAACATACAACATTTAATATCATTAGATTTAAAAAGCGATAATTCTTTTGATTCCCAAATTAATGAATTACCAAAATTATTCAGTCAAGATGAAATATTTAATGTTAATGCTGCTACATTAGAGGAAGGACTAGCTAGTAAAATTTATGTTGTTTTATTAAATTTATATTTACAGCAAAAATTAGGTAAAGAGTTTCGAAGGTTCAAAGATTTTTATGATATTCAATGTATCTTACAATCAAAGAAATTTGATGAAAATAAAGTTAGAGAAATTTTGGCAAAAAAAATAACGACAGATAATTTTTTAAATAGTTATAATTTAACAGGTAATGTGTTTGATAAACAATTTGTCACACAAAATATGGATCAATGGAATCAAGAAAAGAAAAAATACGAATTTAAAAATTCTATTGAATTTGATGATAGTGTTGATTCATTAAATAAATTTATATTTAGAAAAAAATAATTACAGTTATATTCAGGGGAGGAAAAGTATAATGGAAATAAGCATATTAGGAAATACAAGAATTTATGAATTAGAAAAAAGAATAAAAATGGTTGCGGCTGCCGGTAAATTATCAAGATTCAAAGGCAATGTTTTTGATGTATATGATTCATGTAATAATTATGAAAAAAATTTAAAGTTTATTGAAAAAGTTATAGGTATGGGGCATAAATCAATTGTTGAACATGATTATTTAGTAATTGCCTTGAAAAATGTAAGTCCAATTGTCGAACAAACTTTAATTGAAGAAAGATTTTCATCATTTACTATAAAATCAAGAAGAGAAGTTAACTTTGAAAATGCTGGATATTATACACCAAATTTTTATGATAATGCCGGTAAAATTTTTGAAAACAATAAAACTTTACAAGAACAATATAAAAAGCATATGGAATATTTATTTGGAGTATATAAAGAATTAATTGATTTAGAAATACCTAAAGAAGATGCAAGATATATATTACCATATTCATTTAATAGTAATATTATTATGGGAGTAGATGCTCACACCTTAAACAGAATGATATTAAAATTAAAAACAAATTCTATTGAAGAATTAAGAATAGTTGGTAATCAGTTAGCTAATATAGTAAGCAATGAAGTGCCATATCTTTCAAATGAGTTATATAAAGATTATAATACTATTGAAAGTATTGAATCACTTATACCAAAAAAAGTAAAACAAAACAAAGTAGATATTAAATCAATTAATAATGTTAAATTGTTATCAGCTACCGACAATATTGATGAAACAATTATTGCATCATTGTTATGCGAATTGTATGGAATTGATTATAATAAAGCAAAAGAAATATATAATAACGAATTTAAAAATAATTCTGAACTTACTGATAGTATTATTAAGAAATTATATACTACAATTGATAAAAATGCTTTAAAACAAGTTAATTTTAGATTTCAAATTCCAATTTCTTTAGCTGCTTTAACTCATATCACTAGACATAGAACTCATGATATGATCATCCCTAGTTTTGTGCCTAACAATAATCTTTTAGATTATGTTGAACCACAAACAATTCATTGTCTTAATCCTAAATTATGTAGAAATGTTTTTAAGCACAATTATAGCGTATATAAATCATTTAAAAATCAAGGGATAAGTGAAACTAATTTACCATATTTTCATTTAGCTGGTAATAAAATAAATATAATTACTTCTATGTCAGGTGAAACGTTAGCACATATATTACATTTAAGAACATGTAATAAAGCTCAGTGGGAAATTAAAAATATAGCTCAACAAATGCAAAATTTAGTTTCAAATAGATGTAACAGTTTTTCAAAAATATTAGGACCTGATTGCGAAGTATTAGGCATATGTCCTGAAAAAGGTGAAAGTTGCAAATTGAAAAAAATTAAAAAATAATGAGGTGGAAATATGGATGATAAAATTTTAAATGCTTTAAAAAAAGAAAAAAAACGTCAAGAAAAAACTATCGAATTAATAGCTTCAGAAAATTTTGTTTCTAAAGATATATTAAAATTACAAGGTAGTATTTTTACAAATAAATATGCTGAAGGATATCCAAATAAAAGATATTATGGTGGCTGTGAAAACGTTGATACCATTGAAACATTAGCAATAGATTATGTCAAAAATTTATTTAAATGTCAATATGCCAATGTTCAACCGCATTCTGGTTCAAGTGCCAATATGGCCGTATATAAAGCGTTATTAAATAATAATGATAAAATATTGAGTATGAGTTTAAATGATGGTGGACATTTAACACATGGTCATAAAGTAAATTTTAGCGGTAAAGAATATAATATCATTTCATATAACGTTGATCCAATAACGGAAATAATTGATTATAATAAATTAGAAGAACTTGCTTTAAAAGAAAAACCAAAATTAATAATTGCCGGAGCTAGTGCATATTCTAGACTAATTGATTACAAAAGAATAAAAGAAATATCTACTAAAATAAATGCAATATTTATGGTAGATATGGCTCATATTGCCGGACTTGTAGCGGCTAATGTCATCCCCAGCCCTATTCAATATGCTGACATAATCACATCAACAACCCATAAAACATTACGCGGTCCTCGAGGAGGGTTTATATTAACTAATTCTGAAGAGATAGCTAAAAAAATTGATAAGACTGTATTCCCCGGAATACAAGGTGGACCATTAATGCATGTAATAGCGGCCAAAGCAGAATGCTTTTATGAAGCAATGCAACAAGATTTTATTGAATATCAAAAACAAGTTTTAAAAAATGCTAAAGCATTATCAAAAGCATTACAAAATGGTGGAATCAGAATAGTTTCAGGTGATACAGAAAATCACTTAATCTTAATTGATGTAAAAAAATCATTAAATATAACTGGTAAAGATGCTGAAGAAATACTAAATGAAATTGGAATAACGGTAAATAAAAATACTATTCCTTTTGATACATTACCGCCAACCAAGACAAGTGGTATAAGACTTGGAACACCAGCTATGACAACGAAAGGATTAAAAGAAGAAAATTTTATTGAAATTGGGAATATTATTATCGATGCATTAAAAAAAAATAATGATGTTAAATCACTTCAAAAAAGAGTAAATTTAATAATTAAAAAATGTATATTATGATATAATTAAGTATAGGTAGGTGATAAAAATGAACATAATTGAAACAATTATTTTAGGAATAATTCAAGGAATAGGAGAGTTTTTACCGATTTCTTCATCAGCGCATTTAATTATTATTCCATATTTATTTAATTTTGCTGATATAGGTTCAGCCAATTCAAAATTAGCTTTTGATGTAGCTTTACATGCTGGAACATTAATTTCTGTTTTAATAATTTATTATAAAGACTGGATCAATTTATTTAAAGGAGCATGTAATAAAATATTTAAGAAAAAAGATTCATTTGAAAATAAAATGTTTTGGTATTTAGTTTTAGCAACTATACCAGGAGCAATAATTGGATTTTTATTAGAAGATATTATTGAAAGTGCTGTTCGTGGTAATTTATTAATAATTGCGATATGCTTAGCAATAATGGGTGTATTGTTATATTTAGGTGATAAATGGGCCAAAAAAAAATATACAAATAACCAAACAAATTTTGAAAATCTAACATTAAAACAAACATTCATAATAGGGTTATCTCAAGCTTTAGCCGTCATTCCAGGTTTTTCTAGATCCGGAACAACAATATTAACAGGAAGGTTATTAGGTGTTTCAAAAACAGCAATAACAAAATTTACCTTTTTATTATCTACACCAATAATATTTGGAGCAGCATTAGTCAATATAAAAGATTTAGTTATAACTAAAGAAGTAATAATTGGAATATTAACATCAGCAATTGTAGGAATAATAACAATTAAATTTTTATTAAATTATATTAAAAAACATGATTTTTCAGTATTTGCTGTATATAGAGTTGTTCTTGCTATAATAATAATTATAAAATTAATAATAGTTAAATAATAACCATTATTAATGCCGTTTTAGTTCAGTGGTAGAATAAAAGCATGGTAAGCTTCAGACGACAGTTCAATTCTGTCAAATGGCACCATTTTGTAAGCAGACTTGTTCTTTTTTATACAAGTTTTTATTTGTATGATATAATTGAATCAATAGATAGTAATTTGAAGAAGTGTTGTGTATGAATCTAAGTAAAGATGAATTAGAGCATTTGTGGGAGATTTTTCCAATCATATTTGTTGATAATAATCCAAAATTTGTTGAACAATATTGTGAAGAAGAATTGAAATTAAAGAAGCTATTAGGTAATTACATTATAAGAATAAGTCATATTGGAAGTACATCAATAAAAAAAAATTAAGACAAAACCTATAGTAGATATATTGATTGAGATTGGAAACATTCATGAAATTATCAATATAGAAAATATATTAATAAATAATGGATATACACTTATGAATAAAGATTTAAATAAAATTAAAATAAGTTTTAATAAGGGTTATACAATGAATGGTTATGCTGATAAAGTTTTTAATATTCATATAAAAAAATATTATGATTGTGATGAACTTTATTTTAGAGATTATTTGAATTGTCATGAAGAGAAGGCAAAAGAATATGAAAAATTAAAATTAGATTTATATCAAAAATATAAACCAAATAGAGATTTGTATACCGAAGGAAAAAGTGATTTTGTTCATTGCATAGTAAAACTAGCAAAAACTGAATATGCAAATAGATATTAATTAACAAAACAATATTGGATATTAAATTATACAATTTTTAAATTAAAATGAATAATAAAACGTTCATTTTTTTGTCAGGAAATCGACCAGGAATGAGCGTCAAAAATAAATTAGGAAATAATCAGGAATTAAAAAAACAAAAAAATCAAAAATTATTAAAACTCTGCAAACCCTTATAAAATCTAGAAAATAGATGAGATTGGATATTTACCAGTTGATAAGCAAGGGGCAAATTTGTTATTTCAATTAATAGCAAAAAGATATGAAAAGCATTTAACAATAATAACTACCAATATGGTATTTAGCAAATGGGGAGAAGTATTTAGTGATAATGTATTAGCTAATGCAATATTAGATAGGTTGTTGCATCATTCACATGTAATAAATATTAAGGGAAATTCATATAGAATAAAAAACAAAATTGGTGAACTAGAAATCGATAAAAAAGAACACTAATATTCATATAAAGTGTTCAACTTTGAAAATGACATTTTTGTCCAAATTTTGATTGACATTTACATCTTAAAATGGTAAATATAATAAAACAAGAAATTGACATTGAAGAAGCATTAAAAAGGAAAATAGAATTTATTTGTAGTTTTTGTAATACTACTTATGAATTAAGAACAGGAAGTATTAGGACAATAGAACATACAAATATCAGCTATGTAGAACCACACAGAATTATTATAAAAGGGATTGTATTTTTTATGTTTAATTATGAAATAGATGTTTATATCAATGACTTAAATACGAAAATATTATTAAAAGATTTAGAAAAATACATTAAAAAAATATAGAAATATAAGTAAATTCCATTTCAAAATAAGGCAAAATATTTGTTGCATTTTAAGAAAATTATGATAGAATATTAATCGGTGAGATTGTGAGAAACATGAAATTTGAAGAAAAATATAATACATTTAATTCTAACATGGTTAATTTTAACGCATATGGTTTTACATTAATTGATCAAATACATAATTATTTATTTGATTATAATGAACCTTATTATGATGTTAGAGTTAAATCTGAAATGATAAATAAATTGAGTGATGAAATTAATTTAATTATTAATAAAAGATTTAAAGGTATACTTATTGAAGAAATAGATAAATTATTAAAACTTATTGCTGTTATTAGATTATATCAACCTTTTTATGATGGCAATAGAAGAACTTGCTTTCTTCTATTAAAATATTATTTTGATAGTAACAATATAAAATTTATATTAAAATTAGATGAAAATTATGATGATTTTATATACAATTTAATTCCAATAATATATAGCGAGAGTGATGAAATTAATAGTGAGTATAAAAAAAGAATACTTTCTTTGGTAAAATAACCATATATTTATGGTTTTTTTCTTGCTAAAAAATGTTATTTAATGTATAATTTATATAGAATAAGTTAGGTGATAATGTATGTATCTTAAAGAAATAAAAACATTTGGTTTTAAATCATTTGCTGATAAAACTACGTTAGAGTTTTCTCCAAGTATTAATGGTATTGTTGGTCCAAATGGTAGTGGTAAAAGTAATGTTGTTGATGCGGTAAAATTTGTGTTAGGTGAGCAATCAATTAAAACTCT
Source organism: uncultured Muribaculaceae bacterium (assembly GCA_964454255.1). Lineage (GTDB taxonomy): Bacteria > Bacillota_I > Bacilli_A > RF39 > UBA660 > CAYVSY01. The sequence continues at coordinate 6,740 of CAYVSY010000001.1, forward strand.
TCGTGGTGAATCTAATATAATTGACATTATATTTTCTGGAAGTAAATCTAGAAAACCATTAAATAGTGCTAGTGTTACATTGATTTTTGACAATACCGATCATTTTTTGCCACTTGATTTTAGTGAAGTATCTATTAAGAGGGTTGTATATAAAACCGGTGATACTGAATATTTTATTAATAATGAAAGATGTCGTTTAAAAAATATTACTGATTTATTAATAGATTCAGGAGCTTCTAAAGAAAGTTTTAGTATTATTTCACAAGGAAAAATATCGGAAATTATATCCTCTAAACCTCATGAGAGAAGAATTGTTTTTGAAGAAGCAGCTGGTGTTTTAAAATATAAAAAAAGAAAAGAAGAAGCACTTCGTAAATTAGAACGAACTAATGATAACTTGAATCGTATTAACGATATTATTAGTGAATTAAATATTCAAATTGAACCGTTACGTATTCAAAGTGAAAATGCTAAAATTTATTTAGAAAATAAAGAAAGATTAGAAGAGTTAGAAATTTCTTTAATCATTAATGATATTGAAAAATTTAATTTTGAATTTCAAGAAATTAAATCACGAATTGAATTAATAAATGATGAAATAATTACAATGGGAACTAATACATCTTCTAATAATGTATATATTTTAGAAAATAAAGAAAAACTAAAATTAATTGAAGAAAATATAAGTATTAAGCAAAATAGTCTATTGGAAATGACAGAAAAATTAGAAAATGTTAATACTGAAATTAAATTATTAAAAGAAAGAGAAAAATACAAAATTAATAAAGATAATTTAAAAGAAAATATTTTAAAATTAAAGGATGAAAAATTAAGTTATAATTCTTTAATTAATTCTTTAAATAATGAAATTGAAATTAAAAATAAGGAATTAGAAAATATTGTTGAAAATATTTCTTCAATAGAAAATAAATTAAATATTGAAAAAAATATTTTTAATTCTTTAAATGATGATACTATTAAAACTAATAGATGTGTAAATGATATTAAATATAAAATTGATTATTTAGAAAATAAAATATTTAATAACAATGGATTACCTAGTGGTGTTATAAATATTTTAAATAATCCTAAATTAAATGGTGTTCATAATATTATTGGTAAACTAATTGATGTCTCTAAGGAATATGCAGAAGCGATTAATACTGCTTTAGGAGTTTCTTCTTCTAATATAGTTGTTGATAATGAAAAAGTTGCGGCTAATTGTATTAAATATTTAAAAGAAAATAAATTGGGTAGAGCTACTTTTTATCCAATCAATATTATTAAATCAAGAGAAATTAATATGGATATATTTAATTTAATCTCTTCAAAAGATGGTTTTATAAATTTAGCTAGTTCTTTAGTTAAATGTGAAGAAAAATATAAAGATATTATTTTAAATTTATTAGGTCCTGTTATAGTTGTTAGAGATATTGAAACAGCTAATAATATTAGTTCAGTTATTAATCATCGTTATAAAATAGTAACATTAGATGGTCAAATTATTAATATTGGTGGTTCTATAACTGGTGGTGATGCAATCAAAATTAATAGTGTTATTAAAGATAAATATGATTTAGATAGTTATAATAATGAATTAATTAAATTAAATAATAAAATACTTAATAATGATAAAGTATATAATGAAAAAATAAGGACTATAAAAAGTCTAGAAGAAAGTTTATATAATTTAAAATCAAAAAACATGTCTATTAATGATATTATTAATAATAAAAAAGGATTAATTGACGAAACAACTAAAAAACTTGATAGTATTCATAGTGAACTAGGTGGTTTGAAAAATATAATTGATAATGTTGTTTCAGAAGAAGAAAATAAGTTAATAAACGATTTGGAAAAATTAACTTTAGAAAAAGATAATATTAAAAAATCTATAGAGATACAAAGAATGGAAAAAATTAATGTTGAGGAATTAATTGAATCTTTTGAAGAGGAAACACGAAAATCTAATACTTATGTTTCAAAACGACAAAAAGAACTTCAAACATTAGAAATTAGAAGTAATAGATTAGATGTTCAGTTGGATAATTTATTATCTATTTTAACAAATACTTATAATATGACATATGATAATGCTAAAAGTAAATATAAGTTAGAGATTGATGCCGAATTAGCAAGAGAAAAAGTTAATGAATTTAAAGAAAAATTACAAAATATCGGAATTGTTAATATTGGCGCAATTGATGAATACGAAAGAATTAATAAAAGATATGAATTCTTAACTACTCAAAAAAATGATCTTATCCATGCTGAAACATCATTATTAAAGATTATTGAAGAAATGGATAGTGTTATGGAAACATTATTTATTGAGACATTTAAAAAAGTTAAACTAGAATTTAAAGAAGTATTTAAAAAATTGTTTAAAGGTGGCGATGCAGATTTAATTTTAACTAATCCTGATAATCTTTTAGAAACCGGTATTGAGATCATTGCTCAACCGCCTGGTAAGACATTAAAAAGCATTTCAGCTTTGTCAGGTGGTGAAATGACATTTACAGCTATTTCTTTACTATTTTCTATATTAAATGTAAAGCAATATCCTTTCTGTATTTTTGATGAAGTTGAAGCAGCGCTTGATGAAGTGAATGTTGATAGTTTTGGTAAATACTTATCTATGTATAAAGATAAAACACAATTTATTGTCATTACTCACAAAAAAAAGACAATGGAATATGTTGACGTTTTATATGGTATTACTATGCAAGAATCTGGAGTAAGTAAATTAGTTAGTGTAAAACTTGATGAAATAAACAAATAGGAGAATGAATATTATGAAAAAGAAAAAATATAAATTAAAATATAAAAGAATTATTGTTTGTTTTATTATAATAATTATTTTAATAGTATTAATTATGTTTTTGATGAATTTATTTAAACATGAACCTAAAATGGAAAATTTTGTTTATAAAAACATCAATGAAGTTAATCAATTTATTACTGAAAATAATATAGAAGTTCATTATACCTATGAATATAATGATAATATTGAAAAAAATGTTGTTATTTCTCAAGATGTTCCAATTGATCGTTTGTTAAAAGATATAAAAGAAATTAATATGGTTATTTCACTTGGAAAATTAGATAAGGAAAAATTAAAAGAAGATCATATTGATGAATTAGGAAATATTCCTGTTATGATGTATCATGGTATTGTTGATATGAAATCCGATGATACAGGACACATTGGTGGTAATGTTGATATAAATGGTTATAATCGAACGACAGAAGCTTTTCACAATGATTTAGAGTTTTATTATAAGAATGGTTATCGTATGATAAGATTAATTGATTATATTTCTGGTAAAATTTCGACTGAATATGGTAAAAGTCCTATTGTGATTACTTTTGATGATGGTAATGAAAATAATATGAAAGTTATTGGTGAAAATGCTGATGGTTCTTTAATAATTGATGAGAATTGTGCAGTTGGTATTTTAGAAAAATTTAAAAAAAAATATTCTGATTATAATGTAACAGCTACTTTCTTTGTGAATGGTGGTTTGTTTAATCAAAAAAAATATAATAATAAAATATTAAAATGGCTGGTAGAAAATGGTTATGATATTGGTAATCATACTAAAAGTCATGTTAATTTTAAGACAGCAACTACTTCTAAATCTGAATCGGAAATGGGTTATATGTATGAATTATTAGACAGTATTATTCCAAATAAGTATGTAAACATTGTTGCTTTACCTTTTGGATCTCCGGGTAGTAAAACGCATGATAATTTTTCTCATATTTTAAATGCAACATATAATGGTAAAAACTATGAAACTGTTTCGACTTTGAGAGTAGGTTGGGATGCCGATTTGTCGCCTTTTAATAAACAGTTTGATAAAGAATTTATAAAAAGAGTGCGAGCTTATGATAATAATGGAAAAGAATTTGATATTGAAATGTGTTTTAATAATTTAAAAACTAAAAAATATATTTCTGATGGAAGAGTGGAAACAATTATCGTGCCATCTTCTAAAAGTAATTTACTAATCGATACTGATTTAAAAATAATTAAATATTAGGAGGAAAAAAAATGAATAATAAAGGGTTTGCCATTACAGGTATTTTATATGGGGCTATGATAGTGTTTTTTATGGTAGTTGCTTCATTTCTTGGAATATTAAGTAGTAAAAAAAAATTATTAGAATCAGCTACTAATGATATTAAAAATTCTATTGAATTAAAATCTTTAGAAATATTGCCACAAACATTAGCTATAAATAATCGTTATATTACACCTGTAAGTGGAAAATATTCACTTAGTTTTTCAAATTGTTCAGGTGATATTTTCTTAACTAAAGATACACTTATTATTTTAAAAAGTGCTACTACTATTGAAATTAATAAATCAGAAATCTTATTATCTAATTTATGTAATACTTCTTATTCTACAGGTAATTATTTATTATATAATATTGGAAATAATAATTCGTCTGCAAATACATTTAAAATAAATCAAATCTTTTCAGCAAATAATTAATTTGTGATATAATATTAATCGTTTTGAGGTGACACTATGAAAATAAAATATAATTTAATACATACTGATAGTTCTTCTAAAGCTAGATACGGAACATTAGAAACTAATTATGGGATTTATGAAACACCTATGTTTATGCCAGTGGGAACACAAGCAACTGTTAAGACTTTATCACCTGAAGAATTAAAACAAATTAATTCGGCAGTTATTTTAAGTAATACATATCATTTATGGTTAAGACCTGGTGAAGATATTATTGATAAAGCCGGGGGATTACATAAGTTTATGAATTGGGATGGTCCCATTTTAACTGATTGCGGTGGCTTTCAAGTTTTTTCTCTTTCTAAACCTAAAAATATAAGTGAAAAAGGTGTTTTGTTTAAAAGTCATATTGATGGTAAAGAATTGTTTTTAACACCTGAATTGTCTATTCAAATTCAAAATAAATTAGATTCTGATATTGCTATGTGTTTTGATGAATGTCCACCATATCCAGTTACGTATGATTATATGAAAAATAGTATTGAAAGAACTTTACGCTGGGCAAAAAGATGTAAAGATACTCATAACAATAATAAACAATCATTATTTGGAATTGTTCAAGGTGGTGAATTTTGTGATTTGCGTGAATATAGTGCCAAAGAAACAGTTAAATTGAATTTTGATGGTTATGCTATTGGTGGAACTTCAGTCGGTGAAAATAAAACTGTAATGATGAAAATGATAGAAGATGGAATAAGATATTTACCTTTTGATAAGCCCAGGTATTTAATGGGAGTAGGTGAACCGACTGATTTATTTGAAGGAGTTATGCGTGGTATTGACATGTTTGATTGTGTTCTTCCTACTAGATTGGCTAGGCATGCTCATGCTTGGACATTTGATGGTAAAATTAATTTAAAAAATTTAAAATTTAAAGATGATTTTACACCTGTAGATAGTGAATGTGATTGCTATACTTGTCAACATTATACTAAATCTTATATACGCCATTTAATTATTGCTGATGAAACGTTTGGACAAAGGTTATTGTCAATTCATAATTTACGATTTTTAATTAATATAATGGAAAACATTAGAATTAGTATTAAAGAAGATAGATTTTTAGAATATAGACAATCATTTTATAAAAGATTTAAAAAGATTTAGTTTGTTGCTAAATCTTTGCTTTTTTGTATACCGATCATGGCACCTATCATTGAAGATAAAATAATAATTATATAAAATATTATGTTTTTCCATTCGAAGTTAGATTTACTTATTAGATTTAGTATTATCGTTAATATTAAAAAAACGCTACCAAATTTTATACCTTCTAAATATCCTCTTTTACTACTTTTTTTTCCTAATTTATAACTACCTATTATAATACTAATAATCGGAATAATTAATTTAATTACATTTGTTATATTATTATTTATAATATTAAAGTAACTTAATATTGTTAATATTAATGTTAAGCTTAATATTAATAACATAGTCCATGCTAGATTTATTAAATAATTTTTTATCATTTTCATCACCTTTATTATATTATACGTTTGTGAATAGAATTTTATTCTTTTTCACATAATATATATGGTGATTAAAAATGGATATTTGGATAATTTGTTTTAGAGCAATAATTTTTTATGTATTTATAATATTTATATACCGTCTTATGGGAAAAAGAGAAGTAGGACAATTAAGTATTGTTGATTTGATTGTATCAATATTAATTGCAGAATTAGCCGCAATGAGTATAGAAAATTTTAATGATTCACTATTAAATTCCTTATTACCTATATTAATATTAACTATATTTCAAATAGTTTTAGCATATATTACATTACGTAAACCAGGTATTCGAAATTTTTTAGATGGCAAACCTTCTGTTATTATTAATAATGGTCTTGTTAATTTTAAAGAAATGACTAGTCAAAAATATAATTTAGATGATTTATTACTTCAAATACGTGAAAAAGGATATCGCAGTATTGAAGATATTGAATATGCAATTCTAGAAAACAATGGTAAATTATCTGTATTTCCAAAAAAAGTGTTAAAGTCTCCATTACCTTTACCATTAATCTTAGATGGTGAAGTTCAAAAAGATACATTAACATTTTTAAATAAAAATCAAGAATGGTTAAATTTGATGTTAGAAAAAAAAGAATTAATTATTGATGAAATATTTTATGCATTTTTTAAAGATAAAAGTATATATTTTATAAAAAAAGATGAATTAAAATAAAGATTTTTATATCTTTATTTTTTAATTTGTGATATCATTTATATGGGTGATTTTTATGCAATATAATAGAAGTGAATTAAGAGAAAAAATTATGACTATTTTATATCAAATTGAGTTGTATAAAAAAAATAATATTAAATATACTTTTGAAGATATTGTAAATGAACAACTTGATATTGAAAATGAATTTGTTGATCAAATTTGTCGTGGTGTTTTAGATAATAAAAATACTATAAATGAAATGGCTAATAAGTATTTAAATAATTGGAATATTGATAGATTGGGATTAACTGATCAATCTATTTTACGTATGGCAATCTATGAAATTTTATGGACTGATACACCAGATTTAGTTTGTATTAATGAAGCCATTGAATTAGCTAAAAGATTTTCTGACGATAAGGTTGTTACTATGATTAATGGTGTTTTAGATAAAATATACCATGATAAGGTTAATAATGAATAATAATTATATTAGCGTATCAGAAGTAAATATTTATATTAAAAAATTAATGGAAAATGATTTCTTATTAAATAAAATTTTTGTTAAAGGTGAAATATCTAATTTCAAAGCTCATACTAGTGGACATTTTTATTTTACTTTGAAAGATGATAAAAGTAGAATTAGTGTCGTAATGTTTTCATCAAATGCTAGTAAGATAAAATGGATGCCAAAAGACGGTATGAAAGTTTTATTAACTGGTAGAATTAGTGTTTATGAAGTTAATGGTAACTATCAAGTATATGCTGATGATATGTTAGAAGATGGAATAGGTAATTTATATATTGCATATGAAGAATTAAAGAAAAAACTTAGTAAAGAAGGTTTATTCGATAAAGAACATAAGAAAAAAATTCCACGGATTCCAAAAAAAATTGGAATTATTACGGCACCTACGGGGGCAGCTATTAGAGATATTTTAGCGACTATTAAAAGACGTTTTCCTATTTGCGAAACAATTTTGTTTCCATCTTTAGTTCAAGGCGATGGTGCTGCTAATGATATTGCTAAAAAAATAAACATTGCTAGTAGATATAATATTGATTTACTTATTGTAGGTCGTGGTGGTGGATCTATTGAAGATTTATGGCCTTTTAATGAAGAAATAGTTGCAAGAGCAATTTATGATTGTTCTGTCCCAGTAATTAGTGCTGTAGGTCATGAAATTGATTTTGTTATTAGTGATTTTGTGGCAGATTTGCGTGCACCTACACCAACTGCAGCGGCTGAACTTGCTGTTCCTGATATATCTACTATATTAGATTATATTAATAATGCCAAAAATAGGAGCTATACAGCTATTAATAATAATATTTACAATTATCAATTAAAATTATTAAAATTAAATGATAGCTATGCGTTAAAAAAACCATTATCAATTTATGAGATTAAAGCTCAAAAATTAGATAATATTGTTGATAGATTAAATATTTTTATTAAAAATAATATTGATAAATATCATATTAAATTATTTGAAATAAAAAATAATTATATTTTAAATAATCCTAATTTCTTGTTCAAATATAATGAACAAGAATTAAATAAATTAATTTCTAAATTAGAAGTTTTAAATCCTTTAAATACATTGAAAAGAGGATATTCTATTACTAAAAAAGATAATGAAATTATTGGAACTATTAAAAATATTAAACTTAATGACAAAGTAACAATTAATTTAAAAGATGGTTCTTTTGAAAGTATTGTTTGTGGAATGGGAGAGTAGTATGAAATTAACATTTGAAGAAAAAATTAAAAAATTAGAAAGTATTGTTTCGGAATTAGAAAACGGTTCAGTGAATTTAGATGATGCCATTAATAAATATACTGAAGCAATGAAATTAGCAAAAGAGTGTAATCAATTTTTATCTGATACGACGGATAAAGTTAATAAAATTTTATTAGAATCAGGTGAATTAAAAGAATTTTCAGTAGAAGAAAAGAGTGAATAATATCACTCTTTAATTTTCCCCTTCTTCTAACATGTTTGTTATAAAAATACCATAGCCTTTAATTGGATTATCTACAACTACATGGGTTACGGCCCCTATAATGTAATCATTTTGAATTATTGGACTTCCGCTCATTCCTTGAACAATTCCACCTGTAACACTTAATAATGATTCGTCAATTATTTCAAATAATATATTTTTATTTCTTTTGTTTTTTTCACTTAAATTAATTATTTTAATATTGAATTCTTCGACTTTTTCATCTTTTAAAACTGTCATAATTTTAGCTTCCCCTAAATTTATATTTTCATATTTTCCAACTTTATATAATTTTTTATTAGGTATTTCTTTTGTATACTCTCCAAAAACACCACTACTAGTATTTTCCTTTATATTTCCATAAGTGTCATTAGAATTATATCTGGCATTTTTTTCTCCTGGGGAACCATTATTACTTTTTTTAATATTAGTAACAGTTGAATTATATATTTTTCCATTTTTAATTTCAAATTTTTCACCAGTTGTTTTTTCTAAAATTTCATGACCTAATGCACCATATAATTTAGTATTAGGATCAATAAATGTTAGTGTTCCAATTCCGGTAATACTATCTTTAACATATAATCCTGATTTTATTACTTCTTCATCACTTTTTTCTAAAGGTAATTTTGTTTTTAAAATATTATTTTCTCTTTGATATTCAATATCAATGTATTTATTTTGGTCATTATTTTTAATTGTTTTAACCATTTCTTCAATACTTGATATTTTTATATCATTAATTTTTAATATTCTGTCACCAATTTGTAAATTTGCTTCTTTAGCTGGATATTTGCCATTTACTTCATAAAATCCAACTATTATTACATTTTTGGAATTGATTTGTAGTCCAATGTTTTCACCACCAGCTATTATGTATTCGGAATACGCAAATACATTTAATGGTATTATTAGTAGAAGAAAAAGGAATATAAATTTGTTTTTTATCTTTTTAAAAAACATATATTTCATCTCCTTTTTAAATTTCACAAGCTACATAATTAGTATTAATTAAAATATAAAAGGTATACTAGTGAATATAAACCAATTTTTTAAAATATTATATATTGGTGATAAAATTGAACTTTGATGTTAGTTTTGGTCTTACAATTATTTCTGGTTTATCCACTATGATAGGATTCTTATTAATTTGCTTTTTTAAAAAAAATAAGGATAAGGTTATAATTGCTTCTCTTAGTTTTGCGGCTGGCGTTTTAATAATGGTATCTTTTTCAGAATTAATATTTGATTCTTTAAAATTTTTTCCTAATAATAAATATATTTATTGTTTTATTTTTTGTATAATTGGAATATTATTTTCGATATTAATTGATAAAATTGAACCTAAAAAAACCAACTATAATAACAAGAAGTTATATAAAGTTGGTATATTTATGATAATATCTATTTTTATTCATAACATTTTAGAAGGTATGATGACTTTTATGACTTCAACATTTGATCTATCATTAGGTGTTTCTCTTACGATCGCGATATGTTTACATAACATTCCAGAAGGAATTTCAATTGCAATTCCAATTTATTATTCAACATATTCTAAGAAAAAAGCTTTTTTTTGGACTTTGTTTTCTAGTCTTTCTGAACCTATCGGTGGTTTAATTGCTTATTTTTTTTTAATGCCATATTTATCAAATTTTTTATTAGGAATTATGTTTAGCATAATTGCTGGAATAATGTTATATATTTCAACATTTGAATTATTACCTAATTCTTTAAACTATAATAATAAATTATTAACATTGTTATTTTTTATTTTAGGCATAATATTTATAGTAGTAAAATTTTAAATTTAATAAATTTTAAATTTATTATATTATTATAATGACAAATATCAATTTTTTTGATATAATTATCTACGATAGTGAGGTATTAATATGAATCTTTCAATAATAAGTTCAAATGAAAATTACGATTTGTGTTTTTTAAGAAAAAATAAATGGTCATATTTTATTTCTATACCTAAGGATAAATATAATAATTTTTCAATATGCGTTAATTTTCGAAATGATACACATGAACTAGATATTCTTACTAATGATTTAAGTGATATTAAACAAAAAATATATAATATTTGCAATCCGTTAGAAAAAACAGTATGCATCTTAGTTATTCCTATGCTTGAAGAAAAACATATTATTGATTTTAAAAAATTATCGATAGACAATTATGATAGGGTTTTTATTGCCAATGTTATCAATGATGCATATAAATATTTAATAGGTCGTAATTATAAAATAGATGATGAGGTTATTGTCTTAAATGATAATCAATTTTCTAATTTTGTTCTTGTTTTAGATCAAATGTTTAAAAATAGTATTTTAGTAAAAACAGTATATGAACTTCAAAAAGAGCATAAATATTATGAAGTAGTTAGAGAACCTTCTGAAATAAAATTAATGGATGCAAATGGTGTAAATATTGTCGTTGGAACAGAGGGTGTAGTAGAAAAAAAAGAAAGTTCAGGTAAAGTTATTGTAATTGCTCCAGATAAAAATATTAATTATATTACGAGAACTGTAGGTCCAACCAAGAGGGAAAAAAAAGACACTGTTGAAAACGAACTAGATGATTTTGATAAAATTAATTAATAAATTAATTTTTAGAATAAAAAACAGACTTGTGCTATTTTTTTATTTAAAATAATTTAACTGATTAATATTATAAAAAAAAACAAATAATTGTCTTTAATTTTTTATAAATAAAAGAAACTTGCAAAAGTAGTAATTAACAAAGTTAATAATAAGATGACAGCTATTACTCTAGTAATTAAATTTTGTGATTTTACTTTTCTTTTTTTATTTTTTATTTCTTTATTTTTCATATAATGATCTTTCTCCTTATCTTTTATTATTATACTAAAAAAGTGTCATAAATTCAACATTAAATTAATATTATTTATTGGTGAAAGAATGAAAAATAAAATTAATGAACTATTAAAGAAAGTTTTACCCAATAAAAATTTAAATATTTTTATTATTTTAATTGTTATAATTGGCGTCCTATTTGGAACTATTTTCTTTTTAAATACTACTCCTGATGATAAAAAAAATATTTCTGATTCAATTATTTTGTGGAAACAAGGGATAAATAATACTAATTTTGGACAAGTATTTATTAATGCTTTATTTAGTAATTTTTTATATTTGTTTTTAATATATATTTTTGGAATATCATTAATTGGGATTGTTGTTAATATTTTTTTAATCTTTTTTAAAGGGTTTATTATTGGATTCAACATAGCTACTTTTATTTCTTTATTCAGTTTTAAAGGCATTTTGTATTCTTTTGAATATGTTGTTTTTTCTCAGATTTTATTAATTATTGCTATTTCAATTTTAGGAATTTATAGTATTATATTTTCATATGAAGTTCTTAAATCTTTAACTAAAAAAAAGGTATTTGATTTTAAAATATTTTTAAAAAAATATAATATAATATTTTTAATATCTTTTGGGTTTATTTTTTTATCATCTTTATTTGAAGCTTTTTTATTTCCAATTTTATTAAAACTAACTAGTTAATGTTTATTATTTGTAAATTTTGTGTTAAAATATATTTAGAGTTTTGATATAGTAAACTTATTTTCTATTTTAAAGAAGGTGTAGGTATGGAGACAGTTGTTATTGGAATGAGTGGGGGAGTTGATAGTAGTGTAGCCGCCATTCTTTTGAAAGAACAGGGTTATAAAGTTATGGGGTTATTTATGCGTAATTGGGATAGTTCTATTAATAATGATTTTCTTGGTAATCCAAATTTAAATAATTCTATATGTCCACAAGAACAAGATTATAATGATGCTTTAGAAGTTTGTAAAAAATTAGGTATTGAATTACATCGGATTGATTTTGTGAAAGAATACTGGGATAATGTTTTTTCATATTTTTTAAGTGAATTAAAAAAAGGTAGGACACCAAATCCAGATATTATGTGTAATAAATATATTAAATTTGATTTGTTTATAAAAGAAGCTAAAAAATTAGGTGCTGATTATGTAGCAACTGGTCATTATGCAAAAACAAAAAATGGATATTTATTTAAAGCATTTGATGATAATAAAGATCAATCATATTTTTTATCTTTTTTATCAAATTTTCAACTTAATAATGTTTTATTTCCTCTAGGAAATATTAAAAAAGATAAAGTTCGAGAAATAGCTAAAAAATTTGATTTAGTAACAGCCACTAAAAAAGATTCTACGGGCATATGTTTTATTGGTGAAAGAAATTTTAAACAGTTTTTAAAAAATTATTTACCTAATCAACCTGGATCAATTGTTAATATTGCAAACAAAAAAAATGTTGGAGAACATAATGGTTTAATGTATTGGACAATTGGACAACGTCGAGGATTAAATATTGGTGGTAATGACGAAAAGATGTTCGTGGTAGGGAAAAATTTAAAAAATAATATTTTGTATGTTGCCTTTGGTGAAAATAATGAATATTTATATAGTGATTCTGCTATTATAGAAAATTTTAATTGGATTCATAAAAAGGATGTAGATATATATTATGCAAAATTTAGATATCGTCAAGATGATAATGAAGTTTTAATTGAAGAACTTAGTGATGATGAAATATTAGTTAAATATCCACAAAAAATAAAAGCTGTTACACCTGGACAAGCATGCGTTTTATATGACAAAAATGGTGAATGTCTTGGAGGTGGAATAATTAAACAAGTTTTTAAAAATAATGATAAAATATGGTATCTTTAATTTTGATTTACACTTGACATATTTTGTATAAATGATAAAATATTAACAGGAGGTCATGATAATGAAACAAATGGAAAAATTTAACGAAATATTAAAAAAAACAAATATATCTAAAGTAAATTTGGCTAAATATTTAAATGTTTCTAGACAAATGTTATATAATTATTTAGATTGCGATGATTTAAATAAATTACCAAAAGAAAAAAAGAATTTAATATTATCTTTACTTGAAGTCGAAACAATTGAACAAATAGATGATATTGTTATAGATGACAAATACATTGAAACAATTGAAAATAAATTTTCATATGGAAAAAAGAGTGGAGTTAGAACTGATATTATAATTGAATTAACTAGTTTTAAAAAGGAAGAACAAGATGTTTTAAACGATATTTTCTTCATTTTAAAAGAAATTTTAAATGAAGACAAAACTAAAAATTCTTATATTAGTTTAAGGTATGTTTATCATTTTTTACAAGCTATGTCTAATACTAAAGAAATTAAATATATATTGGGATATGTTGCTAAAGCTGCTGGTTTTGTAAAACCAACATCATATGATTTTGATCAAGATCATCAGTTTACTTTTGAAAGCATAATGTATTCTGCGATGACTTTATATGCTAATGGTGGTGCATCAAGAACCAAATTAGCTGAGTCTCATAAACGTTGGGAAGCAGAATTAGACCAAAAAAATGAAGAAATATTAAGTCGAACTCAGGAATTGAATACTGCCAAAGTTATTGCACTTAAAGAACTTGGATATACTGAAATAAATGAGAAAAATGCTGGAGAAGTATTTGATAAAATAGCTGAAATTCAAGCAAGAAAAATAGCATAAATTTTATGCTTTTTTTGAATAATTAAATTATTTATGTAATGTGCACAATTTGTAGTAAATGAAAAATGTGTTTCTAAGGCTAATTATTATGCTGAAAAATTTAATTTGTTAAATGATTTTATTAATGTTTCTATAAATAATCTTGAAAATACTATTAATCAAGATTATTACAATTATGATAAAAACAAAAAAAATTACAAATTTTCTAAAATAGCATTAGAAAAAATATTTTATTATTGTATTAAGCCTGGAAAATTAGAATTAAACAAAATGTTAAAACAAATTTTTGGATTTGATATAAAAAAATTAGAAGGATATAGAATTAACAAAAGCGGTAAACCAGAGTTTTCAACAATGTCAATATATAGGAGTGTTGTAAATATTGCTAATTCATATAATTATAAATTTGAATGGATAGAAAATGTCAATATATACAATAAAGTTATATACTACATGACAATTGTTCCAAGTTACTTAGATTTGATTAATATTATTGAAAATGACATAGATATTTAATACACATTTAATGATATGCTATTAACACAATTAAATTTTATGCAAGTAAAGAAAAAATTTGACTATGAAAAAGACACAAGAGAATATTTTATAAAAAAATATGCAATTAAAAATGATGGTTTACCACAAATTAGTTTAGAATTTGTTGATGATATTATTAGTTCTCCTCAAGTAAAAAAAACATTAAGACAATCAATAAAAATAATTAATAATATTATAAAAGAAAAAAAACAATTACCTTCTATTATATCAATTGAATCTACTAAAGAAATGAATAGTAAAAATATGAAAACAATAATAGAATCCACTCAAAAAAAGAAGGAATTTTTAAAAACTACTGCAAAAAATACCATAGAAAAATTATTTGGTATAGATTATATTGAATAAATCAAGATATAAAAAAAGATATTACTATGAATATAATAATATCAATAATTTTATATATAATTTATAATCATTTTATAACAAAATTAATTGGTTCCTATAATTAATATTATGTT
This sequence comes from uncultured Muribaculaceae bacterium, assembly GCA_964454255.1. Classification (GTDB taxonomy): domain Bacteria; phylum Bacillota_I; class Bacilli_A; order RF39; family UBA660; genus CAYVSY01. The sequence continues at coordinate 22,061 of CAYVSY010000001.1, forward strand.
AACTTGTGTTATTTTCATTTAATTTTTGATTGTTAATTTTAAGTTCCACATCTAATAAATTGTTAAATTCATCACTTATTTCTTTTAATCTTTCGGTAGTTTTTGCTTCATATCTGATAGTAATATTTGGTCCAGTATTTGATGCTCTAATTAATGCAAAACCATCATCAAAAATAACTTTTATGCCATCTATTGTTAAAATATTATATTTTTTATTAATGGTGTAGTTTTTTATATTTTCAATTATTTTTTCTTTTATTTCATCTCTTACTTTTATTTTTATTTCTGGAGTATTGTAATAAGTATTAATTCCATCTAATAGTTCTGATATTTTTTTATTTGTATTGGATAATATTTCTATTATTCTAAGTCCAGCATAAATTCCATCATCATAACCAGGGAATTTATCTTGAAAATATATGTGACCTGATAATTCTCCACCAAATGGTAAATTTTCACTAACCATTTTAGCTTTTGTATATGAATTGCCTGTTCTATATTGAATTGGTTCTATATTTAATTTTTTCATTTCATCTTCTAAACATTTAGAACATTTTACGTCAAATAATCCTCTTTTGTCAGAAATTTTGTTATATATATATCTCCATACTATGATCATTAATTTGTCAATCGGTATCATATTCCCTTTTTCATCTATTACCCCTATTCTATCTCCATCACCGTCAAAACCGATACCTAAATCAGCTTTGTTTTTGATAACTTCTTTTTTAAGGAATGTCATATTTTCTTCTTCACATGGATCTGGATGGTGATTTGGAAAATTACCATTTGATATATCAAATAAAGGTATACATTCAATATTTAATTTTGAAAATACCTGATTAGCTATTATACTTGTTGTTCCATTACCACAATCATAAATTACTTTTAATGGTTTCTTTGTTAGTTTTATTTCTTTTAATAATAAATTAACATATTCTGAACTAACGTCAACTTCTTTTATACTACCCTTCCCCACACTTGTCCATTTATTGTCAAGTATAATGTCATATATTTCGTATACATCTTTACCATATGCATTATGGTTTTTATTATAACAGAATTTAAATCCGTTGTATTCTTTTGGATTATGAGAGGCAGTAATCATTACTCCACAATCAATGTTTAATAAATCTCTGCCATAATAATACATTGGTGTTGTGACTAAACCTAAACTAGTTATATTGATTCCTGTTTCTAATAATCCTTTTATTATATTATCATATAATGATTTAGATGAAAGTCTATTATCATAACCAATTAAAGCTTCATTCTTTTCTTGTTCTATTATTTTTTTTCCAAATGCTTTTCCAAATAAATAAGCTGTTTCTTCATTTAATTCTGTTGGATATATCCCTCTAATATCATATTCTCTAAATATATTTTTTTTAATCATTATTTCCTTCTTTCTAACTTCTTGGATGAAAAGTATTGTAATTATTTTGTAGTTCTTTATTTTCTATGTGCAAGTATATTCCTGTAGTCGTTATATTATTATGACCTAACATTTCTTGAACGCTTCTTAAGTCAGCTCCATTTTGAACTAAATGAGTGGCAAATGAATGTCTTAAAGTGTGTGGAGTAATATTCTTTTTTATATTTGTATGAGAAGTAATTTCTTTTAATATTTTAAAAAAGCCTTGTCTAGTGATACATTCACCGCGATTATTTAAAAATATTGCATCCGTTTTATAATCTTTTTTTAAATTATCACGATATTTATCAATATATATTTTTAACCATTTTATAGCGATATCTCCAATTGGAATAATTCTTTCCTTCATCCCTTTTCCATAGCATCTAACAGTTTCTCTATCAATATCAATATTATTTAATGCAAGATTACATAACTCGCTTACTCTTAATCCAGTGGCATACATCAGTTCTAGCATTGCTTTATTGCGATAATCGTAAGCCGTTTTTATTTTAAAATTTAATAATTCATTTATTTCTTCAATATTTAAATACGTTGGTAAAGTTTTAATATGTCGTGGTATTTCAATATCTTTTCCAATATTATTAACGTAATATTTTTTTGAATAAAATAAACAAAAGTTTCTTAAGGCAGATATTTTTCTTTCTATACTATTTACTCTATAATTATTATTTTTTAAGTATTTTACATAATTATTAATATTTTCAATATTATATATTTCTTTTATTTTCTTTTCAGTTAAATATTTTAAGTAATATTTAATATCATTTGTATATCCTTCTTTTGAATTATCATATAGATGTCTGTCAACTAATAAAAAATTATTAAAATCGTCTAATACTTTTTTTTTATTCATATTATCACCTTATTATATTTTACATTATATCATTTGTTTTAAACATTATCAATTATTTTTATTATTTTATTGTGTATTTCTTTGTTTTTAAAGCTATTTCATGATAAAATAATATTGGAAGTGAAGATATGGAAGATTTATTAGCTATTAAACTTAGACCTAAGAAAATGTCTGATGTAATTGGTCAAGAACATTTATTAGGAACGGGTAAAGTTTTAAATAATTTGATTAAAAATAAAAAACTTTTTTCTATGATTTTATATGGTCCGCCCGGTATTGGTAAAACTACAATTGCGACTGTTTTAGTTCAAGAATTAAATTTAAAATATCGTCAATTAAATGCGGTTATTAATAATAAAAAAGATTTTGATGTTGTTGTTGAAGAAGCTAAAATGAATAATGGTATGATTCTTATAATGGATGAAATACATCGCTTAAATAAAGATAAACAAGATTTATTATTACCATTTTTAGAAAGCGGTTTGATTACTTTGATTGGTCTTACAACTTCTAATCCATATCATAGTATTAATCCAGCGATTAGAAGTCGTTGTCAAATATATGAATTAAAATGTTTAAGTTCAGAAAATATAAAGTTGGCTTTAGAAAAGGCTGTTAATTCTAGTGTATTATCGGGTTTATCAATCGATGATGATGCTATTAAATATATTGTTCAGATGGCAAATTCGGACTTAAGATATGCATATAATTTATTAGAAGTTGCATATTATTCATGCAATGATAAAAAAATTTCTTTTAATTTTATTAAAGAAATTGCAAATAATCCTAATACTTTTTATGATAAAAATGGTGATGGCTATTATGATACAATTAGTGCTTTTCAAAAATCAATTCGCGGAAGTGATGTTAATGCTTCTCTACACTATCTTGCAAAGTTGCTTGAATTTGGTGATTTAGATATCATTTTAAGACGATTACAAGTAATTGCATATGAAGATATTGGTTTAGCCAATTCATCGATAGGCCCTAAATTAATGGCTGTAATTAACGCCTCAGAAAGAGTCGGAATTCCTGAATGTCAAATTCCCTTAGCTAATATTGTTATTGAAATGGCTTTATCACCTAAATCTAATAGTGCATGTTTAGCTATCGCTGTAGCACTTGATGATATAAGAAAAAATAATTGTGATTCTGTTCCTTCCCATTTAAAGACTACTTCTCCGCTTTATAAATATCCTCATAAATTTCCTAATCATTATGTTCATCAACAATATTTGCCTAATAATTTAATTAATAGAAAATATTATCTACCACAAGATAATAAAAATGAGTTTGTTTTTAAAAGCATATTAGAAAAATTAGAAAAATTGAAATAATATATTTAAAATAGTGTTTTATTTGAACACTATTTTTCTTTAATAATATCATTTATTATATAACTTGCACATAACATACCTGCAATACTTGGAACAAAACTAGTTGATCCTAGCGAACCAATTTTTATACATTCTTCAGTAGAAGATACAACGGGAATTTTTTCTTTTATTTTTTCATCAACAACCCATTTCCTTATTACTTTAGCCAATTTATCATATTTAGTTTTTCTAATGTCAGTGATATTTAATAATTCGGGATTTAATTTATTAGCTGTTCCCATACAACTTACAAATTTTATTTTGTTTTTTATAGAATATAATATTATTTCTTTTTTGGTTGAAACAGTATCACAAGCATCAATAATATAATCAATTTTATGTTTATTTAATATATCAGTAATATTATTTTTTGTTAAAAATACATCATATATTTGAATATTACAATTTGAATTAATATCTAATATTCTTTTTTTAGCAATAATAACTTTTTTTTTACCTATGTTTTTTTCATTACTTATTATTTGTCTATTTATATTTGTTTCATCAATAATATCATGATCAATTATAATTATGTTATTTATTCCACTTCTTACTATTCCTTCTAGTGCATAGCCACCTACTCCGCCTATTCCAACAATTAAAACAGTTTTGTTTTGTAAGTTATTAAATGAATTATTATTAATAATTTTTATAAATCTTTCAAATTTTTTCATATTTACTCCATAATAAAACCCAAAGGATTGAAATCTTTGATAAAAACCCGCGCTTTAACACAGGGTGGTGTTCACAACATATTTATAAGGATTCTTAATCTGTGACTAAGCATTCAACACAAAATACGTATTAGAACCCAGATTTATCATATTAGTCGGTTTTATAATAAGAAATCAATATCCTTCAGGTAATATAATTATATCATATAAATTACAAATATATTAATTTTTTTGTTATTATTTTAATTTTTTTTATTGTGTCAATTACCTTCTTTTATGTGTTGTCTTTTGATTTTTAATATTTATACGCATTATTTCTTCATATACTATATTTTTAATATTTTTAAATATTTCATTATTATTATTTTTTACATGATATTGATAAAAAGATAATAATAAATTATATAAATCATTTTCATCAATGTCATCTTTTACATAATAACCACATATTTTTTTAGAATAAATATTATTGAAATTAACATATTCATCTTTATTATTATCAATATATTTAGATGGTATTTTATATTTACAATTCGAATTACATTTGGCATAGCTACTAGAAATAGGTAAAAAGTATACATTTTCTTTATCTTCACCAATGACAATACATGGTCTATGTTTCGCATGATCAATATTTTTTCCTTGTGTGTTGTCAAATATAAAATATGTTATTAAAATTATGCTCCCTATATTATACATACATCCTCCAAATTAATTATTATATTTACCTAAAATAGTAGCCATATTAACATTTTTAGTCGAATTAAATATATTAATATCGGCATTTTCATTTTTTTCTAATAATTTATTTATTAATTCTTTTATTTTTTTTCTTGAACCAATATTTTTTTTAGTTAGGTTGCAAGCACAATCAATGAATTCTAAATTATTATTTTTAGTCCATTTAATTATGTCTTTTTCTTTAATAAAATATAACGGTCTAATCAATTTCATATTTTTAAAGTGATCACTATTTAAAATAGGTAGCATACTACTGAAATGTCCATTGTATAGCATATTTAAAAGAACCGTTTCAATAACATCATTAAAATGATGGCCCAAAGCTATTTTATTACATCCTAATTCTTGAGCTTTTGAATATAAACTTCCTCTTCGCATTCTAGCACATAAATAGCAAGGATTTCCATTATTATTTAGAGTAGATATTTTAAATATATCAGTTTTAAAAATAGTTATTTGAATATTTAATGTTTTAGCATTACTATTAATTTTTTTAATAATTTCTTTTTTATATCCTGGATCCATTACAATAAAAGAAAGGGAAAAATTAAATTTATTATGTTTTAGTAATTCTTGCATACATTTTGCAAGTAAAAAACTATCTTTTCCACCACTAATGCATACTGCTATTTTATCGTTTTCTTCAATTAAGTTATATTCTTTTATTGCTTTAATGAAGGGCGACCATATTTCTTTTCTATATTTTTTTATTATTGATCTTTGAATCGTGTCTACCATTATTTATCAATTTTTATTCCTAATTCTTTTAATTGTTTATTATCTACTACATTTGGACATTCACTCATTAAACAAGAAGCAGAAGCAGTCTTTGGAAACGCAATAACATCTCTAATGTTTTCTGTATTGGTAAGTAACATAGTTAATCTATCTAATCCAAACGCAATACCACCATGCGGAGGTGTTCCGTATTTTAATGCATTAACAAAATATCCAAATTTTTCAGTTATTTGTTTTTCCGTTAATTCTAAAGCTTCAAACATTTTTTGTTGAATTTCTTGATTATGAATACGAATTGATCCTCCACCAGCTTCATAACCATTAATTACTATATCATAAGCTTTTGAATAACAATTTTCTTTATCAGTTAGTAATCTGTCTACATCACTATCTTTTGGTGCCGTAAATGGATGATGACAAGCTACAAATCGATGTTCTTCTTCACTATATTCAAATGATGGAAAATCAACTACCCATAACATTTTATATTCGTTATTATTTATTAGATTTAATTCTTTACCTAATTTACATCTTAATGCACCTAAAGATTGTTTTACTATATTATATTTACCGCCTAATATTAATACTAAATCATTATTAGAAATATTTAAATTATCTTTTAACTTAGATAATTCATTATCACTTATATTTTTAAAAATACTTCCACTAATTTCTTCATTAAATTTAATATATGTTAAATTAGAATTTGTATAAGTGTGAATAAAATCATTTAATTTGTCTAATTCTTTTCTAGAATATTTATTTGCTTTATTTTTTATAATTAATGCATTAATTATTCCAGAATCATTAATTATTTCTTTAAACATGCTAAATTCTGTATTTTTAAATACATCTGTTATATCTTTTATCTTCATGTCAAATCTTAAATCCGGTTTATCAGAACCATAATCTTTAATTGCATCAATATATTTCATCTTTTGTAGCGGTCTTTGTATATCAATATTTTTAATTTTTTTAAAGATGTAGGCAATCATTCCTTCGGCTATATCCATGACGTCATTTTCTGAAACAAAACTCATTTCAACGTCAATTTGTGTAAATTCTGGTTGTCTATCTGCTCTTAAATCTTCATCTCTAAAACACTTGGCAATTTGAAAATATTTTTCTAATCCACCAATCATAAGAAGTTGTTTAAATAATTGAGGAGATTGTGGTAATGCATAAAATTTACCAAAATTAGCTCTACTAGGAACTAAATAGTCTCTTGCGCCTTCTGGAGTAGATTTACATAGAATTGGTGTTTCTATTTCTAAAAATCCATTAGAATTAAAATATTCTCTAGCAGCAAAAGTAATTTCATGTCTTTTAATTAATTTTTCTTTTAAGTTGTTTTTTCTTAATTCTAAATATCTGTATTTTAATCTAGTATCTTCTAAAGCTGTTGTATTATTTAAATCAAAGGGTAAATCTATTGAAGTATTTAATATTTCTAATTCTTCAACATCTATTTCAATATCTCCAGTTGGAATATTTTTATTCTTATTATTTCTTTCAATTATTGTTCCTTTAATTTTTAATACATATTCATTTTTAATACTTTCAGCTAATTTATAATTCTTATTTGATGGATTTAATATTAATTGAATTATTCCTGATCTATCTCTTAAGTCTATAAATATTATTCCACCTAAATTTCTTGTTTTAGCTACCCAACCATATAATTCTACTGATTCGTTTATATTTTTAATATTTAAATCGTTATTATTGTATTTTTTCATAATTTCATCTACTTTCTAAAAATTCTATTATTTCATCTAGTTTTATTTCTTTTTCTTCATTTAAATCAATATCTTTTATCTTAGCTATGTTACTATTTAATTCTGTATCACCTATAATAACTAAATATTTAGGATTAAGTCTATCAATTGATTTGAATTGGGCCTTTAAATTTCTTTCTAACAAATCAGTTTCTACTTTAAATCCATTTAATCTAATTAAGGTTATTAAATTTAAACAATCACTTTTATCTTCACATAAATTAATAACATATAAATCAAGGCGATCATTTTTAGTTAAATCTATTTCTTCTTTATCAAGAGCTATCATTAATCTTTCAAGTCCCATTCCAAAACCAATAGCTGGTGTATTAGGGCCATTCAACGATTCTATTAATCCGTTATATCTACCGCCACCACAAAGAGCAGTTTGCGAACCAAATCCTTCTATATCCGCTACTACTTCAAATACAGTATGATTATAATAATCCAATCCTCTAACTAAATTAGTATCTATTTCATATTTTATTTCCAAATTATCTAAGCATTTTTTTAATTTTTCAAATCTTTCTAAACTTTCATTATTTAAAAAGTTAATTGTTTTTGGAGCTTCTTTCATAAAATCTTTGTTAAAATCAATCTTACAATCTAAAATTCGTAACGGATTTTTTTCTAATCTGTTTTTACAATCTAAACATAATTCATTAACATAAGGTTTAAAATATTCAATTAATTTATTTTTATAGTTTAATCTGGATCCTGTGTCACCTAAGGTATTTATTTTTACTTTAATTCCTTTTAAACCAATTAATGTTAATAGATTAACAGCAATACTAATTACTTCAGCATCGGCTAAAACACTATCACTTCCAATTAATTCTATACCAAATTGAGTATGTTCTCTTAATCTTCCAGCTTGTGGTCGTTCATATCTAAAATTTGGTGAAATATAGTAAAATTTTAGTGGTTGATTAGGTTCATTATTTAATTTATTTTCTATATAACATCTAGCAACTCCAGCTGTTCCTTCTGGTCGTAAAGTAATATTTCTGTTTCCTCTATCAACAAAATCATATGTTTCTTTAGTAACAATATCAGTTGTATCGCCTACACCTCTATGATAAAGTTCACTGTTTTCAAACATTGGTGTTTTAATATATTGATAATTATAATTTTGCATTAATTCATATATAATTGTTTTTAAATATATATATGTTTTACCTTGTTTTCCATACAAATCTAATGTTCCTTTTGGTTTTTGAATTATTTCCATTTTTTCCTCCTATTAAAATAAAACACCTTAAATATCATAAGGGCGATAATTATCGCGGTGCCACCTTATTTCACTTAACGTGCTCTTTATTCTGTAACGTAGAAATACGTTTTCTTAAAATAATTTTATGTGTCACTTCATAAATAAGAAATCTAATATTATTTTACAATTTTTTAATAATATTATCAATAGTTTTTGCCACTTTTTTTATTTATTTATTATTTTTAATGTTATAAATTTTTTTATCTATGTCATTTTTAAAATACTTATATGTTGTAATAACAATAATAGCAACTGGTAAAGCAATTAATATTCCCCAAAAGCCCAATAATATGCCACCTGCAAAGACAGCAAATATGTTAATAATTGGATGAATATTGTTAGTTTTACCATATATTTTTGGAGCTATTATATAGGTGTCTAATTGTGGACATATTAAACAAACTATTAGTGTTAAAATAGTTAATTCTCTACTAATAACTGACGAAATAATTAAAGCTAATATATTTACAATAAACCCTCCAAAGTAAGGAATAATATTAGATACTGATGCTAGAATACCTAATATTAGAAAATTAGGATGTCCAATTATACAAAAAATAGTTGTATATTCTATAAATTGAATTAGCATATTTTTAAAAAAACCTATAAAATAATTACTAACTTCATAATCCAATTTTTTTATATAATTATATAATTTTTTCTTTTTAATATGTTTTTTTATATTTGATCTAATTTCTTCCATATCGATTAATAAATATATTGATACAAATATTATTACTACTAATGTAGCAATAACACTAAATGAGGCAGTTATTATAGTGATTGCACCAGATGATATATATTTTCCTAAATTTCTTATTATATCAGATGATATATTTGCTATTGTTTCTTGAATAACCTTGAGATTTACTTCATATTTTAATCCGATATCTGAAATAAAAGTTGAGATACTTGATAAGAATAACAACCCTTGTTCATATATTAATGGTCCTACTACGATAAGTAATACAATAATTAATCCAATTGAACATAATATAACAATTAATGTTGATAACCATGATGGCATTCCTTTATCTTCTAATTTTTTTTTATATGGATATAAAGCGTATGCTATCGCGAAAGCTACTATAAATGGCCAAATAATGGTAAGTATCTTTTTAACTATTTCTACCCATACATCTTTTATTAAAAATAACAAACATACAATCGATATTATTAATAAAATATTTAGTAATTTATAATTTACTTTATCTTTTTTCAATTAAATCACCTTTCCATTAAAATTGTAACTGGTCCATTATTTTCAATATTAACTGTCATGTCAGCACCAAATATTCCTGTTTCTACTTTAATGTTTTCTTTTTTTAATTCTTCATTAAAAACTTCATATAATTTAATTGCTTCTACACCATTTAAAGCATTTATATAACTGGGTCTATTTCCTTTTGATGTATCACAATATAAAGTAAATTGTGATATTGAAAGTATAGCTCCATTTATATCTTTTATTGATAGATTCATTATTCCATTAGAATCATCAAATATTCTTAAATTAATTACTTTATTAACTAAATATTTGATTGTTTCTATATTATCAGTTTTGGTAATACCAACTAATATTACCATTCCTAAATCAATACTTCCGACTGTTTTTTTATCTACAATGACGCTCGATTTATTTACTCTTTGAATAACTAATTTCATTAATTCATCATCCTTTCAACTTTATATATATATGGAATATTAGTTATATCAGTTAAAAACTTTTCTAGTTTTTCTAGTTTTTCTACTTGAATAGTTAAACTATAAACCTTGTATTCACTACTATTTAACGTTGAAATACTATATACAACAATGTTACTTGCAGATGCTTTTGTGAGAATATCTATTAAATTATCCATGTTATTATTGGCATATATAATGATATCTGTTTGATATTTTTTTTCAATATTATCATTCCATCTAACATTTATTAACCGTTCATCAATATCAATGATATTTTTACAATTTACTCTATGAATAGTTATACCATTTCCTTTTGTAATATATCCTATTATACTATCACCCGGAACAGGTTTACAACATGCTGAAACGGTTACTTTTATTTCACCTATTCCTTCAACTAAAACATCATTTTTAACGACATTATTTTTATTATCATTTTTTATATTTTTCTTTTCTAATGATTCTTCAATAGAAATTTCCGGTTTATATAACATTTTTAAAATGGAATTAGGTGTATATTTATTTGTTGCAATACCAATATATAATTCATTAATATTTTTTATTTTTAAATTGTCTAATAATATATCAATATTCTTTTGACTTAATGTTTCATAAATGGAATAATCATTTTTTCTGATTTCTTTTTCTAATATTTCTAATCCTTTTTCTTGAAAATCATCTTTTTCTAGTTTACTGTGAAAACTCTTTATTCTATTTCTTGCTTGGGCAGTAGTGACAATATTTAACCAATCTTTATTTGGTCCTTTTGAATTTTTACTGGTATTTATTTTTACAATATCACCAGTTTTTAATTTGTAATCTAATGAAACTATATTGTCGTTTACGATTGCACCAATCATTTTATCGCCCACCTCGCTATGAACTTTATATGCAAAATCTATTGGGGTAGAATTATCTGGTAATTCTAATACATCACCTTTTGGTGTATAAACATATATACTTTCGTTTGGAAGTATATCATGACGAATATCATTAATAAATTCTTCATTAGTGGATGCATCTTCATTTAATTCAATTATGCTTCTAAATATTTGAAGTTTTTGTTCTATTGCATCTTTAACAGCTTTAGTTCCGTCACTATGTTCTTTATAAGACCAATGTGATGCAATTCCATATTCAGCTATTTCATTCATATCATATGTTCTAATTTGAATTTCATATAATTGTCCATTTAAACCAAAAACAGTTGTATGTAGTGATTGATATAAATTAGTTTTTGGCATCGCAATATAGTCTTTAAATCGCTTTGGAACGGGTTTATATTTTGAATGTATTAAACCTAACGCAAGATAACATTCTTCTTCAGTATTTACTAAAATACGTAGAGCTAATAAATCATAAATGTCATTGAAGTTTCTACCTTTAGCAAGTTTTGAATAAATGCTATATATATTTTTAGAACGACCTTTTATTTCATGCTTAATATTATGTTCTAATAGTAAACTTGATACTTCTAATTGCATTTTATTTACGGCATCGTCTCGTTCAACTTTTTTTAAATTTAATTTTTCAACGACATCAAAATATGCTTCGGGTTTTAAATAACGAAGAGACAAATCTTCTAATTCGCTTTTTAATTTGTATATACCTAGTCGATGAGCTACAGGTGTTAATATTTCTAATGTTTCTCTAGCTTTTCTTTTTTGTTTTTCTTCTGGTAAAACATATAATGTTCTCATATTATGAAGCCTATCAGCCAATTTTATTAAGATAACACGAACATCTTCAGATAAACCAACTAAAATTTTTCTTTGATTAGCGGCCATTTGTTCATTAACATTATTAAATTTTATTTTATTTATTTTAGTAACACCATCAACTAACAATGAAACTTCTGCCCCAAATAATTTTTCAATTTCTTCAATTGAACTATCTGAATCTTCAACGGTATCATGCAATAATGCAGCAATCAATGTTTTTGAATCGGCATTAGTATCTGTTAAAATATATGCAACGTTTAATGGATGAGTAATATATTCATCCCCAGTTATTCTAAATTGACCGAAATGTTTTTCAGCAGCATAATTATATGCTCTTTTTATTTCTTTTAGTTCTTCTTTATTATTGTTATATTTTTTAATGTTTTTTAACAAGTCATCAATAGTTATAATAGCAATTTTACTATTCATAATGGTTCACTTCCCTTTTATGAGTTTATTCCTTTTATACTAAATTCTTCTGGGCCATCATTATATTTTGTTTCTTTTTTTGGTTTATTAATTTTTTTTAATTCAAATATTAACCATAATTGATTGGAAACATATATAGATGAATATACACCTGCAATAAAACCTATTAATAATGCAAAATTAAAATTTATTATTTCAAATGCTCCAAAAATCATTAAGCATATAACTGGAATAATGGTTGTTAGAGTAGTTAATATGGAACGATATATTGTTTCACGAATACTTTCGTTTACAATTTTTTCTAATTGATCAAAAGTTACAATTTGTTTCAATTTATTATAATTTTCTCTAATTCTATCAAATGTAACAATTGTATCATTTATTGAATAACCAATTATAGTAAGTAAAGCAGCTATAAAAGTTGTTTCTACTTGGATTTTTAAAATAGCAAATATGCTTATGGTAATTAAAATATCATGAAGTAGAGCTGCAATACCACTTATTGCATAATTAAATTTAAAACGAATACTTACATAAATAATTATACCAATAAATGATAATAATACGGATGTTATAGCATTTTTAGCTAATTCTTTTTTTACTGTTTGACTTACAACATATATTTCAGTATGAGCATTATATTCCGTATTAATATGATTGGTTATTTCATTAATTTTTTCTTTATTTAATTGTTCAGTTACTATGATACTTAATGTTTTATCGTTTTCTTCAATTTTATTTATGATTAAGTTTTCATTAGTAATATATTCTATTGCTTTTTCATTAGTTATATTTTCGTTAAGGTTAATAGTAATATCAGATCCACCTGAAAAATCTACACCCAAATTCATACCATTTTTAAATATGAAGATAAACCCAATTATTAATATTATTATTGTTCCAATAAAGAAAATCTTTCTATTTTTAACAAATTCTAATTTTTTAAAACGTTCTTTATCGTGAACACTATTTTTTTTATATCCTATAAATAATCTTAATTTATTTTCAAACATTTTATTATTAGCAAATATTTTTAATATCAATCTAACTAGTATAATCATTACAAAAACTGTTACAATAATACTAATTATTAACATAGTAGCAAATCCTTTTATACTGCTTTCTCCAAAAATAAATAATATTATAGCAACTATGATAGTTGTGATATTAGCATCAATTATACTCCTTAATGATTCACTATTTCCTATTTTAAAAGCATTATTTAATTGCTTTTTATTTCGTAATTCTTCTTTTATTCTTTCAAAGCTAATAACGATAGCATCAACCGACATTCCAACACCAAGTAACATTGCGGCAATTCCTGGTAATGTTAATACACCATTTATTAAATAAAAGAGTCCAAAAGTTAAAACTGTGTATAAAATAATTCCTATTGATGCAATTAGTCCACTAAAATGATATATAATTGTCATTAATATAATCACTAGTATAATACCTAATATTCCAGCAAATACTGTTTTACTTAAGGAATTTTCTCCAAATGATGCTTGAACTGTTCGAGAAGATAATTCTTCCAATTTAGAAGGCATTGAACCAGAATTTATTAAATCAACTAAATTTTTTGCTTGTTCATCGGTAAAATTACCTTGAATAATTACATCAGATGAAAAGGCTTGACTAACATGAGCAGCTGATAGACAATTAGATTCATTTAAATTTCCACATTTATTTCCATTAATATGATAACTATCTTTTTTGGCATCATAATCTAACCATATAACTATTATGTTTTCGTCCATATCTTTTACTTTATTAGTAACATTATAAAACGTTTCTACGTCTTTGATAGGTAACGCAATTGCGGGTTTTAAATTATTATCAGTTGTTTTTTTTACACTTCCTCCTAATACATCAGATGTCATTAATAATTTATCATAAGCATCACGAAAAGTTATAGATGCAGTAGTTGATAATATTTGTCGAGCTTCATCTTGATTTTTAATACCAGCTAAACGAACACGAATTCTATTTTCACCTTCAATTGTTATTTCTGGTTCTGATACGCCTAATACATCTATTCTATTTAACAATGTTTTATATGTTCGATATACCATATCACTATTTACTTTTTCATTTTCGTTTAGTGATTCTACTTGATATAACACTTCAAAACCACCTTTTAAATCCAAACCAAAATTAACACTATTAAATAATGGTCTAATTACAGACAATGATAAACTAACAATAAAAATGCATAATATTATTCCAAATATATTTTTTGTTTTTTCTTTTTTCTTTTTAATTATAATAATTATACTTAATATAATCATTATTGCTGAGATAATGCTAATTATTTTTTCTAAATTATTCATTTTACTTACCTATTAAAATATTCCCTTTCTTTTTCTAGTTTTCCTTTTAAGTAATGGTCTAAAGTAATATTATTACAATGAATAATATCATTTACCATTTCGGCTATAGATAAATTATTAGTATTAATCCATTTACTATCTTTTAGATAATTCCATATATCTTCTATTTTTATATAATAAAAATGATTATTTTTTAATAATCTGATTTTAACTAAAAAAGCTGGTCTTAATGTTTTATATAATTTTTCTATAGAATAAATTTCTTCCATAATCCCACCTAAATTCTATATAAAATATTATATAACAATTAATGATAAAAATCTAGTAATATATATAATTTATTTTATTTTTCATATATTTAATTAGGTGAAAAAATGATTAAGAATAAATTTATTAAAGCAACTTTTATATTAATTATAGGTGGATTTATTTCCAAATTACTAGCAATGTTTATTAGAATAACTTTGTCACGAAAAATTGGCCCATCAGGAATTGGATTATATATGCTTATTTTACCAACATTTCAGTTGTTTATTATATTAGGTAATTTAGGTTTTCCTGTTTCTATTTCTAAATTAGTTAGCGAACAAAGAAAAAATAACAAGAAATTAGTTTTATCTATTATTCCTTTTATTATAATATATAATTTATTATTAATGCTTATATTACTTTTTATTTCACCATTAATTTCTAATTTATTATTAAAAAATTTGGATACACTTTATCCTTTAATGGCCATTGGATTAACTTTGCCATGTATTACTATTTCAGATGTAATGAGAGGTTATTTTTTTGGAAAACAAAAATCTTTTCCTTATGTTTTTTCTAATATTATTGAACAATTAGTTAGATTATTTTTAACAATATTTTTTATTCCTAATTTACTTAAATTTTCAATTCCTATAGCAGTTACTGGGGTTGTTTTAATAAATATTGTAAGTGAATTTTCTTCAATATTAATGTTATTAGTCTTTATTCCTAAAGATGTTACTATAAAGGTTCAGGATTTTAAAAAAGATATTCCTTATTTAAAAGATAATTTAGCAATTGGTATTCCTACTACTTCATCTAAATTAGTAAGTTCAATTGGAAATTTTTTTGAACCTATTATAATAACCTCAATATGTCTTTTTTTAGGATATAATAACAATTATATTACATATGAATATGGAATTATAAATGGTTATGTTTTACCTTTACTTTTATTACCATCATTTTTTTCGTCAGCTATTTCTAATGCGTTGTTACCGGTAATAAGTAATAATTTTTCTAATAATAAAATTTCTGAAGTAAAACGCAAAATTAAGCAAGCAATTATTTTAGCTTTATCTGTTGGAGGACCAGCTACTTTATTTTTAACTTTTTTCCCTGATATTCTATTAAATTTATTATATGGCACAACAATTGGTAGTTCATATATTAAAATGATTGCACCGTTTTTTATTTTTCATTATATTCAAGCACCTTTAACTTCTACCCTTCAAGGAATGGGCAAAGCTAAATGTGCTATGAAAGGTTCTATTGGTGGAACGATTCTTAGAATTATTACTTTATTATTATGCTTACTTTTAGGATTTAAGTTTTGGAGTGTTTTAATATCATTGATTATTAGCATTGTATATGTAACTGGGCATAATATTTATTATGTTCAATTATATTTAAAAGAAAAAACAAAGATTTTCTTTGTTTAATTATTTCGTAATTTACCATTATATTTTTTAGATATTTCTAGAATTATTTTGTCTAACAAAATGTTAACTTCTTCATCAGTTAATGTTTTATCATAATTTTCAAATAATAAATTAAAAGCAATTGATTTTGAACTTTCACCAATTTTTGTTCCAGTATATATATCAAATATTTTTATATTTGTTAGTAATTTGCCACCAATTGTTTTAATTGTATCAATTATTATATTGGCAGTTATATTTTTATCTAATATAAAAGCAATATCTTTACTTATACTTGGATATTTATTAATTTCTTTGTATTTTATTTGACTAGTTTTAAAATCAAATAATGAATCTAAATCTATTTCAATAACATATACTTCATTTGGTTCAAGACTAGGAATAATTCTTCCTATGTTACCTATGCTTTTTTTATTTACTATTATTTCAGCTGATTGATATGGATGAAACTCTTTTGGGATAGTGTTGCTTGCTTTTATTTCATATCGATTATTATAACCTAAATAATTTAATAATTCTTCAATTATCATTTTTGCAATATAAAAGTCAACATTTTTTTTATATTCTAAACTATCATAATATAAACCTGTCATTAGAATAGACAAAGTATTTTTTTCTAAATAATCATTATCTTTCTTGTAAAATGAATGCCCTATTTCAAATATACATACATCTTTTATATTTCTAGCTGTGTTATATTTATATACTTTGTATAATGATGGAATTAAACTATATCTTAAGGTTGTTTTTTCTTCTGTCATTGGATCTAATATTTTTATTTCATCATATTTATCATTAGTCCATTTATGATTATTTTCAAAGCTTTCTAAAGAATAAGTTAATGTTTCATTTAAACCAAGCGATGCTAATTTTTCTTTTATATTTCTTATTTTTTTGTTTATGTATCCAGGAATTATATTTAATTTTGGTAGTTTACCAACAATATTATCAACTCCATATATTCGTCCAACTTCTTCAATTAAATCACATTCCATATTAATGTCAATTCTTCTTTGAGGAACACTAACGGTCATATTTCCATTATTATTTTTAACTTTAAATCCTAAACGTTCAAAAACATCAATAATGCTCTTATCGTTTATTTCTAAACCTAATGTTTCATTAATTTTTTTAAAAGTAATATTAATTTGTTTGTCTTCTTTTATGGTAATATCATGAGCAATTATATCGGAATTTATCTTACCATTAGCATATTTTTCTAACAAGTGACATGCTCTTTCAATGGCAAGATATGTTCTATTGGCGTCAAGACCTTTTTCAAAACGGATACTTGCTTCAGAGCGAAGAAATTTGTTAGATGTTTTTCTCACTTTGTATGAATCAAATATAGCTGATTCAATAATTATATTTTTAGTGTTAATATCTATTTCAGTTTCAAAGCCACCCATAACACCAGCAAGTCCAACTGTATTTTTTTTATTTGCAATAACAATATCTTCAGGATCTAATTTACGAATTATCCCATCAATTGTTTTTAATTGTTCATTTTCTTTGGCATTTCTAACAATAATTTGATTGCCTAATTTATCAGCATCATAAAAGTGTAAAGGTTGACCTGTTTCTAACATCACATAATTACTTATATCAACAATATTATTTATTGGTCTAATGCCAGAGGCAATTAATCGATTTTTTATTATTTCAGGGCTTTCATTAATTGTTATATTAGTTACTTTTTTTACTAAAAAAATTGGACAATCATTAGTTTCAATACTTAAGTCAAAGTTATTTTTAATTGATTCATTTATTTGGTTATAGGTTGTATCAATATTTTTAATTTTGGTATTATATATAGCTCCTATTTCGTATGCCATTCCTAATATGCTTAATAAATCACCTCTATTTGCCGTTAATTCAAAATCAATTATTTCATCATCGAATTGTTCATATTTTATTGGTTCTTCACCTATTTTGGCGTTGTTTGAAAGAATATGAATTCCGTTTTTTTCATCTTCGCTGATATATTTATTATCTAATCCTAATTCATTTAATGAGCATATCATACCGTTTGATTCTATACCTCGAATAATTGATTTTTTAATTTTTCCACCAATTAATTCAGCTCCATTTTGAGCTACGATAACATTAATTCCTTCACGGACGTTTGGTGCACCACACACTATAGTTAATATTTCTTTACCAATATCAACCATACATACATGCAAATGATCACTATTAGGATGATTTTCACATTTAATTACTTTACCAATTATTAAATTAGTTCCAGTAATTAGTTTACTAAGGTTATTATATTCATTCCCTACTCTAGTCATATCATCGGCTAAAGTTTTTGTATCAGTTGGAATATCGATATAGTCGCTAACAAATTTTCTACTTAATTTCATCTGTATCTTCCTTTCTACTAAAGTTATTCAAAAATCTTATATCATTTGCATATAAATATCTTATATCAGGAATTTGGTATTTTAACATGGCTACTCTTTCAATTCCTATTCCAAATGCGAAACCACTATATATTTCTGGATTATAGCCATTCATTTTTAATACATTAGGATGAACCATACCAGAACCTAGTATTTCTATCCAACCAGTATTTTTACATAATGAGCATCCTGTTCCATTACATTTAAAACAACTTATATCAACTTCATATGATGGCTCAGTAAACGGAAAATAACTTGCTCTAAAACGAATCTTTGTATTTTTTCCAAATAAATGTTTTAATAATTTTTCTAATGTCCCTTTTAAATCAGCTAAACTTATATTTTTATCTATTAATAGCC
Organism: uncultured Muribaculaceae bacterium; assembly: GCA_964454255.1. Classification (GTDB taxonomy): domain Bacteria; phylum Bacillota_I; class Bacilli_A; order RF39; family UBA660; genus CAYVSY01. Next base: position 41,557 of record CAYVSY010000001.1, read on the forward strand.
CCTCAATTTGAGTAAATTGGTGAGAATGTGTTGCATCATCATCACGGCGATATGTTTTACCAGGACAAATTATTCTGATTGGCGTTTTTTTTAAATTTTCTTGCATAGTTCTAGCTTGCATTGGTGAAGTATGAGTTCTTAATAACATTTCATCATTAATGTAGAATGTGTCTTGAGCATCTCTAGCTGGATGACCTTTTGGTAAATTTAATAATTCAAAATTAAAATAATCACTTTCTACTTCCGGACCTTGAATGACACTATATCCCATTGATACAAATAAATCTTCAATATCTTCGATAATTATTGTATTAGGATGCAGACTGCCTTGCCTAATTTTTATAGATGGTTCTGAAACATCTATACGATCATTTTCTAATTTTTTATTTAATTCTTCCTTTTCAAATTTATTTAATAACAATTCATAATTGTCATTAAATAAATTTCTTAATTCCTGAAGTTTTATTCCATATTCTTTTTTTTCGTCTTTTGGAATATCAATCATTTTAGAACTTTGTTCAGTAATTATTCCTTTTTTCCCATTATATTTAATTTTTAAATCGTTTAAATCATTTAAATTGTTTACATTTTTTAAATCTTCTTGTAATAATTCTTTAATATTTTCCATTTCTTTCTCCTTCTTATTTTAAAAAAAAGATAGCACCACTTAAGGACGAGAATTCCCGTGGTACCACCTTATTTTATAACATTGTTATACACTTAATTTATAACGCTTTTTAGCGATAAAACTAAAGAGTGAATTCATACTTTTTATTTATTAGTTTCCATCAGCCACTAACTTTCTATAAAATAATTGAAGTATTACTATTTTCTTATTATTGTTTTATTAATTGTTTTTATTTTCTTGTAAAAATCTGACTAATTTTTTTTGTTTTACTTCTTTTTCTTCACTATTTTCGTAAGTATTATGTATACCATATCTAGATGAATAAGAGTGAATTGCATTGGCAAAAGTATTTGCTTGTCTTAATTTTGTAATTTCATCATTGGTATAATATGTATTATTAAAATTATTCTTGTCTATATCTAAAATATAAGCCGGTTCGATTTTTAATAGTTGCTGGTAATTAGGACTATTAATATGTTCTTTTGATAATTGTTTTAAAAATATATTGTTTAGTATAATTGAATCAGCATATTCAAATCGATATTCATTATTAAGCATCAAAGTTTTTAAAAGTGCATCTATAACATCTTTAATAAAAACATTTTCGTTCAATAATTTTGGAGATAAAAATTGGACATTATCTAATCCAAATTTATATTGTGTTTTATTATTAAAAATTATTTCTTTAGCAATGTAAATGTCATTATTGTATGGTGTGCACCATATATCACTTGGATAATATTTAATTACACTCTTAACAATTGTGTAATCTTCTTTTTCTTCTTGTCCAAAATGTTCTAGTCCACCACAGGCTAAAATAATTTCTATTTTTTTAGCTAAACAATAACTATATAAATCAAAATTATTATTAGTGCTAATAATATTGCTGTTTGATATTATCTTTTCTAATTCTTCTAATTCTTCAATACTTGGAATATATACCTTCTTATTTTCCATGTTTTCCCCATTCTTGTTTTAGATACTCATTAATTCATTTTCTTTTTCTTTTAATTTTTCATCAATTATTTTATTAAATTTATTGATTAATTCTTGGATTTCATTTTCTCTATTTTTTTGTTCATCTTCTGGACATTTTGTATTTTTTATATTATTGTTAGCATCTTGTCTAATATTTCTTAAGGCAATTTTACCTTCTTCAGAAATGATTTTGACTTGTTTAACAAATTCTCTTCTTCTTTCCTCTGTTAATGCAGGTATTACAAGAAATATTGACTCACCATTATTATTAGGTGTTAATCCTAAATTAGCTTCATAAATAGATTTTTCAATTAATCCTAAACAATTTTTATCAAATGGTTTAATCATTAATTGTCTAGCTTCAGGAACTGAAATATTTGATAGTTGTTTTATTGGTGTTAATGTTCCATAATATTCTATATTAAGTCCATCTAGCATATTAGGATTTGCACGACCAGCTCTAACGTTTGTCCATCGACTTTCAATATTTTCAATTGCTTTTTTCATTTTTTCTTCGGTATTTAAAATAATATCATCCATAATATTCTCCTTTTTACAAATATATTCTATCATATAATTATTTATTTTACTAGACTAATTATTTAATTTTTGTATGTAATTTTTTTCTACTATTTCTATATCAGATGTAGCTTTTAATGGCCCAAATTCATTACTTTCAACACTATATACTAACATATTATCGTCATTATAAAATGCTTCATAAATATATTGTTCAAATTTACATGAATTTGGTTTATTTGGAAAAATTGTATTTCCCGATAAGTTCATAAAGGAAGTCTTTCTTTTAGCATCGTGGTATATTAATTTCATATTGGCATATTCTTGTAATTTTGAAATATTGATAATATGATTTAAAATATTTTTTTCACGATATATATATTTGTTATTTACTTTTTTATTAGTTAATTCGGGATTAATTTTACTACTTTCTAACATATATATTTTATTATCTCTTTTACAAAAAATATAGTTCTTATCTAATTCATCAGTTTTAGAAATAGATTTTGATGCAATCATATTATTTGTATCTATCGTTAATCCTAAAAAAATTGGATCAATTGGAATATTTAAAACATTATCTATTCCACTAAAAAAAATCCATTTTATATTATTTTTTTTCATAAAAGTAATTAAATTATAATCTTTTAATTTTTTAAATACACAACCATTTCCATTTGATTCAAATAATACTTTATCTTTACTTTTAAGAAGTATTTTACCAGTTAAATCACATACGGCTTCTTCATCTTGAATAAAGAAAATAATTTTATTTTTTGGATAATTAAAATATTTTTTTTCTTTAAAAAACTTTTTAGTTTCTTTTATATTATTAGAACTACACATTATAAACCAATATGGTGTAATATTATATTTATTTTTAATATCTTTTAAGTTATTTATAATTATTTCAAACAAACTAATTTTTTTAAAATTAATACTTAATTCAAATGTTCCTTTTGGTCCATTATGACCTAATCTACTTCCCATTCCACCTGCTAATGTCACAAGTGCTACTTCATTATTTTTAATACTTTTTTCACCAATATTAATAATTTTATTAATATCTTTTAATTCATCTTTTTTATAGTATGTTAATGGTGATATATTATAAATTGTATTTTTCCTTATTATTTCATTTTGACTTTCATTTAATATTAATCTTGTAAAATTATCATTAATTAGTTTTAAATCTATTTTATTAATATCATTAATTAGTTTTCTTTTTTTATAAAAACTTAATTCATTATAAAATGTTAATAATTGATTTTGATTATATTTTTTTAATTTATCTTTTATCTTCGAACTTTCCATGTTTCATTACCTTTTAGAGGGATTTTTTTATTATTTACATAATCATTAGAGTCATTAATTTTGTTTTTATTCATATTAGAAACTAATTTACTATTTAAGACTCTTTCTTTCACTTTTTTTAATAAATCAACATATGGTATTCTAATTAATTCAAAATTTAATTCATCTTTTTTAGATGGATTATCATCAACTATTAAATAAGATATTTCTTTTTCTAATACAGGAACATCTTCAAAAATAAATTTTCCATCTTCATTCGTAATAGGATTATTAAATTTATCTAATTTTGCTTTTTTTCTAAAATGACTAAATGGATCACCAACACTACCTGGATTAATTAAATATTTTGATTCAATTTTTTCAAAGGTTGGAACATGGGTATGACCAAAAATAACAATGTCTGGACAACCATCTTCTTTTTTTACAAATTTTTCTATTTCACATGTATGTTCAAAAAATTCATTTGTATCAGTAATTATTTTATCTTTATAAGTATTGGTTGAGTTATCAGTTTTTGGATTATATAATCTATCAAAACTACGTGGAGATGCATGAAGCAATCTAATATGAAAACCATTTAAAAATATATCTTTAGCAAATGGTAATTCTCTTAAATAACGGAGATTTTCTTCCCCACAATATTTTTTGTTGAGAGGTAAAATATCTTTTCCTACTTCACGAATTTGAGCAAAGTGATTATCAACATTACCTTGAATAACACTTTTACATTCTGATCTAATTACATCTGTTGTATCTTTTGGATCAACATATTTTAAAGCTATATCACCTAAACAATGTATTTCCGTTACTCCTCTTTTTTCTATATCATTTAATACTTCTAACAATGCTAGATAATTTCCATGAATATCTGAAATAAATGCAATTTTTGACATTTTTTATCATCTCTTTCTATTTTGTAATCTTATTCATTCCACCCATATACATTTGAAGTGGTTTTGGAATATTAATGCTTCCGTCTTCGTTATAATTATTTTCTAAAAAAGCAATTAACATTCTTGGTGGGGCAACAACAGTATTATTTAATGTGTGAGGATAATATTTTGAACCATCTTCACTTTTTATTCGAATACTTAATCTTCTTGATTGAGCATCACCTAATGTTGAACAACTTCCTAATTCTCCAAAATAAGTTTTTTGTCTTGGGCTCCATGCTTCAACATCGGCACTTTTAACTTTTAAATCGGCTAAATCACCGCTACAACATTCAATTATTCTAACTGGTATATCTAATGTTCTAAAAAATTCTACGGAATAATTTAACATTTTTTGATACCATTCTATGCTTTCGTCTGGTTTTGAAATAACAACCATTTCTTGTTTTTCAAATTGATGAACGCGATATACACCTCGTTCTTCTATTCCATGTGCACCTACTTCTTTTCTAAAACATGGTGAATAACTAGTTAAGCATATTGGTAATTTATTTTCATCAATTATTGAATCAATAAATCGTCCAATCATGGAGTGTTCACTTGTCCCAATTAAGTATAGGTCTTCATCTTGAATTTTATACATCATATTTTCCATTTCATTAAAACTCATAACACCGGTTACAACATTACTTCTAATCATAAATGGTGGAATACAATATATGAATCCTTTATCTATCATAAAATCTCTAGCATAACTTAAAATAGCTGATTGAAGTCTAGCAATCGAACCAGTTAAATAATAGAATCCGTTACCACTTGTCTTCCTTGCATTATCTAAGTCGAGTCCAAATAAACTTTCCATAATATCAGCGTGATATGGAATTTCGTAATTAAATAATTTGGGTTCACCTATTGTTTTAATTTGAATATTTTCTTTATCTGATGCTCCAATAGGAACGGAACTATCAATAATATTTGGAATTATTAACATTCTTTTTTTTATTTCATCTTGAATAACTTCTTCTTCTTTTTCTAAATTAATTAATTTATTATTAATATTGGAAACTTCTTCTTTTTTTAGATTAGCTTCATCTATCTTTTTATCTTTCATTAATAATCCAATTTTATTAGATATGATATTTCTTTTATTACGAAGTTCATCTCCTTCTAATTTCATAGTTCTATTTTTTTTATCTAATTCTAAAACTTCATCTACTAATATAATTTTTTCATCTTGAAATTTTTTTTTGATATTTTCTTTAACTAAATCACTATTTTCTCTTATTAATTTAATATCTATCATGTTTCCTCCATAATTTTGAAATGATTACTTTAAGAATCATCTTTTATTATAAAATTCATCCTAAAATACTTATAAATATATTTATTTGTTTTTATTTATTATATCATATATTTTTTCTTTTTAACATAATTTTTAAATTTTAAAATACTTAATAATAAGATACATACTGTAGCAATTGCAATAATATAAATATTATCTATTTTAGTATCAATTTTTAATTCATTTATTACTTTATTAGGTGCTGTTTTATTTAATATTGGAACATTATCATTATTAGTTATTTCTGGGTTTAATTCTAATATTTCTGATGTTCTTATTTGATTTGAATTTATATCCATTACCTCTGGTAACTCCAATTGATTTAAATTATTATTTGTTGATTGTTGATCGGTATTTAACATTAAATTTTTTGTCTCAATTGGTATTGAATTATCTTTTTTTGTGTATTTGTAATAAATTTTATAATTATTTTCATCTTTAATATAATTATCTATATAAGTATAATAATTATTATCATAATATACTTTATTAATATTGTAATAATATTGATATTTTGGACGATAACGACATAAGTTTTCTTGATTATATATTTTTATCCATTTGATCTTTTGAATATCATTAATGTTATCATCATAATTTATTTTGTTTGAATAATCATCTGTTAATAATGAAACAGCAGTTACTTCTATATTATCACGAAAGTGTGATAAAAATAATTTTTTATTATCAATTGTAAAAAAAGATACCGTTACTATATCAGTAAATGGGTTATTAATTGATGATTCCATTAATATTTTAATACTTTCAGCATCATATTCTTCATTAAAGTAATATTCTATTAAACTACTATTATAATATAATGTTGCGTTTGTATATGTTGTATAATAATTATTAATTTCTATGTCATTGATAAATATTTTAATATTACTTATATATATTGGATTTCTTGTTACATTAAATTGTATATATTTTATTTTATTTATTTTTTTATATGGATATAATAATTTATTTTCTATTTCATAATATGATTCATTTGGGCATTCTTTTATCCATTCGGAAAATTCGCCATATTTTATATTATTTTCTTCTTTTAATTGATAATTATGATTTTCGTTTGTTAATAAATATTCTCCTACTTTTTCTTCTTTATACCATTTATATTTTATTTCCATTTCTTCATTTAATTTTGGATCATTAATTTTTTCTTCTTGCCAAGTATTTAAATTGTTAGCATATACGTTATTATTTATTATAAATAATAAAAGTATAAAAATTGTTTTTTTCATTTTTTCCTTTCTTATGTGACCTACTTATATTATTATTATAATTTGTTTCTATTACTTCTTTATAAAAAAAATAACTAATTATAGTTATTTTTTAAATAATTTATTATATATTTCTTCATAATAATCAACATAATAAATTTTAATATTATCTTTTATGTAGTTATCTAATTTAAATACATCCGATTTATTTTCAAGTGGTAAATATACTTCTTTTATGTTATTTGATATAGCCGCAATTAATTTTTCTTTAACGCCACCTATTGGTAATATTTTACCTCTTAAAGTAATTTCACCAGTCATACTTATAGATGATTTAATTTTTATATTTTTAATTAAACTTAATATAGCAGTTGTAATAGTTATACCAGCTGATGGTCCATCTTTGGGAATTGCACCTTCTTCAAAATGAATATGATAATTTTTCGTTTTAAATTCGTTTATATCAATATTAAATGTTTTATAATTACTTTTGATATAACTTAATGCTATTTTTATACTTTCTTTCATAATATCACCCAAAGAACCTGTCATTTCAAATTCTCCAGTTCCTGGATATGAAGCGATGCTTATTTTTAATGTTGTGCCTCCGACAGATGTCCATGCTAGTCCATTAATTGTTCCTGTTTTTTCATTTGTTTCTTTTTGATCCGTTTTATATTTAATTTCTCCTAAATATTCTTTTATTTTTTTATCAGTAAGCATTAATTCGTTGGTATTTTGTAGGCTTTCCATAATTATTTTTCTAATTATTTTAGTAAAAATTCTTTCTAATTCACGAACACCGGCTTCTTTTGTCCAACCTTTAATTATATTAATAATAATATCATCTGAAATAATTATTTTAGTTTTAATATTATATTGTTTGATTAATTTAGGTAATAAATAATTTTTTAAAATATTTACTTTTTCAAATAATGTATAGCTTGATAATTCTATTATTTCTAATCGATCTTTTAAGGGATCAGGAATAGTATCTAAAGTATTAGCAGTTAATATAAACATAACATTTGATAAATCAACTTCTTCTTCTATAAAATTATCTACAAATAATGAATTTTGTTCTTTATCCAAAACATCTAATAAAGCACTTGCGGGATCACCACGATAGTCTTTTGTCATTTTATCTATTTCGTCTATTAAAAATACGGGATTGTTTGATTCAGCTTTTTTTAAACCTTGAATTATTTTTCCGGGATTAGCTCCAATATATGTTCGTCTATGACCTACTATTTCTGCTTCGTCACAAATACCACCAACATTAATTTTAACAAATTTTTTTTGAAGTGCTTCGGCAATAGACATAGCTAATGTTGTTTTACCAACACCGGGTGGACCAACTAAACAAATTATAGGACTTTTAATGTTTTTAGTATGTTTTGAAACAGCAATATGTTCTATAATTCTTGTTTTTATATCTTTTAAATCATAGTGATTTTTATCTAATTTATTTTGAATATCTATTAAATCGCTATTATCTAATGTAGTATCGCACCATGGTATATTTAACAACCAATCTATATAACTTCTAACAATTGTGATTTCTGGTGATGCTGAAGACATTAATTCATATTTATTTAATTCATTTATTAATCTAGTTTTAATATTATCAGGAGCTATAAGTTCATCTATTTTTATTTTTAATTTATTTATATCAGTTTCTTTTAAATCAATATCGCCTAATTCTTCTTTAATTATTTTTATTTTTTCTCTTAAAACATATTCTTTTTGACTATCTTCTAAACTTTTTTTAAGACTAGATTCGATTGAATTTTCTAATTTTATCGTTTCTAATTCTTTGTTTAAATCTTCTATAATCATTCTAGTTCTAATCATTGGATTAGGATTTTCAATGTATTTTATTTTTTCTTTATATGAAAGTGGTAATTCATTTGCAATTAAATCACTTAATATACTTATGTTTTTTATTCCTTCTATGCGACCTAATATACTATTACTCATATAAGGTGATATTTCAATGAAATTATTTATATCTCTAAATAATATTCTTTTTAAAGCTGATGCTTCAAATTCATCATATTCATAATTATTCGTTGATATTATAAATGCTTCAATATTTTGATGTTCATTATTTTCAATATAATTTAATATTTCTACTCTATCTATGCAAATGAATACTAATCTAATAATGCCGTTAGGTAATTCAATTTTAGTTTTAATTTTAGCTAGTATAGCCATTTTAGGTAATTCACTTAATAATGGTTCTTCTTCCTTCGGATTTTTAAGATTGACCAACAAAATATGATTATCATGATACATTTCGGATAATCCAAGCACCATTTTTTCATTTTCACTGTGTAATTCTATTCTTAGTTCGTTATTAGGAAGCCCTACAACATCTTTTAAAAATATGACTGGTAAATTAGTTTTAACCATTATTGTTTCACCACCTGTAAAAAATAAGAAGTAATTGATTTTAAACTACTAATATTTAAAATCAATCACTTCCTTTCATGGTTATTTATTATACAATAAAAAAAAAATATATCAAGTAATTTTTGAAATATTTTTTCATTTGTTAATAATT
>CAYVSY010000002.1:0-44206 GCA_964454255.1 uncultured Muribaculaceae bacterium
CACGGAGGCAGAGATCCCGGAGCCATTTATGAATCTGTTTATGAAAAAGATATTACTTTATTGATATCTTTAAAACTGTCTGAAAATTTGGAAAAATTAGGCGCAACTGTTTTACTTACTAGAATTAGTGATTATGATTTGTCATCAGTTAATACTAATAATAAAAAAAGAAATGATTTATATAAGCGTAGTAAATTAATTAATGAATCGCTTTGTAATATGTATATTTCAATTCATTTAAATGCTTTATCTTCTTCAAAATGGCGTGGTTTACAAGTGTTTTATGATACAATAAACGAGGAAAACAAAATGATTGCTTTTAGTGTAACTGAATATTTAAAAAACAATTTAACTAATGTTCGTAATCCTAAAAAAGAGAATGGTTATTATTTACATCATCATGTTACAAGACCTGGAATATTAGCAGAGGTTGGTTTTATTACTAATCCTAGTGATAGAGAGCTCTTAAAAAAAAGTGAATATCAAGAAAAAATAGCTTCCTTATTATCAAAAGCTATTTTAAATTATTATATATCTTAAAATTCAAAATATTTTAATTCTGTTTTGTCATCACAATTTTTTCCTGTTTTATAAGACAAATTATCAAATAATAATTTTAATTTAGAAATATTTAAAGTAGAACTATTTAAAATTTTATCTGTTTCGTTTATTAAATAAGTAGCCTTTTTAATAGCTATTATATATAATTCAATAACTGAATAATTATAAATTTCTTCTTTATACATAGGGTGATTCCATGTGCATTTTTCTAAATTTAGGTAGTGTTCTTTTCTATTGTGTGGCATATTAAATGATAAGATTTCTTTTTTTTCAAAAGAATTAGGTGAAACTAAATCAATCATTTTATATAATATTTTTTTAAGTCCATATCTATCATAATTAAATATTTTAAAAAAAGTTTTCATTTTTTTAATACTTTTTAAATAAATGGAGCTCATATTGTCTTTATTGTATGTTTGCTTAAATACAAAATCGATTGTTTTAGAAAGGCTAGGCGTTAAATTTTTGGTATTTAATATTTTTTTATATACTTTGAAATTTTTTGGTTTGATTCTTTCTTTTTGATATATTAAATATATATCTATATAGTATTCCATTTCGTGATGAAGTCCATTATATTTATAAGTGTTTTTTTCTTTTTTTTTGAATTCTCCTGTTTTATATGCAATAAATGGATGAATTGTGCTATCCAACACATAATGACATATAAATCCGTAAAGAAATGGTAAAACAGAACTATCTTGTTCTAAATTATTTTCTTTTATATAATTTATTAAATTTATATAAAAATCTTGTGTTTTATTTTGATGAACATATCCACCAAATTTTTTAATAATTCTTTTAACTCCTATAATATCATAGAAAAATAGTGGATCTGGACCTTGAGCAAATGTTTTTAAATCATTTACATTGTTTTTAATTTTATTTTTAATATTTTTATCTATTTTGTCGTAAACATCTTCGGCAAAATAAGTATGTGTCATTGTGCTTGGCATTTTCTAATTATTAGTATATTATTCTTTAATCTAAGTAAAAAATATTTTATTAAAATAGATTAAGTATATACTATCCTTTCTTTTAATATTCTTTTTATAAATATATTATATTTTTTTATATTATATCATTAAATTGTTAAAAAAGCATATATTTAATTGGTGGAAAAATGACAAAAAAAATGATATTAAAAAAAAATTATAAGAAAACAAGTTCAATTGTTTTTATAATGATTATAATTATTGTATCTATTTTTTGTTCATATAGTCTTATAAGAAAATTTGGTGATAAAACCGAACATATTTTAAGCAGTTATGCTGAAACAGCAACTCGTAAATTGGTTACGACGGTAATTAATCAATCTATTACACATCAAGTTCTTAGCGATGAAGAAATTGATAAATTATTTGTAATAGAAAGAAATAATAATAATGATATTAAAATGATTGATTTTAATTCAAGGATGGTAACTAAATTTTTAAATAGGATAACTAATTTAATAGAAACTAATTTAAATAAAGTGGAAAAAGGAGAAATTGATGATTTTTTTGAATTAACAACTTTAAACAAGGATTATAGTTATGATAAATTAAAAAAAGGTATTATATATGAAATACCATTAGGGGCATGGACAAACAATGCTTTTTTATCTAATATAGGGCCTAAAGTTCCTGCAAAATTAAGTATTATAGGTGATGTTATTAGTAGTGTTACTACTAATATAAAAGAATATGGTATAAATAATGCATTATTAGAAGTGGGAATTAAGGTAGAAGTGTCTAGTATGGTTAATTTGCCTTTTTTCTCAAAAAGAATTGTAATTACGGAAAATGTCCCAATAGCGCTAAAGGTTATTCAAGGATCTATTCCTAATTTTTATTTAGATGGATTAACTAAAGAATCATTTTTATATTTTGGTGCATAATATTTTGAATTTTTTGAATTATTATGTAAAATGAGACATAATTATGCTAGTATATTACAAAAATATAGTATAATTTAGATGGGTGGTAGTGTGGATTTTAATAAGTTAAGAAATATTATAAACGATTCTTCTAATATTTTTATAATGGGTCATAAAAGAATAGATTTAGATGCTTTTGGTGCTGAACTTGGAATGTTTTATATATGTAAAAATTTTACGAAGGATGTTTATATTATATGTGATGATGTTGAATATGATTTAACTATTTCTAAAACAATTGATGAATTAAATGAAAGAAATTTTAATATATCTTTTTATAAAACGAATGATATTATTTCTTTTATTAACGACAAATCCTTATTAATAATTGTTGATGTAAATAAATTTGAGTTAATGTCATCAAATAAAATATTTTTGTTAATAAAAAATAGAATTATTATAGATCATCATAATGTAGAAAAAGAAATGGAAAATGTTACTTATTATATTAATGGTAAGGCATCGTCTGTTTGTGAAATGCTGGTTGATGGGTTGAAATTTTATAAAAACATAATTCCTTCTTTTATTGCATCGGTTATGTTGGGTGGAATTATGATAGATACTAATAATTTTACTTTAAAAACTAACTATAATACATATTTAGCTGCTTCATTTTTAACGCAATTAGGGGCAAATAATACTGATATTGAATATCTATTAAAAGAAGAAATTTCTGAGTATTTTAACATTCAAGAAATTATTTCAAATGTTATTATAATTGATGAAAAATGCGCTTTGTGTATATGCAATAATAAAATTTATGATAAAGAATTTTTAGCTAAAGTTTCATCTATAATATTAGGATTTTCAAATATTGAATTATCATGGACGATTGGTAAAATAAGTGAAAATACCATTGGGATTAGCGCAAGAAGCATGGGTAATTTAGATGTTTCTGAATATGTAAGTAAATTTGGTGGAGGTGGATCTAATATAGCTGGTGCAGCTCAAGTAGAAAATACTACTTTAGAAGAAGTTAAAGATAAAGTTATTAATATAATAAAAATGAAAAAAATTTAGATTAATCTCTAATTTTTTTTAATTGCTTTAATAATTATTAAATTTATAGTATAATAATTATAATGAGTTTTATTTATATATTTTTTTATGAAAAGTTTTAAGGGAGGATATATGAAAGTAATTTTTATTAAAGATTTAAAAGGTCAAGGAAAGAAAAAAGATATTAAAGAAGTATCTGATGGTTATGCATTAAACTATTTAATTAAAAATGGTTACGCGGTTAAGTGGACAAAAACAAGTAATAATATTCTTAATAATGATATTCAAAATGAAAAAAAATTAGATAATGAAAAAACCAAGATTGCTAATATATTAAAAGAAAAACTTGAAAAAGCTAACTTAACTTTTATTATGAAGGTTGGCATTGGTGACAAAGTTTTTGGTTCAATTTCTTCTAAACAAATATATGAAAAATTAAATGAAATGGGTTACAATATTGATAAAAAACAAATTATAATTAATAATCCAGTATCTTCTTTAGGAATACATAAAATAGATATTGAATTATATAAAAATATTGTTGCTAAAATAAACATTAATCTTATTTCCAAATAATGGAGGTCAATATGAAAGACAGAACTTTACCTAATAATATAGAAGCTGAAAGAGCATTGTTGGGATCTATATTTATGTCATTACAAGCTCTTGAAAAGTCTTGTGAACAATTAAATAAGGAAGTTTTTTACTTAGATAGTCATTCTAAGATTTTTGAAGTAATTAAGGAATTATACGAAAATAAAGTTCCAGTAGATACAACAAGTGTAACATCTGGTTTAATTAATCGTTCGTGGTTAAATCAAGTTGGTGGTGTTGAGTATTTATCTGAAATAGTTAATTCTGTTGCAACAGGTGCAAATATTGAATATTATATTGATACGGTTATAAAAAAATATACTTTACGTAATATGATTGAAGTAGCTACTAATATTGTATCTGATTCTTTTAATAGTGATATTGATGTTAATGAATTGTTGGATACATCTGAAAAAAACATTTTAAATGTTAGTCGAAATAGAAAAGTTGGAGACTTAAAAAAGATTCAAGATGTTTTATCAAAAGCACAAGACGATATTGAAAAATTATCAAAAAATAAAGGTATGGTAACTGGTATTCCATCTGGATTATATGATTTTGATAATTTAACATCTGGATTTCAACCTAATCAATTGGTTATTATAGCGGCTAGACCAGCTGTTGGTAAAACGGCGTTGGCTTTAAATATTGCTTCTAATGCATCTAAATGGACTAATAAATCGATTGTGGTTTTTTCATTAGAAATGCCAGCGGAACAATTAGTATCAAGAATGATAAGTTCATTGGGCCAAATTAATGGTCGAAGGCTCACTAATGGTAAATTAGAAAATGAAGATTGGCGTCGTTTTAATGAGGCTATTAGCCAACTTGCTGATAGAAATATTTATTTTGATGATTCTGGCGGAATTACGGTTCCTGAAATTAAGGCAAAATGTCGTCGTTTATCTACACAAGGTGAAGGATTAGGTCTTGTTATTATCGATTATCTTCAATTAATTAGTGGAACTTCTCGTTTGGGAGCTTCTAATCGTCAACAAGAAGTATCAGAAATATCGAGAGGTTTAAAAACGATGGCAATGGAACTTGGAGTTCCGGTTATTGCTTTATCACAATTATCAAGAGGTGTAGAAAAAAGAGAAGATAAAAAACCAGTTTTAAGTGATTTAAGAGAATCAGGTTCTATTGAACAAGACGCCGATATTGTTGCAGCTTTGCATAATTCAAATGAAAATAATGAAAATGTAGATGATAGTATTCCAACTCGAATACAACTTTTGGTTTTAAAACATAGAAATGGTCCAACTAAGGATATTGATTTAATGTTTAAGAAAAATACTTCTACTTTCTTATCATTTAAGAAAGAAGATGAAAAACATGACTAATAAAATTAGTTATTCTTCAATTTTAATAATTATATTATTATCTTTTTCTATATTTTTATTTGGTTTTTCTTCTAATAAAAATAAAAATCCTAAAACTTTGTATCAAGTTTATTTAGATGGTCAAAAAATAGGAGTTATTAATTCTAAGGATGAATTTGAAAACATTATGAATTCTGAACAAGTATCAATTAAAAAGAAATATAATGTTTCAAATGTTTATATTCCTAAAGGCGTTGAGATAAAAAAAATTGTTTCTTATACGGATAAAGTTTCATCAGCTCGTGATATATATAACAAGTTGATAGATATAAAGAATTTCACAATAAAAGGATATCATATAACAGTTAAACATGAAGAAATTCAAGATGAGGATACGGGAGAAAAGATAACTCCAGCAGATACTAATATTTATGTTTTAAATAAAAATATTTTTGATACGGCTTTAGAAATGACTATTAAAGCATTTGTTAAGGAAAAAGATTGGGATAAATATATCAATAACACACAAGGTGAAATTGAGAAAGTTGGAGAAATCATTGAAAATGTTGATAAAAGTGAAGTTGTCTTATATAGTGAAGATCTAATTTCAACTGACAATGTTATTTGGACTGACGCGGAACAATTAGCTAAATACTTATTATATGGGAAAATTGGAGAACAAGAAAAATATATTGTTCAAGATGGTGATACTATTGATACTATTTCTGATAAATATAAATTAAATACGCAAGAATTTTTAATTGCTAATCCTATTTTTACAAGTGCAAATAATTTGTTATATCCATTACAAGAGGTTAATGTTGGATTAGTTAATCCATTAATAAACATCGTGGTGGAAACGCATAGTATTGAAGAACAAGTGAATAACTATAAAATTGAAGTTCAATATGATGAAAATAAGGCAATTGGTTACCAAAAAGTTCTTCGTGAAGGTGAAGATGGTTTAATTAAGGCTGAATATAGAAATAGGTATATAAATGGTCAATTATCAGAAACTATTTTGATAAGTCAAAATGAATTAAAACCAACTATTAATAGTGTTGTAATAAAAGGTAATAAATATGTTCCTGATGTAGCAGATACTTCTTATTGGCAATGGCCTACCAATTTACCTTGTCGAATTAGTAGTGGCTATGGTTATCGTTGGGGATCACTTCATGCTGCTATTGATATTATTGGTCCTGGTTATGGTTCACCAATATATGCCGCTAACAATGGGGTTGTTTATAAAGTTGATTATAATGATTCATCAATGGGTAATTATGTAATGATTAATCATAATTATAAAAAATATTATACTGTTTATTATCATATGAAAGAATTATATGTTAAAGAAGGCGAGATTGTATCAAGAGGTCAAATTATTGGATTGATGGGTAATACAGGATATGTTGTTCCAAAACCAACTATAAGTAGTCCATATGGGGGAACACATTTGCACTTTGGGGTATATGTTGGGCGCCCATATAATGGTGGTTATTCTGTTAATCCTAAGGTTTTATTTAACGGAAAATACAGGTGTAGTTAATAATGATTAAAATTATTTCTATAGGTAAAATAAAAGAAAAATATATGCAAGAAGCCATTAATGATTATTTAAAAAGAGTTAATAAATATCACAAAGTTGAGATTATTGAATTGAATGACTCAAATATTAATGATGAAAAAAGAGAAATAGAAAAAATAATTAATTATAAGGATTATATTATTACTTTAGAAATTGAAGGTTCTACTTTATCTTCAATTGAATTATCAAATAAAATTAGTAGTATTTGGACCAATTGTAATAGTTCAATCACTTTTATCATTGGTGGATCAAATGGTATTCATGACGATATAAAAAAAATTAGTAATTATAAATTGTCGTTTTCTATGATGACTTTTCCCCATCAAATATTTAGATTACTTCTTTTAGAACAATTGTATCGTTCATTTAAAATTATGAATAATGAATCATATCATAAATAAGTGTAGAATATTTTTATCGCTTTTTTTTCTTTTACATATTATATAATAAGGAGGGATGTAATGAACAATTTTATTCATCATGTTTTGAAAAAAGGCGATGAAAAGATAACAAGTTTATTTGGAAATAGAGAATTTTATATGAATGATAAACTTGTTAAGGATTATCATAATGGTCTTGATTTAATTGATAGAACTAGTAAATATGATTACATTATTGCATATGATGATGGTATTGTTATAGAAATTAGAGATAATATAAAGGGGTTTGATGAAAAAAATGGTGCCGGTAATTATGTTGAAATAAAACACGATGATAAATATTCAACGAGATATCATCATATTGCATATGGAACAATTCGTGTTAGAGTTGGTGATATTGTTCAAAAAGGGGATATTATTGGCTATATAGGTGAAACAGGATATGTAACTGGAGCCCATATTCATTTTTGTATAAAAGAAAATGGTAAGTATGTGAATCCACTACCTTTTTTAGAAGAAGAAAATACTATTTTTAAAAAAAAATTAGGTGAACCGATTAGTCGTGATGAATTTAATAATCAAATTGAAGTTAAAATTAATAATTTAAGAGTAAGGGATAATCCTAATGGAAATATATTAGGATATATAAATCCGGGAATTTATAATTTTTTGGAAACCAAAAAAGTAGGAGAATATAATTGGTATAAAATTAATGATAATATGTGGATTGCATATGATGATAGTTGGGTAATTATTTATAATAAAAAAGAAATAATTGTTGAAGATAAAGTAAAAAATGATGAATACAAACTTATTTATGAGTGCACTCGTGATGATACATATGCAATTAAACTATATGCTGGCGAAAAAATATATATTAAGAAAAGTTAAAATTAATATCAATTATTATGATTTTGTGCTAAAATATCACTAACGGTGATTATATGTTTAAAATAGGTTCGATAGAAATTAAAAATAATATTGTATTAGCTCCTATGGCTGGTATTTGTAATAGTGCTTTTCGAAAAATCATTAAAGAAATGGGTTGCGGTCTTGTTTATGCCGAGATGGTTAGTGATAAAGCAATGGTATATGATAGTCGTAAAACAAAAGAAATGCTTTATGTTGAAGATATTGAAAGACCTATTTCACAGCAAATATTTGGTAGTGATGTCGAAACATTCGTTGAAGCGGCTAAAAAAGTTTATGAAATTATGAAACCAGATATAATTGATATTAATATGGGTTGTCCTGTTCCTAAAGTGGCTATCAAATCACAAGCTGGTGCTTCTTTATTGAAAAATCCTAATAAAATAGGTGAAATTGTTTCAGCAGTTGTTAAAGCTGTTCCCATTCCTATAACAGTAAAAATTAGAAGTGGTTGGGATAAAAAAAGTATTAATGCGATTGAGGTTGCTAAAATTTGTGAGAAAAATGGAGCTAGTGCTATATGTATTCATGGACGAACACGAAGCGAATTGTATAGCGGAACGGTTGATTATGATATTATAAAACGAGTTAAAGAAGCTGTTTCTATTCCGGTTATTGGTAATGGTGATGTGGTGGATATTATCAGTGCTGAAAAAATGTTTAAAACGGGAGTAGATGCTATTATGATTGGACGAGGTGTATTGGGCAATCCTTGGCTTGTTAAAGAATTGGATAAATATTTTAAAGATGGTTTGAATATTTTGAAACCAACTTATGAAGAAAGAATTAATATGTGTTTTAAACATATTAAATACTTATTAAAAATTAAACCTGAAAAGGTGGTTGTGTTAGAAATGCGTAGTCATATTGCTTGGTATATAAAAGGTCTTCCTAATTCAACAAATATTAAAAACATGATAAATAATGAAAAAAGTTTAAAAAAAGTTATAAAAATTCTAAATGACTATTTAAAAAATTCAAAAAATGTTATAGAATAAAGATAGGTGATGAAAATGAAATCAAATTTTTTTAAACGTTTGGTGGCTTATTTAATTGATATTATTATTGTTGTTGTCGTAGCATCTTTGATTACTAATGTTATTCCTAAAGATAATAAATATCAAGAACTATTGAACGAGCAAACTTCAGTAATGAAAAAATATATGGATAAAGAAATAGATTATACAGTATACATTGAAAGTATTAATAATATTAGTTATGATGTTACTAAAAATAGTTGGACAAATAAGGCAATAACTTTTGTAATATATGTATTATATTTTATTATATTTCAATTAGTTCAAAAAGGTCAAACGATTGGTAAACGTATAATGAATATAAGATTGAAATCTAAAGATGGTAATTTAAAAGTTGGTCAAGTCGTTTTAAGAAGTGGTATTATCAATAATATATTTTTATCTTTATTAACTTTATTTGCGATTAAATTATTAGATAAGAAAACTTTTTTGTTATTTGATGAGATAATTAGTGTAATATTTTATATTTTTATATTGATTAGTGTCTTTATGATAATTTATAGGAAAGATAAAGAAGGATTGCATGATATAATAACAAAAACTGAAGTCCTTGTTGAAAGCGGTGAATAATGTGGAATTAACAGAGCAAGAAATTGTAAGAAGAGAAAAAATGAAAGAATTAGAACGAAAGGGTATCAATCCTTTTGGACAAAGGTTTGATGTTACTTCTAATTCTAAGGAAATTAAAGAAAAATATGATACAATGACAAAAGAAGAATTGCATGATGTTGAAATACCTGTTCGTGTAGCTGGAAGAATTATGACTAAAAGAGGAAAAGGTAAAGTAGGATTTATGCACATTCAAGATAAGTTTGGTCAAATTCAAATATATGTTAGACAAGATGTTATTGGTGATGAAGAATATGAATTGTTTGATAAAGCTGATTTAGGTGATATCGTTGGTATAGACGGATTGGTATTTAGAACAAATACTGGTGAATTATCAGTTAAGGCTACCAAATACACACATTTAGTAAAAGCATTACGACCATTACCAGAAAAATATCATGGTATGACTGATATTGAAGAAAGATTTAGAAGAAGATATGTTGATTTAATAACGAATGATGAAGCTAGAAAAGTAGCTTTCATGCGTCCAAAGATTATTCGTTCGATTCAAAACTATTTAGATAATTTGGGATATGTAGAGGTAGAAACGCCTGTATTGGAAGCAACTTTAGGTGGAGCTAATGCTAGACCATTTAAAACTCATCATAATGCTTTAAATATGGAATTTTATTTGCGAATTGCCACTGAACTTCATTTGAAAAGACTTTTAGTTGGTGGAATGGATGCTGTTTATGAAATAGGTCGTTTATTTAGAAATGAAGGTATGGATAGAAATCATAATCCTGAATTTACGACTATTGAATTATATAAAGCATATAGTAATTTAGATGGAATGATGAATATTACTGAAGAATTAATTGGTAATGCCGCTATGACCTTATTAGGAACCTATGATATTGTTTGGAAGGGTTATAACATTTCTCTAAAACCTAAATATAAAAGATTAAGTATGGTTGATGCAATTAAAAATGTAACAGGTATTGACTTTTCTCAAAACATGTCATTTGAAGATGCAAAAAAAATTGCAATTGAACATAATGTTGAAATAGAAAACCATTTTGGTTATGGTCATATTGTAAATGCATTTTTTGAAAAATTTGTAGAAGAAACAATTATTGAACCAACATTTATTTATGGTCATCCAGTTGAAATAAGTCCACTTGCTCGAAAAGATGAAAATGATCCAAGATGGACACAAAGATTTGAATTATTTATAGTTGGCAGTGAATATGCAAATGCTTTTACTGAATTAAACGATCCAATTGATCAATATGAAAGATTTGAAAATCAATTAAAAGAAAAAGAACTTGGGAATGATGAAGCAACAGAAATGGATATTGACTATGTTGAAGCACTGGAATATGGTATGCCTCCAGCTGGTGGAATGGGAATGGGTATTGATAGATTAGTTATGATGCTTACTAATAGTGAAAATATTAGAGAAGTTATTCTTTTTCCACATATGAAAAAAAAATAATATAGATTCGAGACTGCTGAAAAAGTATACAAAGATTACTGTAAATAGATATAGTAGTCTTTTAATTTGGTATAATAGACATATAAGGATGATGATATGATATCTTAATTGATAAAAATAATATGTGGAAACAATTAAATGATATGATAGATTTTTCATTTATTTACGAAGAATTAAAAAATAAGTATTCTTCTACTATGGGAAGAACTTGTGAAGATATAATAAGATTGTTTAAATATTTACTTTTAAAATCATATTATAAAATATCAGATAGAGGTTTAGTTGAAAGAACTAAAACTGACTTATTATTTAAATATTTTTTAGGATATGACCCCGAAGAAATAAAGTTAATTGATCCAAGTTTATTAACTTTTTTTCGTCGTGAAAGATTAAATGATGAAGAAATCAATTTAATGGACAAATTAATAAATAAAACTGTTGAAAATAGCTTTAGAAAAAGGACTAATTGAAGTAAAAAATAAAATAATAGTAGATTCTACTCATACTAATGCAATATATC
Organism: uncultured Muribaculaceae bacterium; assembly: GCA_964454255.1. Lineage (GTDB taxonomy): Bacteria > Bacillota_I > Bacilli_A > RF39 > UBA660 > CAYVSY01. The sequence continues at coordinate 11,897 of CAYVSY010000002.1, forward strand.
ATCATATATCTCCAAGAGAAGAATTAATTCGACAAGCTAAAGAACTTAGAAAGTCAATTTATAAAATTGATGAAACAATGCATAATAAAATGCCTAAGAAAAAAGAAGCATCAGGAATACTTGAAGATCAAATTGAATACACAAAAGAATTAATAAAAATAGTAAAAGGAAATAAAAAGATTACAACATTACCAGGAATAAAAGAACAAGTTGATTATTTAGAAGAAACAATGCTAGATACTGAATACGAAATTGAATATTCAAATGATCAAGATGCAAAAGTTGGACATAAAACAGCTGATACATTATTTTTTGGATATAAAACACATATTGCTATGACACCTGAAAGAATAGTAACTGCTGCTGTTATAACTACAGGAGAAAAACATGATGGCAAGCAATTAATTGAATTAATTGAAAAAAGTAAAAATTCAGGAATAGAAGTTGAAGCAGTTATTGGGGATGGAGCATATTCAGAAAAAGACAATTTAGATTATTGTAAAAATAATGATATAAAAAACGTAAGCAAATTAAGTAGTATGGTAACTCATGGAAATAGTAAAAGAAATAACGTTTTTGAATATAATAAAGATGCAGGAATGTACGTATGTAAAAATGGTAATATGGCAATTCAAAAGATAAATCAGGTAGTAAGAAGAATGGCACTAATGTGGAGTGTTATTATTTTGATGTAGAAAAATGTAAGCATTGTCCTTTTAAAGATGGTTGCTATAAAGAAGATTCAAAAACTAAAACATATAGTGTTAAAATAAAAAATGAAATTCACACACAATATATGGATTATATGAAAACTGATGAATTTAAAAATTTATATAGTGAAAGATATAAAATTGAAGCAAAAAATGCTGAGTTAAAAAACAACTATGATTATGGAAATGCAAATGCCTGTGGAAAACTAGGCATTACAATACAAGAGGCAACTACGCTCTTTTTAGCCAATATTAAAAGAATAATCAAATTAGATGAAGAAAAAATAAAAATATAGGATAAATAATATCTTATATTACAGTACTTTTTTTAAATCATCAAAAAAACTGATAAAAAGATTATAAATCTCAAATATCAATTTTTATTTGATTACTTTTTCAGCAGTTCTATAGATTCCTATATTATTTTTAATTATATTAATAAAAAAAGTGGTTGACATGCGTAATTTATGATATAATTGTTGTAGGAGGTATAAAAATGAAAAAAAGTGGATTATTTAAAATAATCATGGGAGCATTACTTTTAACACTGGTATTAACTTATGTTATTCCTGGTTCAACTGGAACAAGAAGTTTTTTAGCAACTGGGGATGTGTTTGTTAATTACATTTATTCTTTTTATAATTTTTTTGAAATTTTTGTATTTGTTCTACTTGTTGGTGGATTATATGCTGTTCTAAATTTAGTTCCAGCATATAAAAAAATATTAGATAAAATAGTTAATAAATATAGGAAAAATTCAAAATATTTTATAATTAGTGTAATAATAATATTTGCCGTTCTTGCTACTCTAACTGGTATTACTATACCAATGTTTGTTATTATTCCATTTGTAATATCAATTATATTATTATTGGGATATGACAAATTAGTGGCTATCTCAGCTACAATAGGTGCAACACTTATTGGTTCAATGAGTGCAATATTGGCTACATTTAGATCTTCAGCAGGAGTTCCAGTTACATTTGAAGAATTGTTATCTTTAGAAAAATTTTCTAATATGTGGGTAAGAATTATTTTGTTTGTTCTAACTGTTGGATTATTAATATTCTTTGTATTAAGACATATTAATAAAAAAGAAACTAAAAAATATGATTTATCTAATGAGGATACTTTATTAGAAGAAACAAAAGTGGTGAAAAAAAGTCCAGTTTGGCCATTAGTGACTATATTATGTGTATTAGTTGGATTTATGATTTTAGGATATTTTCCATTTGAACAATTATTTGGTTGGACAATATGGAATGATATTCATACATGGATTACTAGTCTAAAAATTGGTGAATTCTCATTGTGGAATAATATTGTTTCAGCAAGATTTCCTTCATTTGGTAATTGGTCAACATTAGGAAGTTACATGATGCTTGATGCAATGATTGTTATTTCAATTGTGTTAATTAAATTTATTTATAAAATTAAGTGGTCTAATATAATGGAAATTGTGTTAAATGGAATGAAAAAAATTCTTCCTACAGCATTACTTTCTGTATTAGCTTATACAGTATTAATTTGTTCATATACAAATGGATTTATGTATACACTAACAAATACTGTTAATGAATGGACAAAAGGTTTTAATACTGTTACTGGTTCTATAATGACAATGTTTGATAGTGCATTCTATATAGATATATATTATGTCGTAGGTGGTGGATTTTCAGGAATAATTAATTTAGTTGAAGATACTAGCACATTACCAGTTTTATCAATAATGTTCTCAAGTTTATATTATTTAGTTATGTTGTTTGCTCCAACAAGTATATTATTAATACTTGGATTATCATATCTAAATGTTCCATATAAAACTTGGTTAAAATACATTTGGCGTTTACTATTATGTTTATTCTTAGTAGTATTTGCTGTAATGTCAATAATGTTATTAATATAAAATTAGCTTTCTTTAAATGAAAGCTTTTTTAGTGTCAAATTTTTTTATTATCTTGTTTTAATAAATTAAATATAATATAATGAGAGTGGGTGATTTTATGTTAAGATTAACATTATCTTTATTATCTTATTATTTATATGTAGTTGTGAAATACAGAAGATCTTTATATATGCTTCAACAAAATTCATACAATACAAGTAATAGATATATAAAATGGGTATTTAAAAATTATAATCAATCTATTATTACTGAAGACTTTTTGTTTTTAGTATTATTTGGTTTATATTTTGTTGTTCCTCTTAATTTATATTATTTATTAATTATTTTATTTTATGGTTTTTTGTTTTTCTTAGAATTAAAAAAAGTAAAAACTGATCAAAATAAAAAACCATTTGTTTTAACTAGTAGAATAAAAAGATTAATTATAACTTTAATTTTATTATTTATCTTTGTATATGAGTATGTATTTATCTATTTAATTGATGGTCCTGCTATATATTGTTATATGGTATTTGCAATATTTTCGTATCTTTGTTATTTCATTACTTTTATAGCTAACATTATTAATAAACCAATTGAATTTCTTGTTTTTAAGTATTATGAAAATAAAGCTATTAAAAAATTAAAACAAATGTCTTCTTTAATAAAAATAGGTATTACTGGTAGTTATGGTAAAACAAGTAGTAAAAATGTCCTAAATGAAATATTAAATAAAAAATATACATCATTTGCATCTCCTAAAAGTTTTAATACGACATACGGTTTAATTAATGCTACTAATAATTATTTAGATAAATTTGATAACGTATATATTGCGGAAATGGGAGCTTGTAAAATAGGCGATATTAATGAATTATGTAATTTAATTAAACCTAAATATGGGATTATTACAAAAATTGGTCCAGCTCATTTGGAAACTTTTAAAACAATAGAAAATATTGTAAAAACAAAATTTGAACTTATCGAATCTTTACCTAGCGATGGAATAGCTGTTTTAAATAGTGATGATTCTTATCAAATAAATTATGAAATCAAAAATAATTGTGAAAAAATATGGATTGGAATTAAAAATAAGGCTGATGTTATGGCTAAAAATATTTCTATGTCTAATACAGGAATGTCTTTTGATGTTTATTTTAAAGATAATGATGATGTTATTAATTTAAAAACAAATCTTCTTGGTAGATCTAATATTTATAATATTCTCAGTTCAATTGCGATTGCGATTAGACTTGAAATTAATTATGAAGATATTGTTAAAGCTATATCCTTATTAAAACCGGTAGAACATAGACTAGAATTAAAGAAACTTGGCGATGTTACAATTATTGATGATGCTTTTAATTCTAATCCTGATGGGTCTAAAATGGCTTTAGAAGTTCTTGCTTTAATGGAAGGTAAAAAAATAATTGTAACACCTGGCATGATTGAACTTGGTGACAAGCAATATGAATTAAATAAAAAATTTGGTGAATATATTAGTGAAGTAGCTGATGAAGTTATATTAATTGGTGAAAAGCAAACTCAACCAATATTAGATGGGCTAAATGAAAAGCATTATGATAAAGATCATATTTATATATTAAATGATGTTAAAAAAGCTTTTTCTTTAATTAATGAAATAAAAGATAAAAATACATATGTCTTACTTGAAAATGATTTGCCAGATATTTTTTCGGAAAGGTAGATAATATGATTAAAATTGATTCTAAAAAAATTAAAAAAGGTGATACATTTCTGGCTATTCGCGCTGTTAATACTGATGGTCATGATTATATTGAAAGTGCTATTTTAAATGGAGCTACAAAGATTATTGCTGAACGCGGTTCATATTCTGTTGAAACAGAAATTGTTCCTAATACTAGAGAATATTTGGCTAACTATTTAAAAAATAAATATTCATCTAATTTGTCTAAAATTAAATTAATTGGAATTACAGGAACTAATGGTAAAACAACTTCAGCTTATATGGCGTATTGTTTATTAAACAAAATGGGATTAAAAACAGCTTATATAGGCACAATTGGTTTTTATTTAAATGATGAAGTAGAAACTTTAAAAAATACAACACCTGAATTAATGGATTTATACGAAATGTTTGATAAATGTATTCAATCAAATGTAAAAGTTATTATTATGGAAGTAAGTAGTCATTCATTAGAAATTGGAAGAGTTATGGGGCTTGAATTTGATATGGTTGCGTGGACTAATCTAACTCAAGATCATTTGGATGTTCATGAGACTTTAGAGAATTATCGAAATGCTAAAGTTAAATTGTTTAAAATGCTTAAAAATAATAAAATAGCTATTATCAACAATGATGATGAATCAAATAAGTGTTTTAAATTAGATAATAATAAAAATATTACTTATGGAATGAATGAAAGTAATTATCAAATATTAAATTATAATTTATATCTTGATAGTTTATTCTTTATTTTAAAATATGAAAATAAAGAATATAATATTGAACTTAATTTATCTGGGAAATATAATATTTATAATTATGTAGTATGCTTAATTATAGTTCATAAATTAGGTTATTCAATTGAAGATATTATAAAAGAATCGGTTAATATTGAATCACCAAAAGGTCGATTTGATATGGTTAAATACAATGATTCTTCAATAATAATAGACTATGCTCATACTCCAGATGCTGTTCAAAATATTTTAAAAAGTGTTAATGAATATAGAACAGGCAAAATATTTACAATAATTGGTTGTGGTGGAAATAGAGATAAAACAAAAAGACCAATAATGGGTGAAATTGCGACAAAGTTATCAAATTATGTTATATTTACTAACGATAATCCTAGAAATGAAAATGAAAGTGAAATAATTAATGATATTATTAAAGATTTAAAAAATAATAATTATGAAGTTTTACATGATAGAGTAGAAGCAATTAAGAAAGGCATTTCATTATTAAACAAAAATGATATTTTACTTATTTTAGGTAAAGGTCATGAAAACTATCAAATATTAAATGATAAAACAATTCATCATGATGATAAAGAATGTGTTTTAAATTATATACATTAAATTATTTAAGAGACTAAAAAACAATTAATTATGATGTATAAGATTAAAATTTATATAAAAAAGTGATTCAAAATATATAATTAATGGATCACTTTTTAATTTCTCTATATATTGATGTTACTTTACCTAATATCATATCGTTAGAAACTATGTTAATATTAATGGTTGGATATTTAGAATTCATTGATTGAAGAATAATTCCTTTTGGATATTTGTATAATCTTCTAACTGACAATATATTACTTTTTGTTGCGATGACAATATCATCCCCATTATTATAATTTATTTCTTTTTTAAAATATATTTTATCTCCTTTTTCATAGTATGGTCCCATAGAATCATCTAATATTTTGATTGACAATTCACTTCTATTAATAGTTGGTTCAAAAGAAGCATTTTGATAAGTATTAATGATTTTTTCAGCAAATGGAGTTAAATTCTTATCTTTTCTTAAATTACTTACATAGTCTTTAACTAATTTTTTTTCATATTTTTCTTTTGTTTCAGTTGAAAGTGAAATATTATCTATATTAATATTATCTATATTAAATATTTCACATATTTCAAAAAACACATCATAAGGAATATTTAAACTACCGGTTTCATATTTGTGTAATGTTTGTCTGTTTTTTTTATAATTTAGAGCTTTTGCTAAATCTTCTAATGAATAATTAAATTTTTCTCTAGCTTCTTTTAATGTTTTTGAAACTAGTGGTTTTAATTCATCACTTATTAATTCTTGTTTTCTTGTTCTCATATTATTTCCTCCATTTTACTGTTCCATATATTGAATTTATAGAATATACTATCCACATAATAAGTATATTAATGTTCATTGTATTTCTTTGAACTAATATTATCCAAAATATAACATTGGCAATATTACAGACATTCCATATTAGCCATTGTTCTTTATATTTTTTTGTCATGAGATATATTCCTAATATTCCTAATATACTAGTTATATAATCAAAATATTGAATATTTTTCTCTTGACTTATTATTATGAATACAATTATGATAGCCATTACAAATGTAAATAAGTATAATCCTATTTTAATTATTTTGGAAAGTTCAAATGTTTTTGTTTCTCTTATTTTCTTCCAATTACGATAACCATATATCATTAGTGGTGCGCTATATAATGCATTATATACAACATTAAAATAAAGTTTTTGGGTATACATTATGTAGGCATATAATAAAACATTGATTATTCCAAATATATATGCTTCTTTTTTCATTTTGCCAATTAAAAATACATATATAACACCGGCAATACTGGTTATTATGGAAAGTAATTCGGTATCACAAATAACACTTGATATTGTGATGGTCAATATTCCTAAAGTAATAAATATAATTTCATAAATATTAAATTTGCTTTTAATTTTAGTCATATTTATTCCCTCTATATATAACAATTGTGCCAATAATACCAGTAATGTATTTAATAATTATTCTTATGGCGATACTATTAATAATAACTTTTAAATTTAGTGTTCCGCCAAAGGCTATTACTATGAAAATGATTGTATCAAAAAATTGAGTAATTAACATTGCAACTGTATTATTTACAAATATTTTATTATTATCCATTCTTAATTTTCTATATATAGTAGTGTTAATATATATTGATATAATAAAGGTAATTATACTGGCAATAAATATTCTTATATTACTTGCGAATAATATATTAAATGATATATTAGTATCTATATTAATAAAACTAGAATTAAATAAAGTAAATACAGTAATAATTAAAACTGATATTATTGATGCTATAATTGTTGAAATTACAATTTTTTTTATGCTTTCAGTGCCATACTTTTGAATAATTAAATTCATGGCAATAAAAATTCCAACATATAATATTGATCCTAAAGCAACATCTATTTCTAAAATGTTAGTGGTTTTTAATGCCATAATGTTGGTTAATATAATGGAAGATATTATCCAAAAATAAAGTCCATCTTTTTTATATTTTTTAAATAACAGTAATATTCCTGATGACATCAATAGTATTTCTAAAATTAATAATATTATATTCATTCTTTCACCTTCTTTTTTACTGTGAGATATGACATAAAAAGAGTGCCAATCATTGATATTATTAACTTTAAAAAATAATTAGTAAATATAATGATTATTATTGTTTTAATATCAATGTTATTTATTAATGAGAATGATATTAATATTGTATCAATAAGTCCTAATAAGATTAAAGTCATCATATTTGATATTATTAAAGATTTATATTCTTTTTTTAACAATTCATATGATTTTATAGAAAAATATAATGACAAATATAATATTATAGGGTAACTTAAGTATAAAATATAATTTTTAATAAATACATTATATAAATTAATTGAAATATTATCATTCATAGATGGGGAGTAGCTTATAGATATAAATAAAAAAATAGTTGTCATTATTGAACTTATTAGAGATATTACGCATCCCTTTTTGGCGTCTTTTATACTATAATTTTCTATTAAAAGAAAAACAGATATAAAAATCGTTATATATATTGGAATTGACGCTATCATTGGATAATTAAAAATATTAATTATTTTAAATGAAGATATATATGAAATAATACTAGCAATGATTATCCATAAATAAAGACCTTCTTTATTTAAAAATTTATTAAATAAATATAAACTACTAAATGAAATAATAATTATCAAAATAAACAATAATGCGTTCATTGTTTTCACCTTCTTATTCTAGTATTAATATTATATCATAAAATTTTAAGATACAAATAAAAAAGCAACATTTTATATTAAAAATGTTACTTTTTATCGCTTTATGTAATTTTCTACGGGAACTTCTATAATGTTTTTTAATGACTTTGGAGTATAATTAATTATATTTTGTTTTTTCATAATTTCATATATAGTTGGTGCTCCTATAAAACTAAACAAACTTACCCAAATAGCTGTTGTAATGTCAATTTTATAAAAAGTTAAAACAAAAGGAATACCTAAACTAAATGATAAAATTAAATTAACCAATAAAATTTGAAAATCATTTTTTAATATTTTGGTATTTTTTATTTTTTGAATAGATGCCATTACAATAATACTTAAGGTTACGGATATTGTTAAGGTAGTTATTAAGAGATCACTTACTAATATGTCCATTTTTATGCCTCCTCACATTTTTCCTTTAATGGAATACTATTTATATTAATTATTAGATTATCTACAATGTCATTTCCTCCAAGTTTTTTATATTCACGATATAATTCTAATATTATTTCTTTTTCTTCTATGGTAATGCAATTTTTATTTATTATAGAAAAATATTTTTCTATAATAAAATTTTTAATTAGTAATAGAATTGATAATCTATTAATTTCAACTGTTTTTAAGACTGTTTTAATTTTTTTATAATAATATAATAATAGAGCGGATATAATCGCAATAAAGCTCTCAATAAAGTATTTTAAAATTATTTCCATGTTTTCACTTCCTAATATTGTATATGCAGGCAAGAAAAAAAGATATATTTAATTAATACAGGAATAATTTTATTCTAATCCTTTATAATAATTATATCTTTTAATAGCCCATTCTTTTTGTGCTTCTAATAGTTTTTTATCTTTAGTGTTTATGTATCTATTTTGTGTTTTTAGAAAACTATCATACAGAGTAAAATCAATATCTTTAGAATCCATTGTAAATTTTAAATCTTTAGGATTATATCTGAAAATGGGAAAATATCCAGATTTGGTAGCTAAATAAGAATTTTCTAAACTTTCTTCCATACCATTTTTAATGCCGTGATTTATACATGGTGAATAAGCAATAATAATTGATGGACCATCATGTTCCTTGGCTTCTTTTAAGACTTTAAGATATTGTTCTTTATTATATCCGATGTTAACGGTGGCAACATAAGCATTAGGATAACACATGGCCATTCTAGCTAGATCTTTTTTAAAATTTTGCTTTCCGTTTGATGTAAATTTTGATATAGAGCCAATATTAGATGATTTAGATGATTGACCGCCTGTGTTTGAATATACCTCAGTATCTAATATTAACATATTAATGTTATAGTTTGTTGATAAAACATGATCTAATCCATCAAAACCAATATCATAGGCAAAACCATCACCACCGATAATGAATACATCTTTTGGTAATATATATTCTTTATATGTATTAAGAAATGGATATTTTCTATAATCTAGACTTTCATATACCTTTTTACAAATATTAAAATCATTTTTATTATTTAACCATAATTTAAATAATGTTTTATGTTCTTTTTCGGCCTCTTTTATTGTTAGTTGCATATATTTTTCGATTGATGTTCTAATATTATTAAAACCAACATACATTCCTAATCCATATTCAGCGTTATCTTCAAATAGTGAACTTGCCCAAGCAGTTTTATATGGCATTGATGGGACAGAACCACCATAAATAGAGGAACAACCCGTAGCGTTAGCGATCACTAATGTATTATTAAATATTTGAGTTAAGTTTTTAATGTAGGCTGTTTCGCCACATCCGGCACATGCTCCACTAAATTCGAAATTAGGCATGGTAAATTGAGAAAATTTAACATTAGGAATATTAGGACTTAATTTATTTAAGTTATCTTCAGTTAAATAATCAAAAATATCTTGATTATGTTTTTCTTCATCATATGGTGTCATCTCCAGAGCTTTTTCATTTTTCTTTCCTGGGCATGCTTTAACACATAAACCACATCCAGTGCAATCTTTATATGATATTGCGATAGCATAATCGGTTTCTTTCGGCATAATAGCTGGAATTGTTTCAACATCAATAGAATTGGTTAAAAATGGTCGTATAACGCTATGTGGGCATACAAATGAACATTGATTACATTGAATACAGTTTTCTTTTTTCCAAGCAGGAACAATCTGACTAATGTTTCTTTTTTCTAAAATCGTTGTTCCTCCAGTAAATATACCATTTTTTTTATCAATAAAAGAACTTACAGGTAATGTATCTCCCTTTAAATTGTTTATTGTCTCTTCAAATGTTAAATCATTATGGACATCATATGATAGATTTAACCAACTTTTTTGAACTTGTTGTTTTTTCAAATGTTTAAGTGATATATCAATAATTTTATTGTTGATATCTAAAACTTTTTTTCCTTTATTTTTGAATCTAATTTCATTTTGTTTTTTCATAATTGATTGAACTTTATACATATTGATAACATCAATTAATTTAAAAATACATATTTCTAAACAAGTATTTATTTTGTTTTTAAGTCCTAATTCATTGACAATTTTATAAGCATCAATGGTATATAGATTAATATTTTTTTTAGCTAATAGATATAAAACTTTATTAGGTAATGATTTTATCAGTTCATCATACGAAAGATTAGTATTTAAAAGTAATGTTCCATTTTCTTTTATATTATCTAATATATCATATTTATACATATAATTATCTTTACTTACAACAATTAATGTAGGATTTTCAACATAATATGTTGATTTAATTTCATTTTTTGAAATTCTAATATGACTTTTAGTAACGCCACCTGATTTTTTAGAATCATATTGAAAATATCCTTGAACATATTTTAAAGTATTATCTCCAATGATTTTAATTAAATCTTTTGAGGTAGAAACCATTCCATCTGATCCATATCCATAGAAAAGAAATTCTTGTTGTTTTGATTTAAATGAATAATTTTTATTTGTTGTTAAACTAAGATTAGTAACATCATCATTAATACCTATTGTCCAATTGTTAAAAAGTTTGTCATTTTCTAAATATTCAAAAATAGTGTAAATATCTTGCGGATTAACATTTTTACTTGATAATCCATATCGTCCACCATAGATTTTAATATTATAATCCTTTAAAGCATTAACAATATCTAAATATAATGGTTCACCATTAGAACCGGGTTCCTTTGTTCTATCTAAAACAGCTATTTTTTCAACTGTTTTAGGTATTTCTTTTAATAAATATTTTGAACTAAATGGTCTATATAAATGAACTTCAATTAAACCAAAATTTTTTCCTTCATGATTTAAATAAGTAATTTGTTCTTTTATTGTTTCACAAACTGACCCCATCGCTACAATTATATTGGTAGCGGTTTTAGAACCATAATAATTAAAAGGTTTATAATTTGATTCGTATAAAAGGTTTATATCTTTCATATAATTGTTAACAATTTCAACAGCATTATCATAATCTTTATTACGGGACTCAGTGTGTTGAAAATAGATATCATCATTTTCGGCTGTTCCTCTTGTATTAGGATGATTAGGATTTAAAGCGTTTTCTTTTAATTTTTTCAAACTATCTTTATCTATTAATTTTTTAATTTCTAATTCGTTAATAAGTTTAATTTTTTGTATTTCATGACTTGTTCTAAAACCATCAAAAAAATGAATAAATGGTAAATGAGATTTTATAGCTGACAAATGGGCTATATTAGATAAAATATAAGCATCTTGAACAGAGGATGAGGCTAATAAACATACACCAGTTTGTCTTGTAGCATAAATGTCTTGATGATCACCAAATATACTAAGAGAATGAGTTGATAAACTTCGAGCGGCTACATGAATAACGGCTGGAAGCATTTCTCCAGATAATTTATATAGGGAAGGAATCATTAATAGTAATCCTTGACTAGCAGTAAAAGTTGATGCTAAAACGCCTGTTTGAAGTGCACCATGAACTAAGGCTATAGCACCTTTTTCTGATTGCATTTCTACTATCTCAACGGATTTGTTAAAATAATTCAATTTACCATCATTAGACCATTCATCTATATGTTCAGCTATTGGTGATGCTGGTGTAATAGGATATATTCCACATACTTCACTAAAATTATAACTTGATAACGCTACGGCTTCATTTGCGTCTAAGGTTTTAAATTTATCCATAATCCACCACTTTCTATTTATATATATTATATTTTAACATATTTATTCAATTCTTACAATTTAAATCATATATTTAATTGGTGAAATATGAAAAAAATAATTATTATTGGTGCTGGTCATGGTGGTTTATTAACTGGTTTTTTGTTATCTAAAAGTGGATATGATGTTAGTGTTTATGAGAAAAAGAAAAGAAGCCAACTAGGATATAATTTTATTGATTCATTTAATATTAAATGTTTTTTAGATTGTGGTTTAAAACTGCCTAAAAAAATATTTTCTTCAATAAATATTATGTTTTTTAATAATAATATGTTTTATAAAATTATGAAAAAAAATAGTAATGTTGTTAGAATGCATCGAAAAGATATTTACGAATGGTTAATTAGTGAATGTAATAGAGTAGGTGTAAAAATTTTTTATTCAAAAAAAGTTAATAATATTATTAAGGATGGGAATAAAGTAATTGGAATTAGTTGTGAGAATAAAACAATATATGGTGATTTAATTATTGATTCATCAGGATTTAATAATTTAAATATTATTGAAAATAATATTGATTCTAATGATATTTTTAATGTTTTTAGATATGTGTATAAAAGTTCTAGTATTAACGAATATAATGTTTATTTAAAACCAAATAATATAAAAGGAATATCATGGTTTTTGTCTGATAATAATTATATTGATATTTTAATTGGATGTTTTGGAAACATTCCAAATATTTTTAATCAAATTAATTATTTAAATGCTAGGAATAATTTAAAAAAAATAAAAGTTAATAAAGATAATATATATTATATTCCAGTTCGAGAGCCTTTAAGTTCAATTGTTTATAATAATTATGTTTTAATTGGTGATAAAGCCTGCATGATAGAACCTCTTAGTGGATCAGGATTATCAATATGCGCAATAGCATCTAAAATATTGTATGAAACGATTATTAAATGTAAAAATTATAGTATTGATGAATTATATAATTATAATTATAATTATTTTAAAAAAATAGGAATAAAATTAGCAAAATTAGGATTGTATAAATATTATTTATTAAATATTAATCAAAAACAATTAATAAACATTTTTAAATTAATAAATAAAAATAATATTAAATATGGAGTTAATTTATTATTTGATTTTAAATTTTTAAGAAATAGTATTAAGTTAGGATATAGGTATATATATTTAAATTATTTATTTTTAATAATGCCTAAAAAATATAATGAAAAATGGATAAATAAATATAATAGATTTTTTGATAAAATAAAAAAAGAAACTTTTAATTAGTTTCTTTAAGCTTTTTTTCTAACTTTTCTTCTAAAATATAAATGTTTTGACAACTCATAAATAATAAGACATCATTTTTATATTTTAATAATTCTGTTTCATCATTTAAAGTAATTAGTTTACCATTATTTAATTTTTCTAGTATTAAATTTGATGAAATATTAGGAAAATCGTTTTGTTTTTCTCTACCTTTTGGAATTTCTAAAATGTATTGAACATCAACTTCATTTAAAGCATCTGCAAATTCATTATAAAATTCTTTAACTCTAGAATATGTATTTGGCAAAAATAATGCAATTATTTTTTTATCTTTATATTTTTCTTTGGCTGATGCAATTGTTGCTTGAATTTCAGTAGGATGATGGGCATAATCATCAATAATTATAGTATTATTAACTATTTTTTCGGAAAATCTTCTTTTTGCTCCAGTAAAAGATTTAATGTTATTAATTATATCTTCTTTTTTAATGTTTAATGAATAACTTGTTCCAATAACAGCTAAAGAATCCAATATCATGTGTTTTCCAAAAAAAGGAAGATAAAAAGTCCCATAAAAATCAGTTTTTATATAAACATCAAAGATAGTATAATTGTTATCAGTTCTAATATTTTTAGCAATTATATCATTATTATCATTAAAACCATAATATAGTTTTTTAATGTTAATGTTTAAACTTCTAATATATTTATCATCACCACATATAATGGCTTTTTCTTTGGTGTTGTTTATTAGTGATTGATAAGCATCAATCATGTCATTAATATCTTTATAGTAATCAACATGATCAAGTTCAATGTTGGTGATTATTGAATATGTTGGATCGTAAGCTAAAAAATGGCGACGATATTCACAAGCTTCAACTATAAAATGGTTGGAATTTTTATTTGCAAATCCAGTTCCATCACCAATTAAATAATTAGTTCCGATAGTATTTATTAAAACATGAGATAGCATGGAACTTGTTGTTGTTTTTCCATGGCAACCACTAACGCAAATTGTTTTTAGTTGTTTAGTTAATTCTCCTACAGCTTCATTGTATTTTAGTGTCTTTAAATTTTTATCCATACATCTTTTTAATTCTGGATGTTCACTTGTGAAGGCAGCACTATATATGACAATTTCATCTGTTAAGTTATATGTATTGTCATTAAAAATTTTTATGTTTCTTAATTTTAATTCGTCTTCTGTCCATTTATGTTCTTTATAGTCGTCGTATCCTATAATTTTGTTTCCTAAATCGTAAAGAATTGTCGCTAATGAACTCATTCCAGTTCCTTTAATACCGATAAAATAGTATTTCATATTAATACTCACAATTATTTGGTGTTCTTGGGAATGGAATAACATCTCTAATGTTTTCGACACCGGTAATATACATAATTAATCGTTCAAAACCAAGTCCAAATCCTGAATGGTAGCATCCACCATATTTTCGTAGGTTTGTGAACCATTTAAGATTTTCAATAGGGATATTCATTTCTTTCATTCTAGTAATTAATTTGTCATAATCATCTTCTCTTTGGCTTCCACCGATAAGTTCTCCTGCTCCTGGAACTTCTAGGTCAACAGCGGCTACTGTTTTTCCATCTGCATTTTGTTTCATATAAAAGGCTTTAATATTTTTTGGCCAATTAGTAATAAATACTGGACCATTATAATATTCTGTTATATATTTTTCATGTTCTTTAGCAATATCTTCTCCATATTCGGGAGTAAATTCCCATTTTACTTTAGCATTTTTTAATAAAGTAATGGCGTCATAATGAGAAATTCTAGTAAATTGACTATTAATTACTTTCTTTAATTTATTTAGTAGTCCTTTTTCTACAAAGTTATCAAAAAATTCTAATTCTAATTGACATTTATCAAGGACATAATTGATTATAAATTTTAGCATATCTTCTTCTATATCCATTAATTGATTTAAATCACAAAAGGCAATTTCTGGTTCAATCATCCAAAATTCATTAGCGTGAACTTTGGTATTAGAATTTTCGGTTCTCATTGTTGGTCCAAAAGTATATATTTTTTTATAGGCCATCGCAAATGCTTCACCATGTAATTGACCAGAGCCAGTAATATATGTTTCTTTTCCGAATAAATCTTTATTAAAATCCACTTTATTTTCATCATTTTTTGGAATGTTATTTAAATTAAGGGTAGTAACTTTAAACATTTGACCACTACCTTCACAATCTGTTCCTGTTATAATAGGACTATGAAAATATACATAGTTATTACTTTGAAAATATTCATGAATAGCCATTGCACAAATACTTCTAACTCTAAAAACGGCATTGAATAAGTTGGTTCGAGGTCTTAAATATGCTTGTTCACGAAGAAATTCCATTGAATGTTTTTTGGGTTGAATGGGGTAATCTTCAGGGCAATCTCCTAAAACGTCAATTGCTTTAAGGTTTAATTCAAATTTTTGACCTTTTTTTGGAGATTCAACAAGAATTCCGCATACTTTAACAGCACTTCCTATTTTTATTTTATTAATGTTATTAAAATTGTTTAATTTATCAGTATAAATAACTTGTAGAGATTTAAAATATGTTCCATCAAATAAATCAATAAATCCCATTGCGCTTTGCTTACGATGATTTTTTATCCATCCTTCTATAATAATTTCTTTTCCAATATAATCTTTTATATATAATTCTCTTATGTCAATCATAATCTTCTTCCTCTCTTATTAAGATTATAATAAAAAATAATAAAAAAAGCAACAAATTGCTTTAATCTATAACTTTAATTTCTTATTTATAAGTGTAATTGCTCTTTTAGGATCATTAATAATAAAACTATATAACTCAATGTTTCTTTTTAATTCTTTGTTAATTTCAATATCTACTTCAGACATTGCTCCGACATATTCGCGTGTGTCTTCGCTGATTATTAATTTTTCAGTTCCTAACAGATAGTCAGCTGATACATTGAATGTGCTCATAAGTAGCAATAATGTTTCAATACTTGGTGTTCTAATACCCGTTTCATATCCACTGATAGATACTTTTGTGACGCCAATCATATCACCTAATTCTTGTTGAGATAAATTTTTTTCTTTTCTTAAATCTCTGATTCTTTTTCCTACTAACATATTTAATCCCTCTCTATCTAAGGACATTGTAATATAGAAAGATTGGCAATCGAACAATGTTAACTAATAAGTTACATTTTATTAACAATTGGTTATGACAGTCAAGATCGATGTAAAATTAATAACAAATGTTTAAAATGTTATATCAATATAAAAACAGATTATTCATCTGTTTTCTTGCTTTTTTTATTATTTTTTTCACTTGTATCTTCATCGTTATCGGAATGTGCTTTTGACGATAAGAATGTTACTCGTTCGGCAATTACTTCAGTGCATTTTCTTTTAGAACCGTCAGCATTATCGATTAATTGTGATTGCAATCTTCCTTTAACACCTAATAAATCGCCTTTTTTAGTGTATTCTGTAGTCGATTCTGCTATTCCTGTCCATAATGTGCAATCAATGAAATCGGTTTCATATTCGCCATTAATGTTTTTAAAACTTCTTGGAACAGCTAAAGTAATATTTGTTACTTTTTTGCCTTGATCAGTTAATTTTAATTCTGGATCTTTAACTAATCTTCCTACTATTACTGTTTGATTCAACATATTTTCCCTCCTTCAATGACAATATAACATATAAAAAAAGCCTTTACAAACGGCTAAAAATAATTTTTTTTTTATAATATTTTACAAAAAAACAAGCTTTGTTTATTAAAAACTCTTTTTTGTTTTCTTTTAATATACAGATACACTTGTTTTGTTAAATCAATACTTTAATTCATTTTTAATACTATTAGCAATGGCATCAGCAAATTTGTCTTTGCTATTAACAATTAAATTTAAATCATTATTGTTGATAATATAACCTAATTCAATAATATAACTTTCTAATCCGATAGCGCTATTATAGTGTTTATTAAATTCATTTTTTTCAATACTTCCATCAACATAAGCACCGGTTACTATTCCACCAGTTTCTCGAATCATAAAATAATAAGCTGAGTTTGTTGTTTTTAATGAATATTTTTGATCGGAATTATTTATTTCTGTTTGTTTAAATTGTCTTGTATAAACACCATTATATTTTTTAAATCCCATATTATTGGAGTATTCTATTCCAGTATTGTTAACAATATTATCAACAATACTTCTAGCAAAAGTATAATCAATATTATTTGGGGTATATATTTCAACACCATATTTGTTTTTATTTTCATGGCTATTTAAATGAATTGAAAATAAATATTTGGCACCACTACTGATAGCATTATCTATTCTACCATTATCTCCATAATTTTCTAGATAAATATCTGCTTGTCTAGTCATTAGGACTTTAAGTCCGATATTTTCTAATTTTTCTTTTAGTATTTCTGATATTTGTAATGTTAAAGTTTTTTCTAATGTTGATTCATTATGTGCTCCGCCGTCTCTTCCACCATGACCAGGATCAATCGCAATATCATAAATTTCATTATTAGTATTGTTACTGATATTTAATGATAATGTTTGGTCTTCGTTTTCACTGTTAACAATAATTTCATTATTATATTTAGATAATGTATAATATGTTAAATTATTATATTTTGTTTCATTTTTTAGGGAATAATATTTAGTAATTGTATTTCCTTCATTTTCATATTCTACTTTAATAAAAAATTTATTCATTCCTTTTTCAATATCATCAAGATATAATCCATCATTTATTAAATCACTTATATTGAATAAAATAATTTTATTATCATTATCTTTGTTAAAAATACATTTTATTGTTTTTATATCATTATTGTAAATTATTAATTCAATATTTTTATATTCAATATCTTCTAAATTAATATGACCATATATGTTTAAATGATTACCATATATATATAATTTATTTATTATTCCGTTTTCTTTTTCAGGCGTTATTATAAGTGGTTCTTTTGATTCTTTTTTTGGTGTATAGGTGTTATATATATAGTATATAGCGCCGGCTATGAATAAAAAAAGAATAAAATATATTAATTTTTTGATAATATCACCCTTTCATGTTATCTTTAAGAAGTCTATTTAACTCAACAGCATATTCCATTGGTAACTCCTCTCTAAATTCATTAATAAATCCCAAAACAATTAAATCCTTGGCATCATTTTCACTTATACCTCTTGTTTGTAGATAATATAATTGTTCTTCACCAATTTTAGAAACGGTTGCTTCATGTTCTAAAATCGATGACTCGTTATTAACAATATTGGTTGGGATAGTATCACTTTTGGATTTGTTGTCTAATAGTATTGTATCACATTTTACATTAGCGGTCGAATTATAAGCATTTCTTTCAATTTTGACAGTTCCACGATAAGTGGCATTTCCACCATTTGATGCAATAGATTTTGAAATTATAGTGCTTTTTGTATATGGAGCTAAGTGAATCATTTTAGCACCACTATCTTGAATTTGATTATTCGAAGCAGCCGCAATGGAAATACATTTTCCCTTGGCATATGGTTCATTTAATATACAACATGGATATTTCATATTGACATGTGAACCAATATTTCCATCAATCCATTCCATCAATCCATTTTCATTAACTAAAGCTCGTTTTGTAACTAAATTATAAACATCATTTGACCAATTTTGAATAGTCGTGTAACGGCATTTAGCATTTTTACCTACAAATATTTCAACAACAGCGGCATGAAGAGCGTCACTTGTATATGTTGGTGCTGTGCATCCTTCAATGTAATATAATTCACTATCGTCATCAACAATTATCAGCGTTCTTTCAAATTGTCCCATATTACGAGTATTTATTCTAAAATAACTTTGAAGTGGTCTATCCAATTTAGTATTTTTGGGAATATATATGAATGTGCCACCACTCCAAACAGCACCGTTTAAAGCAGTCCATTTATTTTCATCATATTTTACTAATGAATTAAAATATTTTTTAAATAAATCAGGATATTTTTTATAAGCTGTATCAGTATCTAAAAAAATAACATTTTTATCACTTAATTCTTTTATCATATTTTGATATATGACTTCACTATCGTATTGTGCATGTGAACCATCTAAGTATTTTTCTTCGGCTTTAATAACTCCTAATTGGTCAAATACATTTTTAATGTTGCTATCTATATTATTCCAATTATTAGTTAAATCATTTATTCTTTTTTTGTAATAAGTGATATTATCAAGATTAATATTAATTTTTGGACCAAAATTTGGTTCTTTAATTTTTTTAAAATATTTTAAGCAATTAAGACGAAATTTTAACATAAAACTATCTTCGTTTTTAATGTTTGAAATTTCTTTAATTGTATTTTCATTTAGCATAATATCACCTATAATTATTATAACATTTTAAATTAAAAACAACCATCAATTTAATTATTTGATGCGTTGTTTATTCTTTATTGTGTCAATTTTACTATTTAATGTTTTGTAATTGTATTTATCTAAAAGCATTTTTATTAAAGTATCTTTATCACATTCGGCCATGATTTTTAATATATCATCTTTTGACATATTATTTAATATGGCTGAAGAATTATTTTTAGATTTATTCATTTCGTTAATAAAAGCTATAAATTCATTTAATTCATCTAATTGATTAGTATCATTATCATGTATTTCAATAGTAACTAATATAGAATCATTTTCTTTTTCTAATGTTATAGTAATAATATTATCGTTTTTTTTAATGCTTTTAATATATATATTCTTGGTTAATATATAATGTTCTAAAAATTGAGCTATGGTATTAATCCAATTATATTCTTTTTCTATTCTTTTGGCACATTTTAATTCATCTGTTATTTTACCTTCAGGAATTTTTATTTCATTAAAACAATTTAATAAAAACGAATTATCATAATATTTTATTAACATAATTTTTTCTCCAATTTTTTGTCCATTAATAGTATTTGGAGAATCTTTATGTAATGATTCATCAATTATATTATTAATATCAATTGTGTTCATAAAATCACCCATAATGTGTATTATAGTTGAATAAGTTATTTATGTCAACAAAAAAATGTGATATATTATTAAATGGAGGATATGTATGAAAGAAAATATTGTTATTCGTAATAAAGTAGTTTCTACTGATATTATTATGAGGATGTTGGATTTATTGACTAATGAAAAAAACAAATATGAAATAGAGATGGATTCCAATAAAAATAGTTTTATTAAATATGAAATTACTATTAAAGATAATTTGCCTTATATTTGCAATTCATATGAGGAATGTAAACAAATAATGTATAATAAATTATCAATGATTGAAAAAATAGATTGTTTATTAAATGTTTCGTATTCTTCTGTGAATGAAAAAAACGATAAAATTGATAATGTTTCTTATATTCGTTTTATTGCGGTAGAAAATTTAATTGAAGTTATTTATAGTGGATATGATTTAAATAACTCTTTAAAAGATACATATTTATTTATTAAAGGGATGTTTAATAATTGTATAGATAGATATGATTGGATAGTTAAAAATAATTTTTTGATTAAGTATATAGTTTCAAATTCTTATTCATATATTTATGGAACGGGAATATGCATATTGTTAATGGCTTTAAGAGTTATTAGAAGTTTATATAGTTTTATTTTTGGATTTTTAATATTAGATATAATAATATCTTATATTATAGGTATATTTTTATTTGACAATGCTATATCATCATTATATAATTCAATATTACCTAATAAAAAAAGAGTAGGATTTAAAAAAGGTGATTATAAAATAGTTAATGATATTGATAATTATAAGGAATATTCAGAAGTAATAATTGGTTCAAATGCTTTTAATTTAAAAAATAGAGAAGAAATTATGAAATTATATAATAGTCGCAAAAATATTTTTATAAAAGAACTGGGAATTATTTTTGTCTTATCCATAATAATGGGATTGATAATATAAAAAGAATTGTCTATTTTTTTAACAATTCTTTTTCAATGCCCTTCCAACTTAATGTAGCACAATTTTTTCTTGAGGGTTGTTTTCCTATATCATTATATACAATGGCTTCTTTTAAAAGATCTTTATTATAATCTTTTTCATCAATCATATTATTGTAATTATTAATAATTTTTTTTGCTTCTTCTAATGTTTTTCCAATTAATAATTTAGTCATTATTGATGTTGATGATATACATATAACACATGCTTCACCATCAAATTTTAAATCTTTTATAATATTATTTTCAATTAATAAATATAAATCAATGTTGTCTATACAAGAATTACTTCTAGTATTTAGTTTAATATATTGATTGTTGTTAATTCTATTCCTATTTGCTGGATTATTGTAATTATCTAATATAATACTTCTTTTTAATTCGTCATTCATAGTATCACCTATAATATTTCCTTATATATGTTTTTGATATTTTTTAGAGCATTAATTAATAAATCTATTTCTTCTTTGGTATTATACATGGCTAGACTAATGCGACATGTATTTGCAATTCCTATTTCATCTTTTAAAATTTTAGCACAATGATTTCCAGCTCTAATGCATATATTATATTTATTCAGATAAATAGCTGTGTCTTGGCTAAAAACATTTTTAACGTTAAAAGCCACAATGCTTCCTTTGCTATTTTCATCATAAATAGTAATAAAATCCAATTTTTTAAGTTCATTAACTAAATATTCTCTTATTTCATATATATATTTATTAATTTTTTTTATTCCAATATTGTTTATATAATTAACGGCTTCAGCAAAGCCAATTGCACCAGCGATGTTTTGAGTTCCAGCTTCTAATTTTTCTGGTAGTTCTTTTAATTCAATATTAGTATCGTTTTCAAAATTACTATTCATGCCACCGCCATAATTCAACGGAACAACGTTACTTAATAATTTATATTTTCCATATAAAATACCAGTTCCAGTTGGGCCATACATTTTATGAGCTGAAAAAGCAAGAAAATCAATATCTAGATCTTGAACATCGATGATATTATGGCACATGCCTTGTGCCCCGTCAACAACAATTAATATATTGTTTTCGTGAGCTAATTTAGCAATATTTTTTATATCTCTAGTATCGCCAATAACATTTGTCGTTAGAGCTAATGAAATTACTTTGGTGTTTATATTTATTATTTTTTTGATGTTGTCTAAAGTTACTTCTTTATTTTTATTCAAATCAACATATCTAATTTTTAAGTTAAGATTCTTGGCAATTATAAACCATGGTAATATATTAGAAGCATGTTCACTTTTACTTAGTATTATTTCATCGTTTTTCTTTAAAATATTTTTAAAATATCCAAAAACAATTTGATTTAAGCTATTTGTTGTTCCAGAAGTCCATATTATTTCTCTTACATCTTTAGCATTTATAAAATTTTTAATTGTTTCTCTAGCATTTTCAAAAGCATCACTAGCATCAATACTAATATTATAATCGCCTCGATGGACATTGGCACAATAATAATTATAGTAATTGTCCATGGCTTCAATAACTATCTTTGGTTTAAATGTTGTAGCACTATTATCAAAATAAATTATATTATTGTTTAGCATATTGAAATCTTCTCTATTCATATTGTCACCTCCAATATTTATTAAATATATTTAATATTTTTTCTCTAATTTCAATAGGACAATCTAAATTTTTAAATAAAAATCCTTTTATAAGTAGTTTTATGGAATCGTTATAAGATATACCTTTTGTCATTAAATAAAAAATATCATTTTGATTAAAAGAGCCAATAGTTGAAGAGTGTTTTGCCACAACATCAGCTTCTTCAATATACATATTTGGCTTAATGATAGAGTTGTTTTTATCCATAACAATTATTCTACTTTCTTGATTTAATATACAATTTTTATTATTTTTAGGTAAATAACTATTAACATCAAATTCTAAGCAAGAATTATTTAAAACGATAGCTGAGTTGTTTATATTACTAATAGTGTTCTTTCTGTTGTGCTTAATTGTAATAATATAATTTTCTGAATTATAACTTATGCATGCAAAATTATAATTAATAATACTATTTTCGCCGTTTAAATTAATTATTATTTCGTTATTACACTTTTTGTTGTTAAAAAATGAAGAGATGTTTAGAGTTGCATTTTTCTTAGTAATGTATTCATTTTTAATATTTATATCATTATCAATACTAAATTCAAAGATTTTGGCTATTACATAATTGTTTATTTCAAAAATAATATTAATATTATCACAATTTATATATTCAATATTAATTAATGAATTATTTTTAACAATTATTTTGTTATCAAAACATTTTATGTTTTCATTATCAATAATTGGTAATTTATTATTTATCACTAATATATTATTCATTATTGAAACTTCCGTTAATATCATTTGTCACAATTTTATAGCCGTTTTTTTCTATTTCTAGAGCTAGATTATAAGAACCTGTTTTAGAAATTTTTCCTGATGTTAGAATATGAACATAATCGGGTTTTAAATATTCTAATATTCTAGGATAGTGTGTAATTATTAATAATGATGTTTGTTTATTATCTTTAATATAATTTTTTATATTTTCACATACAGTTATAAGACTATCAACATCGAGGCCTGAATCTAATTCATCTAAAATAATTAAATTTGGTTTTAATAATTTAATTTGAAGGACTTCGTTTTTTTTCTTTTCGCCACCAGAAAAACCAACATTAAATGAACGGTGAATCATTTCTTTATCCATTTTTAATTCATTGATACTTTTTTCACATTTCATCATAAAATCATATAAACCAATATATTTATTTTGATGGGCGTTCATAGCTGTTCGTAAAACATCTTGATTACAAACACCATCTATAGATGGTGGAGTTTGCATACATACAAATATACCTAATTTGCTTCTTTCGTCGGTTTTGTGATTTAAGATGCTTGTTTCATTATATATAATATCGCCGCTTTTAATATTATAATTTTTATCACCCATAATAACTTTAGTTAAAGTTGATTTTCCAACACCATTTGGTCCCATAATAGCGTGAATTTCACCATCATTAATATTGATGTTAAAATCATTCAAGATATTTTTATTATTTATACTAACATTTAAGTTTTTAATATTTAAACTCATAAAATCACCATATTTATTATAACACAGAAAGAAAAAAACATATAAGAAATATATGCTTAATCTAATAAATGTTTTAAACACGTAGCTTTATTTGAATATCTTAGTTTTCGTATAGCTTGAGATTCAATTATTTTGACTTTTTTAGCAGTTAAATTCATTTTTTCTCCAATTTCTCTTAAATTCATTGGTTTATTATTTTTTAATCCATAGCTAAGAATAATAATCTCGCGTTCTATTGGTTCTAATGTGGTGAGAACTTCTATAATTTTTTCTTTTTTTAAAGAATTAAAAATAATATCAATATTTTCTGGTTCTCTACTTTCAATGAAGTCGCCTAATTCCATATCATTATCATCACTAATAGAAATGTTTAAACTAGTTATTTGTTGAATTTGAATAAATTTTTTTATTTCTTTTAATTTTTTGGTATTCCAATTTAAATTATTCATAATTTGTTCATCTGTAGGTTCTTCACAATTTATATTTATATATTCTTGAATATAATTGTAATATTTTCTAATCCATTCTGATGCATGTCTAGATATTTTTATTATATTTGAGTTGTTACTTATCCATTTTTTTATTGATTGTTTAATCCACCAAGTTGCATAGGTTGAGAATCGATAGCCTTTTTTAGGATCAAATTTTTCAACAGCTTTAATTAGTCCTAAATTACCAGCTTGAATTAAATCTAATAAGTTTATCTCTTTAATAAAACAAAATTTTTTAGCAATAGATACAACTAATCTTAAATTGTGATTAATGATAATATCACGATTTTCATTGTCATGATAATTGTTATAATCTGTTGTATATTTTATTTCTTCTTCAATTGTAAGTAATGAATATTGTTCAATTTCATTTAAATATTGAGTTAAATTATTATCACTTAAAAATATTTTATCATCATTTTCAGAGTTATTTTTTTGATTTAATATATTTAATAATTTATTTCCAATTTTTTCAAATTTATTTTTTTCTTCTTTGATCTTTAAAGTATTTGTAAATTTTTCTATATAGTTTCTTATTTCTATATTTGTATATTTATTTTCAATTTGTTTGATAAATTCATTAGTCCATTCATTATTAATTATGTTATCAAAAAATATAATACAATCTGATTCTAAAATATTATTTAAATCTTCCATAAAATTATACTCCTTTGTTATATATTTAAATCCATGTATATTTTTAATTCATCTTTTTCTTTTCTTTTTTGGAATTTCTTTAGCACTTTTTGTTTTGTTTGATTTGTTTTATTGCCCCTTTTATATGCTGGAGGGGTCACATTAGTAATAAAACCAAAACTTTGTAGTAATACTTTTTTTTCATTGTTAGTTAAATTTATAGTGTTAATAAATTTCATAACATCGTCTCTTTTTTGAATATTAACAATTTCATCTTCAATATTAATATTATTATTTCCATAAGTATCATTATTTATTTCATCTAAACTAATTAATTCATAAGTTTTATCAATTATTTCTAAAACATTATACAATTTTTTATAAGTTAAATTTAATTTATTTTTAATATCTTCAAAAGTTGGATTATCACCATTTTCGTTGAAATAATTTTTACAATAATTTTTAATTTTAATGATTAATTCATTCATATAAGATGGAATTCTTATTATTGAACCATAGTTATCTATAGCTCTTGTAATATAGTGATTTATCCATTGGACGGCATAAGTAGAAAATCTAAATCCTTTTGTTGAATCAAATTTTTCAATAGCTTTTATTAGGCCAATATTATCTTTTTGAATTAAGTCAAGAAGTGATGAACCTTTATTAATATGATTTTGAGCAATAGATATGACTAATTTTAAATTGTGTGTAACTAATTCGTTTTTCAGTTCATTTTTTTCTATTTCATCGGAACTATTAAAATATTTTGTTATTAAGGTTAATTCTTCTTCTTTAGTTAATAACCTTAAATTACCAATTTCTTTAAAATATTCTATACAATCCCTTTCAAAATATTTTTTTTATAACATAGCGTTTTATTCATGTTGTGTCTCCTTTTATAATAATAAATATATTTATACTTTTATATTTATGCTTTAAAAAAACATATAAAAATTATATGTTTAATCTAATAAATCTTTTAAATGACTAAATTTACTGGATTTTTGCAATTTGCGCAAGGTTTTTGCTTCAATTTGTCTTATTCTTTCTCTAGTAACATAAAATTCTTTTCCCACTTCTTCTAGTGTTTTAGGAATATCATCTTTAAGTCCAAAACGTAATTCTATAACTTTTCTTTCTTTTTTAGTTAAACTTTTTAAAGCATTTGATATGTTTTTTTTCTTTAAGTTATTAAAAACTTCTTCTTCTGTAGATAGAGCATCTTGATCAATTATTAATTCGCCTAATTCTGTATCGTTACTTTCTCCATTTGTAATAGTTTCATTTAAACTTCTTAAATGTTGATTACTACTTGTAATAATTAATTCTTTAGCTTTTTTTTCATCAATATCAAAATGTTCCATTATTTCATCAAGCGTAGGTTCTCTATAGTTTATGTTTAAAAATTCTTTAACATAACTATAATATTTATTAATTTGTTCACTCATATGAACGGGTATTCTTATCGTTCTAATTTGATCAGATAAATTTCTTGTGATTGACTGTCTAATCCACCAAGTTGCATAAGTTGAAAGTCTATATCCTTTACTGGGATTAAATTTTTCAATAGCTTTTATTAGCCCTATATTGCCGGATTGAATTACGTCACTAAAATCCAATCCTTTATTTATGTATCTTTTAGCAATTGATACAACTAATCTTAGGTTGCGTTCAATTAAAACATTTTTACTTTCATCATCATGGTTGTGGTAGTAAGTTGAAGTCAATTTAAATTCTTCTTCATTAGTTAATAATGGATATTGACCAATTTCTTTAAAATATTGTTTTACTGAATCTTCTTCAACATAATTTTTGTTAATCACAACATCATATTCAACTGGTTCATCCGTTTTTGTATATGGGAAAATTATACTAAAAAGTTCTTCGTATTTTTCTATTTCTTCTTTGCTTTGCAAAGTGTTTATTATTTCATTGGCATACTCATCCATCATATCAAAAGTATATTTATTTTCCAAAGCTTTAATGTATTCGGGTGATAAATTATTTTTTAAAATATCATCTAAAAAACTTTTACATGCTGGTCTTAAAATTTCATTTCTTTCATCCATAAAATTTTGCCCCCTTTTTGATAATTTAGTATGTTAACATAAAAAATATGTTTTGTCAAATGTTTTTAATTTAATTTGACATCAAAATACAAATATTTGAATTGACAAATATCATTTTTTTTAATATAATAATGTTGATGAGGTGAATAAGATGTATCAGGATAGAATAACTTTAACGGCTAGGGATATATTAGAAAAGGAATTTAAAATAGATACTAGAGGATATAGATTACAAGAAGTTGATAAATTTTTAGATATGGTTATTAAAGACTATAATGAATATAATCTTATTTTAAAATCACTTGAAAGAGAGAAAAATTTTCTAGTAGAAGAAAACAAACAACTTAAACAAGAAGTTCATAATATGAAAATGAATATTGAAGCAGCTAAGTTAGGTCAAAAAGAAATAACTAATGTTGATTTATTAAGAAGAATATCTCAACTTGAAAAAATTATTTTAGGAAATGATTCATAATATGTCAAGATAAACGCTATATATTAGTATATAGAGGAAAGTCCACGCTCGCACTATCTGAGATGATAGTAGTGTTTGTGTTTAGGGAAAAAATAACCTAAAGACGCTTTTAGCGGACGGCATTTTTTATTCTAAGGGAAACTATGAATAAAAAATATAAAGTGCCACAGTGACGAATTTATTTGGAAACGAATAAAATGAAACGAGGTAAACCCCACAAGCGAGAAACTCAAATTTTGGTAGAGGAACTGTAGAGAGAGAATTGAATTTCAATACGGATGATTAGTCATAGATAAATGTTTATCCCCAGTGATGGGACAGAACGTGGCTTATATGATATATTTTTATTTGAAAGAGGTAAAATAATGAAAGAAATTGGCGAACAGTTAAAGAACAAGAGAGAAGAAAATGGCGTTTCTGTTGATGAGGCCGCCGAGGATCTGAAATTACGCCCTATACAAATCACTAATTTAGAGAATGGCAATATGGAATATTTTAAAGATATTTTATCTTTGAAATACTTTATAAGGGATTATGCAAAATATTTGGGTGTGGATTTTGAAAAATTGCTTGATCAATTTAATGAATTTTTATTTGATTATACTTCTAAGATTCCAACAGAAGAAATTGAAAGAGCTAAATTAGAACAATTTAAAAATAAAACACCAAAAGAAATTTCTTCTCCATATACAATCGAAAGAAAAACTTCGTTTAATATTCCAAAATATGTAATAATACTAATTTTAATGATTGCATGTTTGATTGGTTTTATCATATTGAATAATAATGAAAAAGAAAATACAACAATTACTTACAACATTGAAAAGAGGTAAAAAATGAATACAGCTAATAAACTTACCGTTTCCAGAATAATAATGAGCGTTATAATTGTGATTATTTTATTATTTCCATTTTATCAATTTGGATTAGATATTCCGATGGTTTTGGTTAATGGCAATATTTATATGGATATTAGATATTTAATATGCGGGGTAATATTTGTGATTGCGGCTATTACTGATTATTTCGATGGTTATATTGCTAGGAAAAATAAGACGGTTACGGATTTTGGTAAAACATTTGATGCCATTGCGGATAAATTATTGACGAATCCTTTACTTATTATATTAGCTTGTGGTAATATGATTAGTCCTATTATTGCGGTTGTCTTAATAACACGTGATATAATAACAGATGCTTTAAAATTGAGCATGGGAGTTAAAATTGGGGCTGTGGGTGCAATTAAATTAGCTAAATGGAAAACAGCTATATTGATGATAGGTATTTCCTTAACTATGTTTTATAATTTACCATTTTCATTATTTAATTTACAAATTTCTGATTTTTTATTAATTATTGCGACTATTTTATCAATCATATCAGGAATTAAGTATTATAATATGTATAAAAAAACTATTGTAGAAAAATAAATATGAATATAGTTTAATTAAAATTATATTCTTTTTTTATTCAATAAAATAAATACTGTTCTGTTTTTTTTACAAAAAAGCAAACAAAAGTTTGCAAAAAGTATTGCTTTTTTTAAAAAACTATATTATACTAAGATTACTGTGAGAGAAGGAGAAAAAATGACAAAAGAAAATGGCAAAGATGTTGCATTGCAACAAGTATTAGCAAATATTGAAAAACAATTTGGAAAAGGTGCTATAATGCGTTTGGGAGAAAAAGAACATATGGAAATTGATATGAGTTCGAGCGGATCAATTTCAGTAGATATAGCTTTAGGTGGCGGATATCCAAAAGGGAGAATTATTGAAATTTTTGGACCTGAATCATCAGGAAAAACAACATTTGCTCTTCACGCTATTGCTGAAATTCAAAAAAATGGTGGAAAGGCTGCTTTTATTGATGCTGAACATTCATTAGATCCTATTTATGCATCAAAACTTGGTGTTAATATTAGTGAATTATTATTATCACAACCAGATACTGGTGAACAAGCGTTAGAAATTTGTGATGCTTTAGTTAAAAGTGAGGCCATTAGTATAATTGTAATTGATTCAGTTGCAGCTTTAGTTCCCCAAGCTGAAATAGAAGGCGAAATGGGTGACTCTCATGTCGGTTTACAAGCAAGACTTATGAGTCAAGCTTTAAGAAAATTATCTGGTTCAATTAGCAAAACAAATACAATTGTAATATTTATTAATCAGTTAAGGGAAAAAGTTGGCGTTATGTTTGGAAATCCAGAAGTAACACCAGGCGGAAAAGCTTTAAAATATTATTCATCAATTCGTTTGGATATTAGACGCGGCGAACAAATTAAAGTTGGGACTGATGTTATTGGTAATAAAACAAATGTTAAGGTTGTTAAAAACAAAGTAGCACCACCATTTAGGATTGCCAATGTAGAAATTATGTATGGTGAAGGCGTTAGTAAAGAGGGTGAACTTGTTGATTTAGCTTCTGAAATAAATGTTTTAGAAAAAACTGGTGCTTGG
Source organism: uncultured Muribaculaceae bacterium (assembly GCA_964454255.1). Lineage (GTDB taxonomy): Bacteria > Bacillota_I > Bacilli_A > RF39 > UBA660 > CAYVSY01. The sequence goes on from CAYVSY010000002.1 coordinate 43,011, forward strand.
TATGCTTATAAAGGTGAAAAAATAGGTCAAGGAAAAGAAAACGCAAAACTATATTTAAAAGATCATAAAGATATTTTAGATGAAATAGAAATGAAAGTAAGAGAACATTTTGATATTGTTTTAGGTGAAAAAAAAGAAGATAAAAAAAATAAAACAAAAGAAAAGTCAAATAATAAAAACGAAGAAAATAATATTTAAAATATTGTTCTTCTTTTTTTATTATGATATAATACAATTGAATAGGAAAGTGAAGAAATGCTAAAAAAATTATTGAATAAAAATATTATGGTATTAATATTAGAAATATTGATTATTGCAATCGGACTTATTGGAGTTACTTATGCCGTTGTTTTTACCACAAAATTAATTTCTGCTAATATTACCACTGCACCCATTGATATTACTTGGACAGGTGATTCGGTTTTAGTTGGTAGTAATATTTTACCTATAAATGCTTCAGATATCTCTACAAAATCTATTTCTTCAACATGCACTATAAAAGGTGTGGAAACTAATCCTAACAATGTTTATTATGATATTGTGCTTAGAAACATTGTGATAAGCAATAATTTAAAAAATGCTGATTTTAAATGGCAATTATATAAAGGAGATACATTATTATCAAGTGGTAGTTTTTTAAACATTGGTGATTATAATAGAATTGTTTTAACACCACAAATTATTTCCTTACCATTATATACGAGTGATGCTGATTCTTATACTATTCATATTTATATTGAAGAAACATCAGCCAATCAAAATATTTTATTAAATGGTTCTTTTAGAGCTGAAATGGGTGCTGATTTATATACTTCTAATGGCGGTTCTACAACTAGAAATACTAAAACAATAGAATCTATATATATGGATACTTCATTAGCTTCAGCACCTATATTAGCAAGTGGTATGATCCCTATTGTATATAATGAAACAAATCAAAATTGGGAGAAAGCCGATTACACTAATTATTTAACAAATTGGTATAATTATGATAGTAAGATGTGGGCTAATGCAGTTCTAGTAACATCAGGAACAAGAGATACATATATGAACGCTAGTGTCGGAACAGCTATAACAGAATGTGATGTCCTAGCATATTATGTATGGATTCCAAGATATAAATATAAATTATGGAATACAGCATTCACAACATCATCACCACAAGAAATAGATATAGTATTTGAAAATACAACCGA
>CAYVSY010000003.1:0-40076 GCA_964454255.1 uncultured Muribaculaceae bacterium
ATAAAACTTTTTGCATTCGCAAAAACTTCTATAACTTGCTAGACATTATACAATATTTTTTTTAATTTTTTAAATTTTTATCTTTTTTTATTCTTATAATTTTAGTATAATAATTTAAGTAGATGGAGTGATTACTTTGAAGAATATTAATTTGTGGGATAGTGATTTTAAGAGAAAATATACTTGGACTAATGATGTTTTAGAATTTATTTGGTTAATTAATAATGGAGATATTCCGATTAATTTTAATATTAAAGATGGTTTTAAAGTAGGCGATTCTGAGACTAATATTATTGAGCAAAAGGCAAGCAAGCGTGGCATTAATCTTACTTATGTGGATGATATGCATAATGTTGCGATATGTTTAGATGGTTTTTTATCAACGTATATTTCTACTTCTTTTTATGAAAAAAACAAAGAATTAATAAATAGTGCTATTAAGAATAGAATTATTAATAGTGTAAATAGTAGTTTAGAAATAAGAAATGAATTTTTTGATGATGAATTACTTGAGGGTATTTTAAAAAATGAAAATTTAACTAAATTGTGGTTATATGATGTTAAGTTAACTGATAAACAAATTGAAAAAATTAAACATAAATATATTGATGTTTATATTCAAAATAAAGATAAAACAATTAAACTTACATCAAAGGAATTGATTGATAATTATTTAATCAATGATTTGCGAACGAATAGAACATTTTATATACCATGTTCAATTACTGATAGTCAAATAGAATATTTAAATGAAATTAAAAATGGATCAATTTTAATAATTACTGATCAACAGATTAATGGTTTTAGATTTGTCAATGAAGAAAAACAATATGAACAAATTAATAAATTAATATTAAAATTAAATAATTTAAAAAAACAATTTATTATTAAGATTGAGGTTAATAATAGAACTAAATTTAATGCTTCAGCTGAATTTCTTAATTCACATAATAATCAATCTATTGTGATAAAAAATGATTTTTATGATTATAGTATTACTGAATATTTAAAAGAAGAAAAAAAATTAGATGAATTGGTTAAAAATGTTAAAAATTCAAATTTATCTAATTTTGAAAAGTATATTGCGGTATATGATATAGTAAAGAAGTATAAACCATATAAAGAAAATAAAAATGATTTAAATCAATCAAGGCAATTAAAAAATATATTAAATAATGATTATATGGTTTGTGTTGGTTATTCTAAATTATTAAGAGTATTACTTGAAAGAGTGGGAATATGTAATAAGGAATACAATGTTGGTGTTTTAGAGGTTGATTATAAAATAAATGATACAAATTATTTAGGTAGTCATGTTCGAAATGTTATTTCAATTGATGATGATAAATATGATATTCATGGATATTATTTATGTGATGCAACATGGGATAATGGTGTTAATAATAATTATTTAACATATGCTTGTTGCACTTATGATGAAATGTCAAGAACAAAAGAGATGTTTTCTGGTTCTAAAAATGATTATTTTTTAAGTATTCATAATTTTGATGAGTTTATTAAAAATATTAATAGTTTATATAATTATGAAATTCATAATAATATTTTTAATAATAATCCTACTGAGATATATGGTCAAGTTTGTTCGTATTTAATTGAACTTTTTAAAGATTTGGATCCAAAAAAATATAATTTATTTGTTCAAAAAATTATTTTAAATGATTCATATGATAATTATATTTCTTTATTAACAATTGTTGGTCAATATTTAGAAACAAGAAATAATAAAAAAGTTAATTTTGAAAAAGTTTTAGAAGCAGAAATTAATATTCAAAAAAAATTATATGGTTTAAAAGATGAAGATGTTTTAAAATATAAAGAAAAATTGCATAAAGAAAATATGGAACGATATAATAAATTATTTCCTTATGAATTGTTAAGTGATAATAAATGGGAATTGAAAGGAGAAAAAAGAAATAAATAATATTTCTTTTTTTAAATTTTATAAATTTCGTATGTTATAATATTATTAAGGTGATTAATATGATTAGAAAAAAACTCAGTTTAGTTCCACATTTGAGTGGTTGCTATTTAATGAAAGATATAAATAATAATATTATTTATGTTGGCAAATCTAAAAATCTTAAAAATAGACTGAGTTCGTATTTTAATCAGACTCATACTGGTAAAACAGCTAAATTGGTTAGTGATATTGTTGATTTTGAATATATTATTACTAATACGGAAATGGAAAGTTTATTATTAGAAATTAATTTAATTAAAAAATATGAACCTAAATATAATATTATATTTAGAGATGATAAAAGTTATCCTTATATTGAAGTTACTAATGATAAAATATTTCAAATTAATATTGTTAGAAATGTCTCACGAAAGAAAAAACGAACTACAAATATTTTTGGACCATATCCAAATGCAGGAGCTGCTAGAGAGACAGTTCATTTGATTAATCGATTGTATCCACTTCGAAAGTGTAAAAATTATCAGTCTCGTGAATGTTTATATTATCATATTGGAGAATGTTTAGGATATTGTCACAATAAAATAGATGACAGTATTTTAAAAAACATGAAGAATGAAATTATTTCATTTTTAAATGGTAATATGGATGAAATAAGAAAAAAAATAACTGATAAAATGAATATGTATAGTGAAACTTTAGAATTTGAGAAAGCTTTAGAATATAAAAATATGCTTGATAATATTATTACCACTTTAGAAAAACAAAAAGTTGAATTATCTGATAATGTTAATCGAGATATTATCGGTTATTATTATAATAATAATTATTTATCTGTTGTGATAATGTTTGTTCGAGGTGGAAAACTATTAGGAAGACATACTAAAATTTTTTCTATAGTCGATAATTTAGAAAATGAATTAATGAATTTTTTAGTTAGTTATTATGAAAAAAATGATGTTGATCCTAAAGAAATATTAATTCCTAATATATTAAATAATGAATTATTGACGGAATTGTTTAATATTAATTTTATTATTCCTATAAAAGGAACAAAAAACAAATTATTAAGTTTGGCTAACGATAATGCTAGAATAGTATATAATGAAAAAATGGAATTAACGTTTAGAAATGATGAAAAATGGACTAATGCTTTAAAAGAATTAAACAGGTTATTACAATTAAAATCTTCTAATCGTATTGAAATATTTGATAATTCTAATATTTTTGGTAGTTTCAATGTATCAGGAATGGTTGTTTTTATTGATGGAAAACCATCTAAACACAATTATCGAAAATTTAAAATTACAAACGAAAAAAATGATGATTATGGAACAATGAAAGAAGTTATTTATAGACGCTATTTTAAAGTTTTAAAAGATAATTTAATTTGGCCAGATTTAATTATTGTTGATGGTGGGATAGGTCAAATTAATGTGACACGTGAAGTTTTAAGTAGTTTAAATATGAGTATTCCTGTTTGTGGCTTGAAAAAAGATGATAAACATAAAACATCAATGTTACTTGGAAAAGATCCAATTGTTGAATTAAATGTTTCCAAACAAAGTGATTTATTTTATTTACTTACACGAATACAAGATGAAGTTCATAATTGGACAATAAATTATCATAAAAATATTAGAGGAAAAGGTGCTTTATCTAGTATATTAGATAATATTAATGGGATAGGTGAAAAAAGAAAAAAAGAATTATTAAAAAAATATAAAACAATTGTTAGAATGAAAGAATGTAGTTTAGAAGAACTGGAAGGTATTTTACCTAAAAATATTGCAAAAGATTTTTTTGATTTTCTAAAAAATTATAAGGAGTAAATTATGGCTAATATAAAAATAATGGATGAAGATTTAAGTAACAAAATTGCGGCTGGAGAAGTAGTTGAAAAATGCGTTTCAATTGTGAAGGAATTGGTTGAAAATAGCATTGATGCATTGAGTAATGAAATTAAAATATTTTTAAAAGAATCAGGAATAAAAGAAATAAAAGTTGTTGATAATGGTATTGGTATGGATAAGGATGATGCTCTTTTAGCTTTTCAAAGACATGCGACATCTAAGTTAACTAGTATTAGTGAATTGTTTTCTATTAATACTTTGGGCTTCCGTGGTGAAGCTATTCCTTCTATTGCATCGGTTAGTGAAATAATTTTAAAAACAGGTAAAGATAATATGGGGACAATGATTCGTATAAAAGGCGGGAAAATATTAGAAAAAAAATCATGTGAAGCTATTAAGGGAACATCTTTTTTGGTAACTAATTTATTTTATAATACGCCGGCTCGATTAAAGTATTTATCAAGTTTATGGACAGAATTGGCCAATATTATTGAATATGTTAATAAGATGGCTTTAGCACATCCAAATATAAAGTTTGTTTTATATAATGATGATAAAGAACTTTTAAATACTGATGGTTCTTCTAATTTACTTAAAGTAATTAAAGATATTTATGGAATAGATATTGCTAAAAAAATGATTGAAATTCAAAATTGTAACAATGATTATAATATATATGGTTATATTTCTTTGCCAGAAGTTACAAAAAGTAATAGAAATCATATTACTACTTTAGTTAATGGTAGAGTAGTTAAAAATATGGAATTAAATAGATATATTAATGATTCGTATCATAATTTTAAGGAAGATTCTAGATATCCGATTGTGGTTTTAAATATTGAAGTTGATCCTAGTTTAATTGATGTTAATATTCATCCATCTAAATTAGATATTAAATTTAGTTTTTTTGATGATTTAAAAGACTTAATAACTAAAACTATAATAGATAAAATTAAAAATAAATTACTTATTCCTAAAATTGAAATTCATGAAAAAATTTCATCTAAGTTTGATAATTTAACATTAAATTTAGAAAGAAATATAATTAAGGAATCGGATTATGAATATACAACATCGTTAGAACAATTAGTTCGTGTGGAAGAAAAACCTAATAATATTTATGATGTTAAAGAAGAAGTTTTAATAAATAATTATATTGAAGAAATAACTAACGATAAAAAATTACCTGAATTATATGTTGTTGGATTATTATTAGGGACATATATTGTTTGTCAGAATGAATTGGGATTATATTTAATGGATTTTCATGCTGCCAAAGAAAGAATTAATTATGAAAAATATTTATATATATTATCATATCCTAATAATAATACTATTGATATGTTAGTTCCTATTATTATTGAACTGCCTTTAAATGAATATTTAATTGTAAAAGAAAATATGGATATTATTGATAACTTAAATATTACGATGGAAGAATTTGGACATAATTCATTTAGAATAAAATCTCATCCGACATGGTTTAAAGAGGGAATGGAAGAAGAAATTATTAGAAAAATAATTGAACTTGTTTTAACTAAAGAAAAAAAATTTGATTTAGCTATTTTTAATGATAGATTGGCAATGTCAATTGCTTGTAAGAAATCAGTAAAAGCTAATACTGATATTACAATTGATGAAATGGAAAGATTAATTAATGATTTGAGACAATGTAATAATCCATATAATTGTCCACATGGTAGACCAACAATAATAAATTGGACTAAATATGAACTTGAGAAATTGTTTAAAAGAAGTGTTTGACATAGGTTATTGATTATGTTAAAATAAAGAAAATTTGGGAGGGTTTATGAGTTATACAGATGATTGTATGCAATCTTTGACAATTGCTTTGAAAAATACAGATACATTAAAGTATGAAATTAGAGATTTTAATCAAAATATTAATACATTTAAAAGATTAGCAGTTGCTATTGAGAGACATAATGAATTGATGGAAATGCAATTGGGATTAAAAGAACTAACAAATGAAACAACTTCTTTTGGAACAACTTCTTTAAATATTAAAAGAAGAAAATTATAGTTCTTTGGAACTATTTTTTTATATGAGGAGAAATAGAATGAATAAAATAATTGTTATAGTTGGACCAACCGGAATAGGTAAAACGAAATTATCACTAGCAATTGCTAAAAAATATAATGGAGAAATTATTAATGCTGATAGTATGCAAATATATAAAGATTTAAATATTGGAACAGCTAAGATAAAACCAGAGGAAAAAGAAAGTATTCCACATCATTTATTTGATATAAAAGATATATTTGAAGAATATTCTATATTTGATTATCAAAAAGATTGTCGTGAAAAAATAAAAGAAATTAAAAAAAGAAATAAAACTCCTATTATTGTAGGAGGAACGGGCTTATATATTAAAAGTGCTTTGTATGATTATAAAATTAATGAAAATAAAATTAGTGATAATTATGATAATTTATCTACGGAAGAATTATATGACGAATTAATAAAAATTGATAAATCTATTATTATTGATAAATGTAATAGAAGAAGATTAATTAGAGCTTTAAATTATATTAGAGAAAATAAAACATCTATTAATAATAATAAAACAGATAAATTATTATATGATTGTATATTTATTGGTTTAACTATTGATAGGGATAAATTATATAATATTATAAATAATAGAGTAGATATAATGATAGATAATGGTTTAATTGAAGAAGTTCGAGATTTTTATGATAAAAAAATATATTTTAAACCGCTTTTAAATGGCATTGGGTATAAAGAATTGTATAAATATTTTGATAATTTAATTTCATTAGATGAAGCTATTGATTTAATTAAGAAAAATTCTAGACATTATGCTAAAAGACAATGGACGTTTTTTAAAAATCAAATGGATATTAATTGGGTAGAAGTAAATTTATATAATTTTGAAGAAACTATTTTAAAAACAATAAAAATTATTGGTTAAAACAATAATTTTTTTAGAATTTAATTTCTTAAAAAGTATAAAATAATTATTGCATATAAAAAAGGACTATGTTATAATTTTTTTATAATAAAGAGGTGGTTATGTGAAAAAAAGATTATATTTAATATTTAATTTATCATTATGTGTAGCTATTATGGTTGGTTTAGTATTAGCATGGATTGATTATAATAAAATAAATAAATCTGCTGATATTACTAATAGTAATCAAAAATTATTAAAGATATTCTATGCTAATGGGACAGATATTTCTATTAATAATCTAGTTAGATCTAATTCTCCGGATTATAATTCAATATGTGATGATGGAACCTGTTATAGAAATGACTTTGTTGTTTCTAATCCAGGATTATTAAATGCTATAATTAATGGTGATATATCAATTATTAGTAATAATTACGAAAATAGTAAGTTAATGTTTTCGTTATATGAAGAAGGAACTAAAATTATTAATGATATGGCAATAGAAAATGATTCTATAAAATTATTTGATAATGTTTTTATTGAAGAAAATAAGAATATTAAAACATATACATTATTTATATGGATAAATGAAACAGCATCTAGTGAAAATGGTTCTTTAAATGCTACACTTAATGTTAGCGGCAATAAATCGGAAAAGGGTAATTATGTATATTATGATTTATCAAAATCGTCAATTGTAATATCAAAAGGATCAACAAATAATAAATTATTAATTAAAGGTGTTGAAAGTAGTTCGGAAATAAAGTTTCAAAATAATCAAATAAATGAATCTTTAAAAGAAATAAATAGAACAGTTAAAATTGTTTTAACTGGATCGACGAATAATAATAATATTCAAGTTACGAGTGGTGATCCTGTAATTATACTATCAAATGTAAATATTGATTTATCAAAAGAAGGTCCAGCTGGTATTGTGATTTCAGATGGAGCGACTGTTAAATTAAATATTTTTGGAGAAAACACAATTAAAAGTGGTATAGATATATCAGATAATTCTAAACTTAATATTTCTGGTGATGGTTCATTATCTACTATAAATGAAATAAATACTACATTAACTTCAAAACAAATTTCTGTAAAAGGACCTTTAAAATATACTTATACATGTGAAACGGGCACATTAAATGGTGAGAATTGTGAAATTGATGCTACTTCAAAATATAGTTGTTCAACTGGAACTTTAAATGAAAAAAATTGTGTTAAAACGGCTACGATGAAACATATTTGTGATGTTGGAACTTTAAATTCTGATGATAATAAATGTTATTATCAATTCTATTCTACGGAATGTATGGCTGTTGGGTCATGTAAGACTAATATAATTCCAGAAAACGGAGTATTATGTGATCGGTCTGATTGGACAAAAACTAAAACTCTTAGTGATGAATTTGGTAGCATTGGAGTTGAATGTAGTAAATCGTCAGAATCAAAATATGTTTGTGATGATAATTGGACTAATACAGGAACAAATTGTAAAACGAATGCTAAAATGACATATACTTGTGAAACAGGAACGTTAAAAAATGATAAATGTATTCTTCCTGCTTTATTAAAAATTAATTAATTTGTCTAAAAAAAAGTGAACTTCAAATTTTTGAATATTCACTTTTTTATTCATTTTTTGTTTCTTTAAATAGTTCTTTATTAAATGAATGTTCATTATCATTTAATTTTTCTAGTTCATTGGTTGTGATTAAAAAATAATCATAATTTAAATAATCATTGCCAGTTGATGATATCGGATCATCCCAAGTAAGATCTATATGTAGCCATTGATTATCAATATATGCTAAGTTCCAAATATGATTATCGTTACTTATCTTATAGTTGGGAATATTTAATTTATTTAAGAAGATGGCCATTGCATCAGAATATCCACTACATATTCCATATCCTTCAAATAATACACCATAGGCGGTTGTAGAATGATATGTTTTATCATCAATGTTCTCTTTCTTTAATTTATCATATTTAGTATTGTTAATTATATAATCATGAATGGTTTTTATTTTTTCTCGATCAGTCATTGTTATTTTAATATTTTTTTCAATAATATCTTGGACTTTATCATTAATTTTTATTATTGTATCAGTGTCATATATTTTAGTTCTTTCCATTTTAAGAGTGAAGTAACCATCTGAAGAAAAGGTTATGCTATCAAAACTATTATACGGATGAACAAAGCCATTTAAATATGATAATAAACTTTTATTTTTTCCTAATTCTAATAAATCATCAATACAACTTCTATATTTATCTGAACAATATTTATTCATTGTATCTTGTCCGTTATTTAAAAAAGTATATACGCTATTAATTATATCATAATAACTTTCTAATTTTGGATTTTCATTTTCTTTTACATATGAGAATTGATAATCATTAGTATAATTATTATTTTTATATGTTTCATTATTTATTTTAAACTTTATTTCTTGAAATTTGTAATAGAGATTGTCACTATAAAAATTAATATATGTTACTATTAGTATTAAAACAATTGCAAAGAAATTTTTTTTCATTTCTCACCATTCCTATTTTTTTAATTATAACAAAAAAAAGAAGTAATGTCATTATTTTACTTCCATATTATTAACTTTTTTTGTTAAGCGAGATTTTTCTCTACTTACCTTATTTTTATGAATTAATCCTTTTACTTTAGCATTGTCTAAGCTTTTAATGCTATCTTTTAAATACTTTGATGCTTTTTCTTTATCACCAGCATTAACAGCTTTATCAGTGTTTTTGATAGCGTTTTTGGCTGTAGCTAAGTAACGATGATTTGCTTCAGTTATCTTTAAATTTTGTTTAACTTTTTTAACAGCATTTTTCATATTTGGCATAATTTTCATCTCCTTCCAAAACTAATATTCATTTTATCAAAAAAAATAATAAAAAGCAAATATTTTAGACAATTTTTATCCAAAATATTAATATGGGTGATTTTTATGAATAATATTGATTTAAACAAGTATTCAATTAGAACAGATTTAGCTATTGAAGAAATAGAATTATTAGATGATTTTAATTCTACTTTAACATCTATTGATGATGTTAAAGTAACAGTTTTTGATGTTAGTCCTGATATTGTATCAAAAATTAATAAAAAAGAAGGTAAATATATTACAATTGAGTTTCAAGATATTACTAATTTTGAAAGTAGAGAAAAAATTGGATCTATTTTAGAAAAAGAAATAAAAAAATTACTAGAATATAAAAATATTAGTGATGAAGCGGAATGTTTAATTATTGGCTTAGGTAATAATAATGTTACGCCAGATGCTTTAGGGCCATTCACAATTAATAATATTTTAGTAACGCGTCATTTATTCCTTCTTAATACAAATGTTAAAAAGGGAATACGAAAAGTTTCAGCAATAAGTCCAGGAGTATTGGGTGGAACCGGTATTGAAACTTTAGATTTAGTTAATAATTTAGTAAAAACTATTAATCCTGGTTTTGTTATAGTTATTGATTCTTTAGCGGCTAGTTCGATTGAAAGAGTAAATAAAACTATTCAAATGACGGATACTGGAATTAATCCTGGAAGTGGTATCGGAAACAATCGTAAAGAAATAAGTTTTCAAACTTTAGGTATTCCTGTTATTTCTATTGGAGTTCCTACAGTTGTTGATTTAGGGACAGTTGTAAATGATATTACTAATTATTTGTTTAAATATTTATCATATATTAAAAATAATTTTAAAAAAGAAAAATTAATAGGTAAAAGAGTTAATAATTATATTAAAAAAATAAAAGATTTAGATTTAGATGATAATGAAAAAAAAGAATTATTTGGTATAATTGGTGAATTGGATAATAATGATAAAAAGCAATTAATTAATGAAGTTTTAGAAGCTATTAATTATAATTTAATTGTTACTCCAAAAGAAATTGATTATGTTATTGAAAAATTTAGTGATGTTATTTCGAGTGCTATTAATAATGCCTTGCATAAAGAAATAAATCATTATTAATTATATAATTCGATTTTTTTTTTGCTTTATGAAACGTATTATATTATTAGGTGAGGTATATGAATAATAAAATTCATTTGAAAAAGATTAAAAAGAAGAAAATATTTAAATTCAAATATATATTATTTGTTATTGTTATATATATTTGCTTTTCTATATCGTTTTATTTTTTTATGAAAAATAGTTCTTTAATAAATAACCAAAATTTTATGAAGGGTCTTATTAATTATGTTTCTATTTCTGAAATATATAATTATAAAATAACTAATGTCGTTAATGATACAATTAAATTTTTAACTAACATTGATTTACAAAAACCACGAACATTATTAAATCCTGTTTTTTCTTACAATGAAAAAAAATATATTGATATTAAACATAATGATGATTATAGTAATTTAGAAGAATTAAAAAAAATAAGTTCTTTTATTGAAGATCCTTATCCAATCGATGTTAATAAGCCAAAGATATATTTATATAATACTCATCAATTAGAAAATTATAATAATCATAATTTAGATATTTATAATATTACACCTAATGTTTTAATGGCTTCGTATATATTAAAAGAAAAATTAAATAAATTAGGTATATCAACTATTGTTGAAGATACTAATTTAAGTGAATTTTTAAATATTAATGGTTGGAATCATGCTTCTTCATATAAAGCTACTAGGCTATTGCTGCTTGATAAAATTAATAAATTTGATAGTTTAGAATATTTTATTGATATTCATAGAGATTCAGTTGGTGCAGATATTACAACTACCTCTATTGATAATAAAAAATATGCTAGGGTATTATTTGTGCTTGGTTTAGAAAACAAAAATTACAATAAAAATTTAGAAGTTATAACTAAATTAAATAATATAATTAAAGAAAAATATCCTAGTCTTACAAGAGGTATATACAAAAAAGAAGGACCAGGAGTCGATGGCGTATACAATCAAGATATAAATAAAAATTGTATATTAATTGAAATAGGAGGGGTAGATAATACGATTGAAGAGGTATTTAGAACTATTGAACTTTTATCTAAAATTATAAAGGAGTGGGTATGAAAAAAAATTTTAAATTTATATTTTTAGTTTTGTTTATTGGATTTATAATTATGTATGGAGCTCAAAAATTAGGTTATGCGGCTTATTATGAACATGAAAAAAAGGTTTTAACAGAAGAAAAAATTATAGAATTCGAAGAAGATATTAAGAATAATAAAGATGTTTCAATGAAAGATTATGTTGAAACTACTTCGTCTCAATATACTAATAAATGGACAAATACTTGTTATAACGTGTCTAAAACAATTAATAAATATATGAGAGATGGTGTTGAATTTGTTTTTAAATTTATTAATAAGATGGTTTCAGAAGAAACATAAAAAACTATCATAAGGTATAAAAAAAGTAGACTCTTTTCAATTGATTGTCTATTTTTACAATATTACTTTATTATCTAGTTCTTTTTCTAGTGCTATTATCGCAATCTTCATAAGCTTCCAAAGATTTTAAATCGTCATCTGACAAATCTTCGTATTCTTCTCCATTTAACATTGAAATGTCACTTTCTCCGTGTTTGTAATGACTTAAAATTTTATTTAAATTTTCATTTATTTTATCATTTTCATTAAATAAATTTTCCATATTTTTTCCCCTCTCACTTTTAATACTCTAGCACTAATTTTTTAATTTGTCAATTTTTTTATTTATGGAAAATTTTTTTCTGAAGTGCAACAAAGTTACATTGAAAAAGACATATAAAAATATTACACTTATTATAAGTAAAAAAAGAAAGGTGTAATATATATATGTCTAAAGAAAATTATAAAGAAAAAAATAAAAAAAATCAATATCATCATTTAAATCGTGATCAAAGAGCTCAAATTGAAATATTAATAAATGAAAAGGATAAAAATGGTAAAAGAATATATTCTAACACCGATATAGCTGCAAAATTAGGGGTTAATAGAACAACTATTTGGAGAGAACTAAAATATCGCATCAAATCTAAAATAATGATTAGAAGCGGTAAAATTAAAAATAAATCCTATAATGTTGATGATGCACAATATGATGCTGATTATAAAAGATCTTTCTCTAAAGCAGTTTATTTGGTTGAGAAGTATCCTAAACTTGCTGATTTTATTGATGAAAAAAATTAAAAAAGATAAATGGGCTCCTGATGTTATTGCTGGTTATATCGAATCTCATCAACTTTATCTAAAAGATGGTTTTACTTCTATATCAACAACTACTATTTATAGAGCTATCCATTATCACTTGTTAAATTCAACTAAAGATGATACCAGAAGAATGAATAAATTTAATACTGAAAAAGATTGTTATCAAAGAGGAAAACAAGTGTCTGAAAGTAAGAAAGATAATAGTATTGAATTAAGACCATATAATATTAATAACAGAGAAAGATTTGGCGATTGGGAACTTGATACTGTTATTTCTACTTCTAAAGGACAACACCAATGCTTAATGACTTTAACTGACAGAAAGATTAGATTTGAAATTATTGCCAGATTAGAAGGTAAAACTAAAGATGAAGTTGTTAATAAAATCAAAAAAATTAAATCTATTATTAAAAACAATTTGAATGATATTATTAAATCTATATCTACTGATAATGGTACTGAATTTTCTGCTTGGAAAGATATACAAGAACTTTTAAACACAACTGTTTACTTTTGCCATCCTTATGCTTCTTTTGAAAAAGGAACTAATGAAAAGCATAACGGAATAATCAGATACTTCATTCCTAAAGGTAATTTAATAGAAAATAATTCAAATAAAGATATTAATGATATAGCTAATTGGATGAATAATTATCCTAGAAAGATATTTGGATATAAAACTCCTTTTGAAATGTTAAGACAAGAAATTAAAGACGATAATTTATTTAACAAAATAATCAATATACAAAAAGAACTTAATGCTATATAATAACATTAAGCTTAATAATAAGTGCATATTTTATATGTCTACTTGTTGCACTTCATTTGAAAATTTAGTATTTTTTTATTTATGTGATATTATATATTTATTAATATTATACAAGTATTTTTTTGCAAACAAACGTTCTAAAAATATTGACATTATTTAAAAAGTTTGTTATTTTATATTTATACATGTTATAATTAATTTATGATTGAGAGGGCGTTATGGAAGAAAGAATAGTTACTAATAATGAATTACAAGAAGATACTTTTGAAAGGACAATTAGACCTGATAGTTTAGACGAATATATAGGTCAAAAAGATGTTAAAGAAAATATAGAAGTATATATTAAATCGGCCCAAATTAGGAATGCTGTTTTAGATCATATATTGTTATATGGTCCACCAGGATTAGGTAAAACGACATTAGCTCATATTATTGCGAATGAATTAGGTAGTTCTTTTAAAACGGCTTCTGGTCCATCAATTGAAAAAAGTGGCGATTTGGCAGCTGTTTTATCTACTATTGAACCGGGAGACGTTTTATTTATTGATGAAATTCATCGTATGCCACGATTTGTAGAAGAAATATTATATCCAGCTATGGAAGATTTTTGTTTAGATATTATTGTAGGTGGAGAAGGTAATAGTAGGTCTTTAAAAATTAATTTGCCACCATTTACTTTAATTGGTGCCACTACTCGTGCAGGGGATTTATCAGCTCCTCTTCGTGATCGTTTTGGAATAATATCTAAGTTAAATTATTATAGTGATACTGAATTGTTTCAAATTATCAAAAGGACATCTCGTGTATTAGAAATTGATATTACTGATGATGCGGCAATGGAACTAGCTAAAAGAAGTCGTAAAACGCCTAGAATTGCTAATAGATTATTTAAAAGAGCTAGAGATTTTGCTTTAGTTAATGATAAAGATATAATTGATATTGATGTAATAAAATTAACTTTATCACGATTGAAAATTGATGAAGTTGGATTAGATGAAACGGATCATAATTTGTTGCTTGCAATTATTGAAAGATTTAATGGTGGACCAGTTGGAATTGACGCTATTAGTTCTTCTATTGGTGAAGAAGTCACAACTATTGAAGATGTTTATGAACCTTATTTACTTCAAGAAGGGTTTTTAAAAAGAACATCTCGTGGAAGAATTGTTACTGACAAAACTTATGAACATTTAAAAATAGAGAAAAAAATTTAATTTAATTTTTATGATGTAATATATTATTTTAAATAATAATATAATTATTTTGTTTTTTAATATTTTAAAAAAACGCTTGAAATTTTTATGTTTTTAAGTATATAATTATCACATGAAAAAAATGTAATAAATTCTTGAAAGGAATGATTGTATGAATCTTGTGATTGTGGAATCACCAAATAAAACAAAAACTATATCGAAATATTTAGGAAATGATTATAAAGTAGTATCTTCGGTTGGACATATTAGAGATTTAGCTACATCTGGTCAGTATGGTTTTGGTGTTGATATTGAAAATGATTTTAAACCTAATTATATTCCCATAAAAGGAAAGAAAAAGGTTATTAATGAATTAAAGCAAGAAGTTAAAAAATCTGATTTTGTTTATCTTGCTACCGATCCTGATAGAGAAGGTGAAGCTATTTCTTGGCATTTGTATGATGAACTTAAGTTAGATGATAAAAAATATAAAAGAATAGTATTTAATGAAATTACAAAAGAAGTTATACTTAATTCGTTTAATAATGCAAGAAAAATAGATGATAATTTAGTTCATTCACAAGAAGCAAGAAGAATTTTAGATAGGATAATTGGTTTTAGATTGAGTAAGTTATTACAATCAAAAACTGGTGGAAAATCAGCTGGTCGAGTTCAAAGTGTAGCTTTAAAATTAATTGTTGATAAAGAACGAGAAATAATAGCTTTTAATCCGGAAGATTATTATGAAATAGATGCTTTTTTTAAAGATTTTGAAGCAAAACTTGATACATATAATCATAAAAAGATAGAAATTAAAACTGAAAAAGATGCTAAAGATATATTAGAAAAGTTGAGTAATTCTTTTTTAATCGAAAGTATTACTAAAAAAGAAAAAACAAAAAAATCAAAATTTCCTTTTATTACAGCATCTCTTCAACAAGAAGCATCTATTATTTATAATTTTTCTTCTAAAAAAACAATGAGTATAGCTCAAAAATTATATGAAGGTATTAGTTTGAAAAATGAAACGGTTGGTTTAATTACATATATGAGAACTGATTCAATTCGTTTATCAGCAGAATTTATAAAACAAACTTATGGATTTATTAAAGATAAATATGGTGAAAAATATATAGGATATGCCAAAATTTCTAAAAAAACAGAAAATGTTCAAGATGCTCATGAAGCAATTCGTCCAACATCTATTAATAGAACACCAGAAAGTATAAAACCATTTTTAACAAATGATGAATATAAACTATATAGATTAATATATTATAGAGCTTTATCTTCATTAATGTGTGATGCTAAAGTTCTTGGAACGACGCTTGTTTTAGATAATAATAATTATCAATTTAAAGCGACTGGGCAAATATTAATTTTTGATGGATATTTAAAAGTATATAGTGAATATGAAGATACTAAGGATAAGATATTACCTGATTATGAAAACTATAAATCTAATGTTATTGTATCTAATGACATTAAATATACTATGCATACGACTAAACCACCGTCTAGATATACAGAAGCATCTTTAATTAAGGAATTAGAAAGTTTAGGTATTGGTAGGCCATCTACATATTCTACTATTGTTGAAAGAATTAAAGAAAGAAATTATGTTGAAATAAAAGAAAAAAAATTTATTCCAACTGAAATTGGAATAAAATCGACAGATAAACTTCAAGATTTTTTTAAAGATATTATTAATGTAGAATATACTAAAAACATGGAAGATGATTTAGATAAGATTGCTGATGGAAATTTAATTTGGAATAATTTGATTCGAAAATTTTATGATGATTTTGAACCAAAAGTAAAGGTAGCATTTGATAATATGGAAAAAGATAAAGATCAAGAAACGGGAGAATTGTGTCCTGATTGTAATAGTCCGTTAGTTATTAAAATGGGTAAATATGGTAAGTTTGTGGCATGTAGTAATTATCCAAATTGTAAATATATTAAGCAAGAAAAAAAAGAAGTTATGGAAATAATGGATTGTCCAAAATGTGGTGGTAAGATAGTTAAAAAATTAACCAAAAAAGGTAAAATATTTTATGGATGTAACAATTATCCAAAATGTAAACTTGCTACATGGGATGAACCTACTAAAGAATTATGTCCTAATTGTCAAAACATCCTTGTTAATGGTAAGGATGGAATAAAATGTATAGATTGCGATTATAAAGGATAATATTCCAAAAATCTAATTTAATTATTAGATTTTTTTGGTTTAACTATTATATTTAATAGTTACTAGTAATATAACTGCAAGTGGAACAAAATAAATATTCTTATTATTTTTAATTATATCTTTATTATTTTAAAATATTTTGATATAATGATTATGGAAATAGAGGGTGTGTAATAAATGTCAAAAAAGAAACATAAAAAAGATGAAACAGGATCAAAATTTCTTTATAATAATGTAGTTAAGGGTATTATCTTTATTCTTATTTCTATTATTGGAATATGTGGATATGGCCCTGTTGGAAAATTAATAGGTGGTTTTTCTGTTTTTTTAGTGGGAGTTATTTATCCAATAGGACTTATATGTATATTTATATTGGGTTTGTTTATGATAATAAAAAGAGAGACACCATCACTTTTTTCAACTAGATTAATTGGTTGCTATATCATTGTTTTAGCGGGATTAACATTTTTACACTTGGAATATATTACAAAAAATAATATGGATGCAGCGATTGTTTTAAAGGAGACATTTAATAATTTGTTAAAATGTTTTAATGATACTTCTGCTATTGCCAATTCTGGTGGCGGGATGTTAGGGGCATTATTTTCTTTGTTGTTTGTAAAATTATTTAGCGTTGAAGGAACTAAAATAATTATTTTTACAATGTTGATATTGGGTATTCTTTTACTTACTGATATATCTTTATATAATTGTTTGTTAAAAATTAAAAATATTTTCTTAAAGTTATTTAAAAAAAAAGATGTATTTGTTAAAGTAGAATCAAATGAAGCAGATGAAGAAACAGAAAAAATTATTATTTCTTCAATTAATGAATTAGCCCATGTTCAACCAAAAGAAATGGAAACTACTAAGTCAGCTTGCCATAATGAATCGCTTGCTGCTTCTACTGATCAAATTAATTATGGATATAAATTGCCCCCTGTAAGTTTACTAAAATCAGCTAAAAATATTAATAATACTGAAAATGTTAATAGTGCTAAAAATAATATGAATACTTTGTTAAAAGTATTAGAAGATTTTGAAATACTTGCAACAATAAAAGAATGCCATATTGGTCCTACAGTTACTCAATATGAGATGGAATTAAAAGCGGGCACAAAAGTGAGTAAACTTTTAAGTATTCAAAGAGAAATTGCTTTGGCGCTTGCTGCTAAAGAAGTTCGAATTCAAGCTCCAATACCAGGTAAAAATACTATTGGTATTGAAGTTCCTAATAAAGTTATTGCACCAGTATCTTTTAAAGAAATAATGAGTTGTTTACCTGAAGTAACTGATAAATCATTACTTACGGTTGGACTTGGTAAGGATATTATGGCTAGAGTTAAATATGCAGAAATTAATTCAACACCGCATTTACTTATTGCTGGATCTACTGGTAGTGGTAAATCTGTTTGCGTTAATTGTATGATTGCATCATTATTAATGCGCACACGACCAGATCAAGTAAAATTAGTTATGGTTGATCCTAAAAAAGTTGAACTCGGTATGTATAATGGAATTCCACATTTGTTATGTCCAGTTGTAACTGATCCTAAAAAAGCTTCTATTGCTTTAAAAAATATTGTCAGTGAAATGGAAAGAAGATATGATGTATTTGAAAAAACACATAATAAAAATATTACTACTTATAATGAATATTGTGAAACTCATTCTGAATATCAAAAATTGCCATATATTGTAGTTATTATTGATGAACTAGCTGATTTAATGTTAGTTGCAGCAAAAGAGGTTGAAGACTCTATTATGCGTATTACGCAAATGGCTAGAGCTGCTGGCATTCATTTGATTGTGGCTACTCAAAGACCATCTACGGATGTAATTACGGGCATTATTAAAGCTAATATTCCATCTCGTTTATCTTTTGCAGTAAGTAGTGGAATCGATTCAAGAACAATTTTAGATATGGTTGGAGCAGAAAAACTTTTAGGTAAAGGTGATATGTTATTTTTACCAATGGGTGAAAATACGCCAATAAGAATACAAGGAGCTTATGTTAGTGAAGAAGAACTTCAAAATATAGTTGATTTTGTTATTAATCAACAAAAAGCGACTTATGATGATTCGTTAATGAAGGAAGTCAATTCTTCTTCATCATCTGTTTCGGATAATTATTCTAGTGCTGAGGAATATGATGATCCGTTATATATGGAAATAGTTGATTTTGCTGTCAAAACTGGTAAAATTAGTGCATCTTTAATTCAACGAAAATATCGATTAGGTTATAATAGAGCAGCTAGAATAGTTGATTTATTAGAAGAAAGGGGTATTATTGGCCCACAAAATGGAAGTAAACCAAGAGAGGTTTTAGTTAAATTAGAAAAAGATGAAGAAGAGTAATTTTTTTCATCTTTTTTAAAAAAACCAATAATATTAGGAGGTGTAATTATGGCAACCGTCCATATTGAAAGTGATATTAATGATATAAGTGATGTGGTTTTAATGCCTGGCGATCCAAAAAGAACAAAATACATTGCTGATAATTATTTGAAAGAAGCTAAATTAGTAAATAATGTTCGAGGAATGCTTGCATATACGGGATATTATAAAGATAGAAAAATTACTGTTTTTTCATCAGGAATGGGAATGCCAAGTATTGGCATATATTCTTATGAATTATTTAAATATTATAATGTTGAAAAAATTATTAGAATAGGTAGTGCTGGTGGTTATTCGGAAAAATTAAAATTAAAAGACATTGTTTTAGTAGAAAAAAGTTATAGTGAATCAAGTTATGCTAGAGTTATGAATGATTATTTTTTAAATTATATTGATTCTTCTAATGATATTAATAAAACTATTAAATTGACAGCTAAAGAATTAAATTTTAAAGTAATTAGCGGTTCAATTTATTCAACTGATGTTTTTTATGAAATTAATAATAATTATAAAGAAAAAATGTCTATGTATGGTGTTTTGGGTGTTGAAATGGAAACGTTTGCCTTATTTTATAATGCTAAGTTATTAAATAAGGAAGCAACTTCTTTACTTACTATTTCGGATTTGTTTTTTAGTGATGAAAAATTAACGTTTCAAGAAAGAGAAAAAAATTTAAATGATATGATTATTTTATCTTTGGAATCAACATTAAAATTATAAAATAGTCTTTTAAGGACATAATAAAATTGAGGTGATAACATTGAATTATAAAAAACATTCTTATGGTGCTTATAACATTCATTTTATAAATACTGATAAATTTAATACAATATCTATATCAATAATTTTTAAATCAAGAGTTAATAAAGAAGATATTACAAAAAGAAATCTATTAAAATTGTTGTTGCTTGATTCGACTAAAACATATAAAACAGAACGAGAGATGTCAATTAAAGTTGAAGACTTATATGATGTGAAAATTAATGGCTTAACTAGTCGTATTGGTTCTTTTTCTTTAATGTTTTTTAATATGGTGTTAGGTCATGATAATTGGACAGAAGAGGGCAATCTTATAAATTGTTTGGATTTTTTAATGGATATTATTTTAAATCCAAACATTGAAAATAATGCTTTTAACGAAGATTCTTTTAAAAAGTCAAAAGAAATTTTAAAACAAAGTATTTTACTAAGTTCAGATAATAAAACAAAGTATTCTATTTTGAAATTATTAGAAACAAAGCAAGATGAAATAATTTCATATAATTCATATGGTTCAATTGAATTGTTAGATAAATTAACGTCTAAAGAAATGTATGAATATTATCTTAATGTTATAAAAAATGATAATGTTGATATTCTTATATTGGGTAATGTTGATCAAGAAAAAATTAATACGTATATTAAAGAAAACTTTAGTATTAAAACATTTAAAAAAGAAATTACGAAACCATTATTAAAAGAATTATCTCATAGTTCTAAAATTAAAAAATATGAAGTTTTAGATAATGTTAATCAATTAAAATTATCTATTCTTTGTTTATTGAATAATCTAACTGATTATGAAAGAAAATATGTTTTATTTATATATAATGAAATATTAGGTGGAACAGGTGGTGATTCTATGTTATTTAATTCTGTTCGTGAAAAGTATTCGTTAGCTTATTATATTAATTCTATTTTTCAAAATTATGATAATACTTTAATTATTTATTCAGGTATTCGAAATGATTCATTAGATTTAGCTTTAAAAATAATTAAAAAAAGTATGTTAGATATTAAAAAAGGCAAATTTGATATTAAACTAATTGAAAATGCTAAAAAATCTATTATTTCTAATTTAGATATTAATTATGATAATCCTAATGCTATTATTAATAGTTATTATTATATGGATATTTTAGGAACTGATAATTTAGAAAAACGAAAAGAAATGTTTAATAGTGTTTCTTATGCAGATGTTCTTAATATAGCTAAAAAAATTAATATTGATTCTATATTATATTTAAAAGGTGGTGATGTTAATGAAAAAAATTAGTATTAATAAAACCAATGAAAATATTTATTATTATAAATTAGATAATGGTATGGATGTATATTTTTATGTTAAGAATAAATTTAATAATAATTATGTAACTTTTTCAACTAAATTTGGATCTGTTAATAATGAATTTATACCTTTTGAAAAAAAGAGATTTATTAAAGTTCCTAATGGTATTCAACATTTTTTAGAACATAAAGTATTTGCGAATGAAACTGATCCACAACCACCACAATTTTTTTCAGATAATGGAGCTAATTATAACGCCCATACTTCTTTAAGGACGACAGTTTATGAATTTTCAGGAACAAAATTATTAGAAGAAAATTTATGTTTTTTATTAGATTATGTTCAACAACCTTATTTTACTAATGAAAATGTTGAATTAGAAAAGGGAATTATTAAAGAAGAAATTAATATGTGTAATGATAATCCGTGGAATATTCTATATGATAAAATAAGATATAATTCTTTTGTTGAAAATCCAATTAGAGAAAGTATAGCTGGAGAAATTTCTGATATAGAAAAAATTACTCCTAAAATGTTAATGACTTGTTATAAGACATTTTATCATCCAAGTAATATGATATTAATTGTGACAGGTTCTTTTAATCCTTCTAAAATATTGGAGTTAATCATTGATAATCAAAATAAAAAAGATTATTCTAAATCATCATTAATTACTTTGAAGGAAACATTTGAACCTGATAAAGTTTATAAAGAATATGAGATTATTAATCATGATACGGAAATTGCTAAATGTGCTTATAACATAAAATTTTCTTTTGATTTATTTGATTTTAGCAAAAGAAAGATAATTTTATATACATTTATAATATTTAAAACATTATTTGATGAAACATCCTTGTTTAATGAAGAGATGAAGAAAAAAGGTATCATTACTAATACTTTATCTATAGAAATATTGAATGGGACATCTCATTTATTAATATCTTTAATTAATGAAACTAATAAATATAAAGAATTAATTGAAGATATTAAAAAACAGCTTAAAAATATTTCTATTATGGAAAGCGATTTAAATAGAAAGAAAAAGGTATTAATTAGTAATTATTTATTTTCTTTTAATAATTTAGAAATGATTAATGATACAATATTGGATGATATTATTTTTAGTAATAAAATATGTGAAAATATGATCGATGAAATAAATTCTTTAAATTATGAAGAACTTTGTCAATTTATTAAAAATTTTGATTGTTCAAATAATTCATTGGTTGTTGTTGACAAAATTAAAAAAAGTAATTAAAATTAAAAAAGATATTGATATTATTGGCAATTTATGTCATAATATCTAATTGAGAGTTCTATAACTTAAGGAAGGGGTGATACTATGGCAGTACCATTTAGAAAAGTTAGTAAAACTAGAAGAAATATGAGAAGAGCTCATGATAGCTTAACGGCAACAGGGTTAGTAAAATGCACAAATTGTTCAGCAATGATTAAACCTCATCGTGTTTGTCCTGAATGTGGTTTTTATAAAGGTGAACTTAAGGTTGCTCCTAAGAAAAAAACAGCTGCATAGTTTTATGTAGTTTTTTTATTAAAACATAGACAAATATTTGTTCGTATGTTATACTTTAGTTGGTGATATTGTGAAAATAATTAAATTTAAAAAATTAGCTAATTATCGTTATAAAATTTTTTTAGATAATAATCAATCAATTATATTAAACGAAGATGTTATTTTAAGTAATAATTTATTATTTAGTAAGGAAATATATGATTTGGATGATTTGTTAACAAAAAATAAAAAAAATGAAGTATATAATAAAGTTGTTAATTATATATCTATTAGAATTAGGAGTAAATATGAAATAGATAATTATTTAAAAAAATTTGAATTATTGAATAATGATTTTAAAGATATAATTGATAATTTAATAAATAATAAACTAATTAATGATTCACTATTTGTTCAATGTTTTATTAATGATAAAATTAATTTAAGTTATGATGGATTTTATAAAATTAAGAAAGAATTGTCTAAACACAATATTGATAATAATATTATTTATGATTATCTGCAAACGATTAATGATAATATTTGGATAGATAAAATAAATAATATTATATCTAAACAATTAAAAATTAATAAAAAATATAATGGTTATAAATTAAAAAATAAAATATATTTATATTTAATTAATTTAGGTTATGATAATAAAATGGTTAATGATATACTTAATAAATATAATTTTTCTATAAATAATAATAACTATGATAATGTTTATAAAAAACTATTTAATAAGTATTCTAAAAAATATAAAGATGAAAAATTAGAATATGTTATTAGACAAAAATTATATGAAATGGGATATGTTAATGAAGAAAAATAAATTTGTAAATAAAGTGCAAATAATTAAAAAAGATTGTATTTTTATATAATATATGGTAAATTATATATTGTAAGAGGTGAAAATAAATGGATAATAATATGAATAATATTCCTAATTCAAATATTAAGATGGGAATGTATAAAAATGAAAATGATATGTCTCAAATTACATTAAGAAGAATTCTTTATGTGATAATATTTATTTTAGTTGTGGTAATTGTTATATTACTTATTAAGGGTAAACCTAAAGAATTAATATGTGAAAATGAAAATGAAGTTTTTGTGGCTGATTATAATTTAGCTAAACAAACTAATATTGAACTTGGAAAAGAAATGTATTATAATGCTAAAGATGCTTATAGTAGTTTTATATTGGATACGAATATTATTTGTGGAACATTAGATAAAGCTACTACTGTTGATAATTATTTTATGAAATCTACTAATACTAAGTTTACAACTTATCCTGAATTGGAAAGTTATGTAAAATCCTATTTTTACGGAGATTTAGTTACGATTTTATTGTCTCCTAATAAATTTAAAAATGTAGGTGGTAGTTTATATTGTGTTGAAGAATCAAGAGCTAAAAATGTCCGCTATATTGGTGCTGAAAGTATTAATTTAATTAATCGAGAAGCTAATCGTATGGAGTATAAAGTAAAAGAAAAATATTTTGCTACAGGTGAAAACTTAGATTGTTTAAGTAACTGTAATTATGAATATAAAGAAAATTTATTTGTTGTTGAAAAGAAAGATGAAAGATGGTTAGTTACAGAATTTGTGTTACCTTATTAAAAATTACTATTTAGTAATTTTTTTATTATTACATTTTTTTATTGTAATTATAATTTAATAATTGTAATATGAATTTAATATGGGAAATTGATTCTAACAAAAAAATGATTAAAAATATGAATAAATAAAATATTTTTAATATGGTTTTTAAAAAAATAAATATAGATAATAAATTAAATGATGAAATTGATTATAGTAATTATACTAATGCTTTATAAAATATTTTAGGATTATAAAATAATTATAAAATTAATTTTGAAGATTTTAATTATAATGGATATAAATATAATATATCTGAATGTTCTATATTAAGAGAAGAAGGTCCTTATTTAAATAAATATAAATAATTAATCTGACTATTTAAAATATAGTTAGATTTTTTTGTAATATTATAGTAAAATACCTATTATAATAGACTTTTTATATTTATTTTGTTAAAATGTAAATGGAGAGTGAATTATGAATGAAATAAAGAAAAATGGATTTACATTGATTGAATTATTAGGATGTGTTGTTATATTAAGTTTGATATTAGTAATTATATATCCTAGTTTACGTGGTTCGACGGATGATGCTAATAGTAAAAATGAAGAAATTTTTAAAAAAAGATTAGCAAATTCGATTGAAACATACATTTCTTTAAATGCATCATCTATACCGGTAACTGATACTGGTAATACGATTACGAAGAGCGAAGATCCTTTAAAAAATATTAAAATATTTTCTTCAGCGCCTATTAATTTAGAAGTTATTGTTACGGATAAAATTGTTTCGGCACCTATTATTAATTCTAGTAATAAGAATAAAGAATGTAGTTTGACTAATAATAAATTTACTGTTTATAAAGATGAAGATTATGTTTATTGTTTTTATATGGTTATGGCTGATAATGATTGTATATTAGGAACTAACAAAATAATAAATACTTGTTATAAAGAATTATCAACTGCTTTAGGAATTGAATAGGAGGGTATAATGAACATTTTAAAAAATTGGAAAAATGAAAAAATTATATTTATTCTTATTTTTATTTTAATTGCTGATCAATTTACTAAAATAATTGTATCTAGTTGTCTTCAAGGATTTCCTATTAATATAATTGATAATTTTTTTTATATCGATTTTGTAAAAAATACAGGAGCTGCTTTTAGTATTTTTAAAGATTGGACATTTTTACTTATTATTCTTACAATTGTGATTATTATTTTACTTATTTATGCATTATCACAATTAAAAAATATAAATAAAATTCAAATTTATGCTTATGGTTTTATTTTGGGTGGGACAATTGGTAATTTTATTGATCGTTTATTGTATGGATATGTTATTGATTTTTTTAGTTTTAAATTTGGTAACTTTCTTTTTCCTGTATTTAATATTGCAGATTGTGCTTTAGTCATTGGTGTTATTTTTTATATTATTGATGTGTTAGTGAGGGATAGATATGAAAAAAAGAGTAGAAACTGACGATAATCTTCGTCTTGATAAATATTTATTAAATGAATTATCTGAAACGAGGAGTAAAATTCAAAAACTAATTGATAACTCTTTAATTTTGGTTAATAATAAAAAGGTTAAGGCAAGTTATATAGTTAAAAACGGTGATGAAATTGAAGTTTTAGAGGAAATACTTGATAATTCTGATATTATTCCAGAAAATATACCACTTGATATTGTTTATGAAGATGATGATGTTTTAGTGGTTAATAAAAAGAGTGGAATGGTTGTGCATCCAGCTGTTGGTAATTATTCTGGCACTTTAGTTAATGCGTTAATGTATCATTTTAAAACATTAAGTGATATTAATGGTGAACTTCGTCCAGGAATAGTTCATCGTATTGATGCAGATACAAGTGGATTATTATTAATCGCAAAAAATAATAAAGCTCATCTTTCATTAGCTTCACAATTAGAAAACAAGACAGTTACAAGAAAATATGTTGCTTTGGTTAATGGTGTAATAAAAGAAGAAACAGCAACGATTGATGCACCTATTGGTCGTGATCTTAAAAATCGTAAGAAAATGTGCGTTACAGATATTAATAGTAAAAGTGCTATTACGCATATTAAAGTTTTAGAAAGATATAATAAAGCAACTTTAATTGAATGCGTTTTAGAAACGGGTCGAACTCATCAAATTAGAGTTCATATGAAATATATTAAGCATTCAGTTATTAATGATCCAGCGTATTCTTCTAAGATTATTAATAAAAATTTTGGACAAATGTTGCATGCAAAAGTTATTGGATTTAATCATCCTATAACTAACAAATATTTAGAATTTAGTGTTGAGGCACCAAAAGAATTTTATGAAATTTTAGATATGTATAAAAATGATAATTAATTTTATTAATCATTTTTGACATAAAAGCATTAATATTTTTGTATAATTTATTGTATTAGTTTAATTATTAGGCTTTTTTTGTTATAATGTGATAGAGGGTGATTTTATGCGAGTAATAATTAGTGCTGGTGGAACTGGTGGTCATATTTATCCGGCTTTAGCTATTTTAAATAAAATAAAAGAAAAAGAACCAAATAGTGAATTTTTATATATTGGAACTCATAATAGAATGGAAAAAGATTTAGTTCCAGAACTTGGTATTAAATTTATTCCTTTAGAAGTATATGGTTATCAAAGAAAATTAACATTAAAAAATATAAAATCTTATAAATATTTTATGAAAGCACGTAAAGAATGTCTTGAAATTATTAATGATTTTAAACCTAATGTTGTTGTTGGATGTGGTGGATATGTAACTGCTCCGGTAATATGCGCTGCTCATAAATTAGGGATAAAAACACTTGTTCACGAGCAAAATAGTGTTGTTGGTTTATCAAATCATTTTTTAAGTAGATTTGCTTCCAAAATAGCTGTTTCGTTTAAAAGCACGATGTCTAAATTTAATCGTAATAAGGTTGTTTTAACTGGTAATCCGTGTAGTGAAAAAGCTTTAACTTATAAACCTTGTTCTAAATCGGAATTTAATTTATCCTTATCAAAAAAATTAGTATTAATTGTAATGGGAAGTTTAGGAAGTAAAACAATTAATGATAGAATAGTTTCTATGATTCCTAAATTTAAAGACAAAGAATATGAAATTATGTTTGTAACTGGTCCTTCTTATTATGAAGGTATTAAAAATATAAAAATACCAATTAATGTTCATATTGTTCCTTTTGTATTTGAAATGCCACGACTTATGAAAGTGACGGATTTGATGATATCCAGGGCGGGTGCTTCAACTATAAGTGAAATAACTGCTTTAGCTATTCCTACTATTTTTATCCCTAGTCCATATGTTCCAAATAATCATCAATTTGTTAATGCTATGGATTTGGTGAATCAAAACTCAGCATGTATTTTGGAAGAAAAAGATTTATCTAGTGATACATTAATTCCAATGATTGACGAATTATTAAATAATTCTATTGAATATAATAAAATTAAGAATAATTTAAAAAATATTGGTATAAATGATAGCGCTACTAGAATATATAATGTTTTGGTTGAAATGGTGAGACATCATGACTGATTTAATTCAATATATTAGGCATGAAAAAATTGGTAAATATTTAGAAAATTTTTCTTATAAAAATTTTAATACTTATGCTGTTAATGTTAAAATTAAATTAGTTGTTTTTCCTAAAAACATTGAAAATTTGAGTAAATTAATTAAATATATTGTAATTAATAATATTAAATATATTGTTCTTGGAAATTCTTCTAATGTCCTATTTGATACTGAGTATTATGATGGTGTAATTGTTAAATTAGATTATTTGAACGAGGTTAAAATAGAAAATAAAACAATTACGGTAGGAGCTGGTTTTTCATTAATTAAGCTTTCTATGAGAACTGCTAAAATCGGTTTAACTGGATTAGAATTTGCATCTGGTATTCCGGGAACAATTGGTGGGGCTATTTATATGAACGCTGGTGCTTATAAATCTGATATGGGATATATTACTCATAAAATCAAGGTTTTAACTAGTGATGGTCAAATAAAAACTTTATATAATAAGGACTTAAATTTTCACTATCGAACTAGTTTGTTAAAAGAAAATAAAAATTTAATATGTATAGAAGCTACTTTGAAATTAAAAAAAGGGAAAAAAGAAAATGTTATGGAAGTAATAAATTCTCGACGCCTTAAAAGAACGACTTCTCAGCCATTAGAATATCCATCAGCGGGTAGTGTTTTTAGAAATCCAATAAATGGATTCGCTGGTGAATTGATTGAAAATTGTGGATTAAAAGGTAAAAATATTAATGGAGCTGAAGTTTCAACTAAACATGCTAATTTTATTATTAATAAAGGCGGTGCCAAAGGTAAAGATATTGTTGAATTAATTAATGAAGTTAAGAATGCTGTTTTAAAAAAGTATAATGTTCAATTAATTCTCGAACAAGAAATAATAAGGTGATAAAAATGTCCGAACAAAAAAAAATTAGAGTTAATGTGCGAAAGAAAAAAATTAATATTAAGAAATTGCTGATTTTTTTGTTAATATTTGGAATTGTTTTCTATCTTATTTATTTAATATTGAATAAACCTATATCTAATATTTATATAATTGATAACAATAATATTAACGATAATGAAATAATTAAATTAGCTAAAATTGATAATTATCCGTCGTTTTTATTAACGTTTAAAAGTGATATAAAAAAAAGATTATTAACTAATGAATATATTAAAAATGTTAATATAAAAAAAGAATTTTTTGGACAGCTATATATTTATATAACAGAAAAAAAAATTTTGTTTAATGATTCACAAAGTAATATGTTAATATTAGAAGATGGATCTTATGTTGATAATATTTATGATATATATAATTATCCGGTTTTATCTAGTAGTTTAGATGAAGATATATATAAGGAATTAATAGAAAAATTTAATTTAGTGTCTATTGATATTTTGCAAAAAATATCTGAAGTGGTTTATTCGCCACTTGAAGTAGATAAAAAAAGATTTTTATTATATATGAATGATGGTAATGTTGTATATATTACTTTAAGTAAAATAGATGTTTTAAATAAATATAATAGTATTTATAAAGAATTAGATAATAAAAAAGGAATATTGAATTTGGATTTAGGAAATTCATTTGAAATAAAAGAAGGATGATGTATGAAAGATAATTTGGTGCCTAATCACATTGGAATAATTATGGATGGTAATGGTAGATGGGCGAAAAACAAAGGAAAAAAGCGGAGTTATGGTCATTTAATGGGTAGTAAAACATTAAAAAAAATAGCGCCTTATATTTTTAAAAAAGGTGTCCGAATATTAAGCGTTTTTGCTTTTTCAACTGAAAATTTTAAACGTAGTTCAGAAGAAGTAAACTATTTAATGAATTTATTTATTAAAATGTTTACAACTGATTTTAATGTAATAATGGATTTAGGAATTAAAATTGTGTTTTCTAAATGTGAGAGTGGTCTTCCAAACGAACTTGAAAAATTAATAAAAGAAATGGAAAATAAAACTAAAAATAATAATAATGGTATATTTAATATATGTATTAATTATAGTGGAAGAAGAGAAATAGTTGATAGTGTTAAAAAAATATGTTTTGATGTTGAAAAAAACAAACTTAATATAAATGATATTTCAGAAGAAATTTTTCAAAAATATTTATACAATGATTTAGAACCTATTGATTTATTAATTAGAACTAGTGGAGAATATCGAATAAGTAATTTTATGTTATGGCAATTATCGTATGCCGAAATGTATTTTCCTAACGTTTATTTTCCTGATTTTAATGAAAAAGAATTTGATAAGGCAATTGTTTATTATAATAATAGAGATAGAAGATTTGGTGGTATAAATGAAAAATAGAATTATTAGTGGTTTTTTTATAGTCCTTATTTTTGTAGGAGTTTTATTAACAAATACTTATATATGGTCGTTATTAATGGGATTAATTTCTTTATTGTCATTAAAAGAACTTATTGAAGTTAGAGATAAAGATAAATTAAATATTATTAATATAATATCGAGTTTGTTTTTGCTTCTAATAATTGTTAATAATAATTATATCGAAATATCTAATATGGTTGTGATATCAGCTCTTATCATCTTTTTGTTGTCACCTATTATTTTTTATAATTCTAAAAAATATAATATTGAAGATGCTTTATATATGATTGGAATAGTATCTTTTTTAGGTTTTATATTTAATTCGCTTATTACTTTTAGAATGCAAAATATAAATTTATGTATTTTAATTTTAGGCGTTTCGGCTATAACTGATACATTTGCATTAATAGGTGGTAGTTTAATTGGACGACATAAATTAACAGAAGTATCACCAAAAAAAACATGGGAAGGATCAATTACTGGTAGTTTAGTCGGAACTTTTATTGGTAGTGTTTATTACTTTAATTTTATATCAAATGAAAGCGTTTTGAATGCTCTTGTTATTTCCTTTATTTTAACTGTTTTTTGTGAAATAGGTGATTTGGTATTTAGTAGTATTAAAAGATATTTTAATATTAAGGATTTTTCAAATATCAT
Organism: uncultured Muribaculaceae bacterium; assembly: GCA_964454255.1. Lineage (GTDB taxonomy): Bacteria > Bacillota_I > Bacilli_A > RF39 > UBA660 > CAYVSY01. Next base: position 31,187 of record CAYVSY010000003.1, read on the forward strand.
TCCTGGTCATGGTGGTATATTAGATAGATTTGATAGTATAATATTTGTAACATTAGGTTTAGTTTTAATAATGAATATATTGTAGGAGGAAAATATGACAATAATTTATTTTATATTAGTTTTAGGAGCAGTGATTTTTGTTCATGAATTTGGGCATTTTATATTTGCTAAATTATCAAAAACATATGTATATGAATTTTCCATTGGAATGGGTCCAAAATTATTTGGGAAAAAAGGTTCAAATGGTGAAACGGAATATTGTTTAAGACTTATTCCTTTAGGCGGTTTTGTTCGTCTGGCCGGTGAAGAAATAGATGATGATAAAACGATTGATAATAATCGAAAATTATATAATAAAAATTTTTGGCAACGTTTTTTAATTATGTTTTCTGGAGCTGGATTTAATTTCTTATTTGCAATAATAATTTTATTTTGCTTAGGGATTGCGGGCACAACAACTACTAAACCAATTATTGGCGTAGTTGATGAAAAATATCCTGCTTATATATCTGGAATTAGAGAAGGTGATACCATTTTGTCAATTAATGATGTTTTAATTGACAGTTGGGATGATATTGTATGGGAATTTCATTTAAATGGTTCTAATGAAGCAAATATTAAAATAGTTGATAATAATAATGTTAAAAAAATAATTAATGTTAAACCAATTGAAGAAAAAAACGGCGATATTTTAAGTTATAAATTTGGAATATCTCAACCAACTAAAATTTATAATGGGTTATCAAATGGATTTAACTATGCTTTTAATAAGACAAAAGCATTGTTTAAGACTATGTTTAATACTTTTGGTAGCATATTTAATGGTAGTGTTAGTGTTAAAGATTTATCTGGTCCTATTGGTATTTATTCAGTTGTGGGAACACAAGCGAAAGCTGGTTTTTCTAGCTTAATATATTTAGTAGCTTTCTTGTGTATTAATGTTGGTTTTATTAACTTAATTCCATTTCCTGCTTTCGATGGCGGTAGAATATTATTTTTAATTATTGAAAAGATTAAAGGATCTCCTATCTCCCCTAAAATAGAAAATACCATTCATAGTATTGGCTTTATTCTATTAATATTATTAATGATATTTGTTACATTCAATGATATATTTAGATTATTTAGTTAAGAGATAAAAAAATATCTCTTTTTTTTAGATTTGACTAGACAAATAGAAAATATATTGTTATAATTTAATTATGAATAGAGGGTGATAAAATGATTGAAACACAAACTATTGATATACGACATGTTCAAAAAATTCTTTCTTATTGTCCTAATTATGATTTAATAATTAATTATGATTATGCTGAAGGTGATATTTTGTCATCTAAATTAATTGAATGGTATAAAGAATTAATTTTTTCTGCTGATGGTAATAGTCCAGCTCAATTAAAAATAATTGAAGAAGTTGATAAGTCATTAGCATTATATGTTAAAGATAATAAATACAAAAGAGGACTAAAAAAAATATTTAATGTTGATGATATTACTTTGAATGATCAAAATTTAATTAAAGAAACAATTAAAAAAATTATTTTATTTACTAATTCTTACGAAAAAAAAGAAGTCCTAGAAGTTAGTAATTCAATATGGTTATAAAATAAGACTTTGTCTTATTTTTTATTAAAGGTGGGTGGTGATTTAAATGTATGCAAAGGTATTAATAGAAATATCTAATAAATCAGTAGATAAAGAGTTTATTTATATAATTCCCGATAATTTAAAAAGTTATATTTTAGTTGGTATTAAAGTTATTGTGCCATTTGGGAAAAGATTATTAGAAGGCTTTGTTTTAGAAATATTAAATAGTTATAATGGTCCTAATATAGAATTAAAGGAAATAAAAAAAATTGTTTTTGAAGATGTTATTCTAAATAAAGAGTTATTGGAACTTGGTAAATATATATCTTCAAAATATTTATGTTCTAAAATTAGTTCTTATCAATTAATGCTTCCTAAGGCATTAAAAGCTAGTTATAAAACAAATATTAATATTAAAAAGGATCGCTTTATTGTTTTAAATAAAAAAAATAATTATATTAATTATCGTGATAATTGTTCATATCCTAAACAAGTTGAAATTATTAATAATTTAATAAATAATAAGGAAATGAAAGTAGATGTTCTTAATAGTGCAATTAAAACTTTATATAATAATAAGATAATTGATTTTATATATAAAGAAGTATATCGTTATAATTCATTATGTAAAATAAATAATTCTAATATTATATTAAACGATGAGCAAAATAATGCTTTAAGTATATTAAAAGAACAAATAAAAAAGAATGAGACTTTTTTGTTACATGGAGTTACTGGTAGTGGTAAAACAGAGGTGTATTTAAATATTATTTCAGAAGTTTTAAAATCTAAAAAGGAAGCCATTTTATTAGTTCCAGAAATTAGTTTAACTCCACAAATGGTTAATCATATTAAATCTCGATTTAATGATTTGGTGGCTGTTTTACATAGTGGTTTAACTGATACTGAAAAATATGATGAATATCGAAAAGTTCAAAAAGGACTTGTGTCTATTGTGGTTGGAGCTAGAAGTGCCATTTTTGCGCCATTTAATAATTTAGGAATTATTATTATTGATGAAGAACATGTTTCTTCATACAAACAAGATCATAATCCTAGATATCATGCTAGAGATATTGCAATATTTCGAAGTAAATATCATAATTGCCCTTTGATTTTAGGTAGTGCAACACCTTCACTAGAAACGTATGCTAGAGCGGTTAATAATAATTATAAATTAATAGAATTAAAAAATAGGGCAAATAATTTATCATTACCACATGTTGAAATTGTTGATATGAAAAAAGAATATAGAATGGGTAATTATTTATTTTCTAAGATTTTGTTTGATAAGATTAAAATAGCTTTAAATTCTCATAAACAAATTCTTATTCTTTTAAATAGAAGAGGATATTCATCAATGTGGACATGTAGTTCGTGTGGTCAAGTTATTAAATGTCCAAAATGCGATATAAGTTTAACTTATCATAAATCAAGCGAAACGTTTCGATGTCATTATTGTGGATATGGTTTAAAAAAACAAGATAAATGTTTAAAATGTGGAAGTCACGATATAAAAGATTTTGGAATAGGAACAGAGAAAATAGAAGAAGAAATTAATAAATATTTTCCTTATGCTAGGGTTATTAGAATGGATTCTGATACAACAACTAAAAAAAGTTCATATGAAAAAATTATTAATGATTTTTTAGAATATAAGTATGATATTTTAGTTGGAACACAAATGATTTCTAAAGGTTTAGATTTTCCTTTAGTTACATTGGTTGGGGTTATAAATGCTGATATGAATTTAAATATTCCTGATTTTAGAAGTAGCGAGAATACTTTTCAATTACTTAGTCAAGTATCAGGTCGTGCTGGTAGAAATATATATCCTGGTGAAGTAATAATTCAAACATATAATCCCAATCATTATGCAATTCAATATGCCAAAAATCATGATTATTTATCATTTTATAAAGAAGAAATGACTATTCGTAAAAAATTAAAATATGTTCCATATTATTATATAGTTTTAATTGTGATATCTTCTAAAGATTATGAATTGTGTCGTAATGAAGCTAACAAAGTATTTAATTATTTAAAAAACAATTTATCTAATAATTTCATTGTTTTAGGTCCATCTATATCAAATTTATTTAAAATTAATAATGTATATCATTTTCAATGTATAATTAAATATCAAAAAAAGGAAAATTTAAACGATGTGCTTACATTTATAGATAATATGTATAAACAAAATAGTAAAGTTAATATTGATATAGATATTGATCCCTTAAAATTGTAAATTTAAATATATATAAATTATTTGTTATTAGAAGTAAAAATATTTTTTTTCTTTTTTATTTTTTCTTTATTATTTAAAAATATTTTGATATAATTATGATGGTGATAATATGAAAGATTTAAAAGTAGTGTTTATGGGAACTCCAATGTTTTCTGTTCCTATTTTACAATCATTAATAAATAATTGCGCTGTTGTTTTGGTAGTATGTCAACCTGATCGTGAAAAAAATAAAAAAGGTAATATTATTTTATCTCCTATTAAAGAATTAGCTATTGATAATAATATTCCCATATTTCAACCTTTAAAAATTCGTGAAAATTTTCAAACCATTTTGGATTATAAACCAGATATTATTATTACTTGTGCTTATGGTCAAATAATTCCAAATGAATTAATTAATTATCCTAAATATGGTTGTATTAATATTCATGCTTCTTTGTTGCCTAAAGGTCGTGGAGGTGCTCCTATTCATTGGTCACTAATTAATGGTGATAAAAAAACAGGAATTACTATAATGTATATGAATGAATTTATGGATCAAGGTGATATTATTTCTAAATCTGAAACGATTATTTCAGATGACGATTATTTAGATGTTTTATATGAAAGATTATCTATTATGGGTAGGGATTTATTGATGAATACATTACCTAAGATTATTTCGAATGATATTAATCTTATTAAACAAAATGATAATCTTGCAACTTTTAGTTATAATATTAAAAAGACCGATGAAAAAATTGATTTTTATAAGACAAGCCGGGATATTTTTAATTTAATTCGAGGATTAAATTCTATTCCTGGGGCATATGCAGTGTTTAATAATTGTCGTATGAAAATTTATGCGGTATTAATTAATAATAAAATATATGAAAATAAAAAACCGGGTGAAATTGTTGAAATTACTGATGAAGGAATTGTGGTGGTGACAGGTGATTCTTCCATTATCTTAAAAGATATAAAAATAGAGGGCAAAAAACGTTTGAAAGTTCATGAATTTTTAAATGGAATGGATAAGAATAAATTAATAGGTTGTGTATTGGAGTGATATTATGAATAATAACTGGTCGTTTAATAATTTTAAAGGTGAAACGGATAACGAAGAATTAAAAAAAGTTATTAAAGAAGAAAATATAGAGGTTAATCAATTAATTGAAAACGAACCAATGATAGAAAATTTAAAATATAAGAATAGTTTTACTAATTTAGATGATAAAAAAAAATTAGCATTAATTAAACTTTTAATTGGTTTAGCTTTTTTTGTTGGAATAATTATATTTCTTAATTTTTCTGATAAAACATCAACAGAATCTTCAAAATTGACTTCTATTACTACAACTATGACACCTCAAAATAGTGTAGTTGATAAAACTTTATTAAATAAAATAAATAAAAATATTTATACTTTTAATTATATTTTAACTTATAATGTTAATAAAAAAGATATAACAGTTAATTATAAGGGATTAGTAAAGGGTTCTGAAACAATTATTTTAAAAACAATTAATTCTTTAAAAAATAAATATTATATTAATTCTGATAAATTTTATTTAATTGATAATGATAATAATTATGAAATTAATAAAATGGAAACATTTGAAAATTTTGATAGTAAATATTTTGATATTAATAATATTTATTCATATTTAGATAAAGGTTCTTTAGAATGGAAAACAACATATAAAGATAAGACATCAATAGAAAATTATAATATTTATTTAAAAGATATTATTTTAACTTCTGATATGGAAAGTTACATTTCAATCACAACTAATAATAAGGAAGCAAATAAATTAAAAATTAAAATTGATTATTCTAAATTATTTAATAATATTTATGAAAATGTTTTTAATGTTAAATTAGATATGGTTTATGAATTAGTCACTGAAGAAAACATTAAAAATGTTGAAAAAGAATTTTCATAATGTTATTTTATATTAAAAAAATATTGTTTTTTTAATATTTCTATGTTATTATTATATGTAGAATAGTAAGTGCTAAAAGGAGAGATTAATATGGCTTTTAAAATGCCGAAGTTTTTTGGCTCAGATGATGATACGACTGAAGTTTCATCAGATGATGAATATTACAATATGGAAAATGTAACTTTACCAACAAATAGTGGCAAGATGGTTTTATTAGAACCAAGGGCCTTTTCGGAAAGTCAACAAATTGCCGATCATTTAAAAAAAAGAAATACAGTTGTAGTAAATTTAAAGAGAGTTACAGCTGATCAAGCTCAAAGAATAGTAGATTTTTTGAGTGGCACTGTGTATGCAATAAGTGGTGATCTTCAAAAAATTGGCGGTGGTATATTTTTGTGCACACCTAAAAATATAAATGTTGAAGGCAAAATAACTGAAGATGAATCAAAAAATGATAATGTTAATGAAACTGATGATATTGATTGGTAATATGAATATTAAGATTAGAGGTGAATTCTTTTGAAAAATTTTAGAATTTCTCCTAATGGTTATAATCAAAAAGAAGTTAATGACTTTTTAGATATGGTTATTTCTAGAATGGAAAAAGTGTTACAAGAGAATAATGAGTTAAAAAAAGAAATGAGACAACTTAAAAATAGTCCAAATATGGCTGTTTCTGAAGAAAAACTTAATAAAGCTATTTTAGCTGTTCAAGAAACTTCCGATAGAATGAAGGAATTAGCTAGAACAGAAAGCACAATGATTATAGAAGACGCTAAAAGAAATGCCAATTCTATTATTCATGAAGCTCTTGTTAATGCAGAAAAGACTGAATATGAAGCTAATTTACTTAGAAAAAATCTTAATGTCTATAAAAACAGAATAAAAAATATTCTTCAGTCGCAATTAGAATTAAGTGATGATTTAGATAAAATAGAATTATAACTAACGATTGTTAGTTTTTTTTCATATTGTATAATTTTTTTTCATATATTTTAATGAAAGGATGGATTATATGAAAAAGATTTTACCTTTTACAAAAGAATTGTTATTTAAAACAAAAATATCAGAAATTACTAGTATTTCTTTGGAACATACTTTAAATGCTAAAGAAGATAGTATTATTAGTGGTGAATTTCATATTAACGGTGAATATAAAATGACAGAAACTAGTATTAATAAAGAACCATTTGATTTTATAGTGCCGTTTGATATTGCCTTAGATTCAAGATTTGATATAGATAATATTACTTTTGATATTGATGATTTTTATTATGAAATAATAAATAATGAAATAATAAAAATAAACATTGATGTTCTTATTGATGGGGCAGAGGTTATTCAAAATGAAATAAGTAAAAATGAAGAAAACGAATTACTAAGAAATATTGTTTCTGAAGAAAAAGAGAAAGAGGAATTAATTATGAATACTAACATTATTGATGATAAAAAAAACTCTAATGAAAGAGATTTAGATAATGAAGAAATATCTATAACTAATACTAATATAAATATTGATAATTCTAATAATATTGATTTACTTGATAATATGAGTGATAATGAAACATACAAAACATATAAAGTATATGTTGTTCGTGAAAATGATACAATCGAAAAAATATTAAATAAATATAATGTTTTAAAGGAAGATTTAGAGAATTATAATGAAATTACTGAATTAAAAACGGGTGATAAAATAATTATTCCTAGTTCTAATGAATGATGTTACTAATATTTTAAAAAAATACGCTCTTATTCCTACTAAATTGACACTAAAAAACAGTGTTAGAATTGTAGAGTCTAATCAAGGGCGTTTTGTTTTTAAAAAAAACAATAATAGTGATACACTTAATAATACTTATAATTATTTAAAGTCACGTGCTTTTTTGAATTTTCCTGAATTGTTAAGAAATGATGATGGTTATGATATTTATGAATATCTTGAAACTACTAGTGAACCAAACGAACAAAAAATAAATGATTTAGTTAATATTTTGACAAGTCTACATTTAAAAACAACTTTTTATAAAGAAATAGATTTAGATGAATATAAAAAAATATATGAAGATATCAATTCTGATTTAGAATATTTATACAATTATTATACTGATATTATTACTATTATTGAAAAAAACATATATATGTCTCCTTCTGAATATTTAATTGCAAGAAATATTAGTAAAATATTTGAAGCAATTAAATATTGTAAAAATAGTATTAATAAATGGTGGGAGTTAGTTCAAGATAAAAGAAAAGTTAGAGTAGTTCAAATTCATAATAATTTATGTTTAGATCATTACATTAAAAATGATAAATCATATTTAATAAGTTGGGAAAAAAGCAAAATTGATATGCCTATATATGATTTATATATTTTGTATCAAAATCATTATTTAGATTTTGAATTTTCTGAAATTTTATATAATTATGAAAGTAGATATAGATTATTAGATGAAGAAAGGCAATTGTTATTTGTATTGTTGATGATTCCACAAAAATTTGAATTTAATGATACAGAATATAATTTATGTAAAAAAGCCAGAATCTTCTTAGATTATATATTTAAAACAATGAATTTAATATCCAAATATAGAGTAACATCCACACCATAAAAAAGCTATATATTCAATAAGTAATAACATAGCATTTATTTTTATAGTAAAAAATAGTAATAAAATAGCTTGATACAATACAATTATACTAAGGATAAAAGTAAATACTAAACATAGTAAACGCCAGCCAATACAAAGTTTAAATAAATTGAAAATATTTCCAATCATATATTATCACCTGATATATTTTATGTAATAAATTATAATGTGTGAAAATTGACAAAAACATGAAAAATTTTAATCAAAATATTGATTAATTTTAAATAGTATGATATTATTATTTAGCAAGACGGACCCTTAGCTCAGTTGGTTAGAGCATCCGGCTCATAACCGGGCGGTCGTAGGTTCGAGTCCTACAGGGTCCACCACTTGTATTTTTATATATGCGGGTGTGGCGAAATTGGCAGACGCACTAGACTTAGGATCTAGCGGTTTATCCATGGGGGTTCAAGTCCCTTCACCCGCACCATGGGTTAATTATTTGTACTTAATTGTGCAAGTTTTTTATTTGTAAAAAA
>CAYVSY010000004.1:0-32910 GCA_964454255.1 uncultured Muribaculaceae bacterium
TTATAAAAAAAGTATTCCCCTATTTCTAGGGGAATTTCAGGGGGTTTTGGTTGAATTCACTCCTACATTTTATTTCGTAGAGAGTGGACATATTTACTATGCCATATTAATAATAATATATATTCGAGAAAATTACAATAGTTTTTGAATTCTTTTTACATTTTTTTCTAATTAAGTGAAGAAAGATCATTAATTATTCCTATTATTTTTGGATTTTCTTTCTGTCTTTCTATTGATTTTAAAAATTCTTTAGCATCATTTTGAGCTTGAATCAATATTTTATAATCCTTTAAAACATTTGATAATATAAGTCCCGTTGCTCCGCTTTGCCTATTACCAAATAAATCGCCTTCACCTCTATTTTTAAAATCATATTCGCTTATTTCAAATCCATCGCAACTATTTTCTAATATCTTTAATCTTTCAGAACGTTCTTTAACAATTAAGTAGCAATAACTTTGAATGTCGTTTCGTCCAACTCTTCCTCTTAATTGATGAATGGTTGATAAACCAAAATTATTAGCCTCGAATATTACCATCATAGTCGCATTTTTAACGTCTACACCGACTTCAATAACTGTTGTAGAAATTAATATATCTATTTCACCGCTTGAAAATTTATTCATTATTGTTTCTTTTTTTAAATTATCTAATTTTCCATGTATACTTTCTACAATATTATTTGAAAAAGCTTTTTTCATCTTTTCTTCCAACACATTAACACTATCCAAATTATCTTCATCTTCTATTAATGGTGCTAAAACATATATTTGATGATGATAACTCAATTCTTCTTTCATTTTTGTTAAAACATCTAAAATATCTTTTTCCAACATTATTTTTGTTATTATTGATTTTCTTCCTGTTGGTTTAGTTTTAATTGAACTAATATCTAAATCTCCATATATAGTTAGTGCATATGTTCTTGGGATTGGTGTTGCACTCATTGATAAAATATCCGGCATTATTCCTTTGTTTTTTAATTCATTTCGTTGTTGAACCCCAAAACGATGTTGTTCATCAGTAATAACTAATCCTAAATTTTGAAATTTTATCTTTTCTTGAATTAAAGATTGCGTTCCAATAATTAAATTTATTTGACCATTTTCTAATTCTTTATATATTTGATTTTTTTCTTTTTTAGTTGTAGAAGAGGTCAATAGTTTAATATTAATTTCATAACTTTGAAATAATTCACTTGCATTTTTAAAATGTTGTTTGGCTAACAATTCTGTTGGAACCATAAAGGCTGTTTGATATCCGGATAAATTATTAGCATATGAACTTACTAATGATACAATAGTTTTACCACTTCCAACATCTCCTTGCAATAATCTATTCATTCTAATTGGACTTTCTAAATCATTTAATATCTCATTAATTGATTTTTGTTGATCAAATGTTAATTTGTATGGTAATTTACTAATAAATTCATTAATTTGTTCCCTATTAATTATTCTTTTAATTGCTAATTTATCATTTCTATTTTTTTCTTTCAAATAATTTATTCTTAACATATATATAAATAATTCTTCATATTTTAACCTTAATCTTGCTTTTTTTAATAATGCTATATCATTGGGGTTATGAATATTTTTAATTGATTCCCATTTATCTAAAAGGTTATATTTTTGAACTAAATAATTTGGAACATAATCATCAATTTGATTATACTTATTAATTATCTCTAGAATTATTTTTGATATAACTTTTTTAGATAATCCCGTTGTTGTTAAATATACTGGTTCTATTTTAGGAATATCTGATAGTTTGCCAAATCTTATATCTGAAGCTGATATAGTATTGCTTTTTTCATTATAGATTCCAAATATACTAATTGTAGTTCCTATTTTTAAATGAGATAATAAAAAATTTCTGTTATAAATAACAACATTATATAAATAATTAGAACTATTTAGACGAAAGGATATTTTATTTAATTTTCTTTTTATATAATATATTATTGGTTTATTTTCTATTACTCCATCAATAATTACTTTAGAATTATTAGTTATGTCTTTTTTATCTGTTCTTTTTATTAAATCATAACGAAATGGATAATAATGTAATAAATCATTAATGTCATAAATATTTAGTTTGTTTAATAACTTAATATTTTTAGGACCTATTCCTTTTATATTATCAATATTCATTTTATCACCAATTTCATTATACAACACGAACAAATATTTGTCTATACAATTTAAAAATAAGACACATATTGTGTCTTATAAATTACTAAGTTTATCTTTAATGATTGAATTTACTAAACTCATATCTGCTTTTCCTTTTACTTTAGGAGTGATTTCTTTCATTATTGGACCAATAAAAGTATTGTTTAATGGTTTAATACGATCAAACACTTCATTAATTATTTTTTCTATTTCTTCTTCAGATAATTGTTCAGGCATATATTGATTTAATATTTCAATTTCTTTTTTATTTTGATTTACTAAATCTATTCTATTGGCTTTAGAAAATTCAGTTATTGAGTCTTTTCTCATTTTTATTTGTTTACTTGTAACATCAATAATTTCTTCATCTATTAAATCTCTTTTTTTGTTAATTTGTTCTAATTGAATAGCACCTTTTAACATTCTAATAACACTTAATTTGAATGAATCTTTATTTCTCATAGCACTTTTCATATCATTATTTATTTTGTCTAACAAATTCATATTAAGCAGCTCTTCTTTCACTATATTTTTTACTATTTTTTCTGCTATTCTTAATACCTTCTTTGATAGCTTCTCTTCTTTGAACACCAGGTTTCTTATATTCAGCATGTTTCTTAGCAGCAGTGAGGGTTCCACTACGGGCTACTTCAGTTTTAAATCTTTTAATAGCTCCTTCTAAGTTATTTCCTCTAACTTCAACAGACATTTTTATCCCTCCCTTCTGCATTTCACTATAAATTATATCATATTTTTTAATTTATACAACTAAAAAGATACAAAAAATGTATCTTTTCGTCAATTTTTCCATAATTTTTCTGGATATGAACCTTGAATATGTTTGTTTTTGAGATATTTAACTAATTTGTCCTTGTCAGTTTTATATGTTACGCCACACCAATCAGAAGTTGTTTCAACGATATTAACATTAATTTTATTTTCTTTTATTAAATTCCCAATATCTACTGGTAATAGTGCTTCATCTGTCAAAATATTGTTATTTGAATCATTTATGAATTCTTCAAATTTTTTTTCTAATAATTTGAAGATGGTTGGTTTAAATGTCCAAAAATTCATAGAAACAATAGTATCGTCTTCTAATAATACCCAATTATTATTTTCATTAAATTCCATTAACGATCCTGTTATTCTAATATTTTTTCTTTCATTTATACTTATTACATATCCATTTTTAACTTGACATACACCCCTTGATACTGTGCCATTTTCTGTAACTGTGTTTTTCAACTTATAACCAATAATAGCACATTCGCAATTTTTATCAGTCAATTTTTCATATGCATCAACAAATGCTTGTGATCCATAATAATCATCGGCGTTTATTACTGCAAATGGTTCTTTTACAACGTCACAGCAAGATAGTATTGCGTGTGTTGTTCCCCAAGGTTTTTTTCTTTCGGATGGAATCATACAATTATTAGGAACATTTTCTAATTTTTGAAAAACATATTCAATATCAATTTTCTTTTCCAATCTTTTAGAAATAGTTTCTTTAAATAAATCATAATTTTCTTCTTTGATAATAAAAACTATTTTATTAAATCCGGCTTGAATAGCATCAAAAATGCTATAATCAATTATAAATTCATTATTTGGGCCAACTGGTTCGACTTGTTTCAAGCCGCCGAATCGAGAGCCAAATCCAGCTGCCATAATAACTAGTGTCATATTTTGAACCTCCTATAATAAAGATAGCATATTTTTATTTATTTAGCAACCAGTTCTTGCGGCTGTTCCGACAATTCGACCAACTGTCATTATGGCTTTCCCAATAATTTCTATATATGGATATGATATCCATAATAAAGAGATTATACCTATTGTTTTTATTATATCTTTGTATTTACATATTAAATTGGACAAAGACGACCACTTCCAATTCTTCTTAAAGCACTTCCAAATGCTCTACCTAAATCAAGCAATAAATTAATCGCTCTTACACCATAATTTAAATATGATGCATTAAAACTAAATCCACCACTTATTTTATTTAATTCTATATTGTTTAATGTTTTCATTTTTACCTCCTATCCTTTACATTTATTTGGATTTGCATATCCTGATATTACACCTATTAAAAATATTATGCCAGCTGCTATTCCAGCAATCATAAATCCGATACCTCCACCATTAACATTGCTTAATTCAAAATTATTTAATTTTTGCATATTGTCCTTTCTATTAAATATAATTTTTAATATATTTAATTATTTCTTTTTCTTCTTTAATAAATTTTAAATCTATAATATTATTATTAATTTTTTTACTTTCTTCTATATCTATTTTTAATATTACTTCTTTATAATTATTTTCAAATACTTCTGGACTTATATTTAGTATTTTATATTTATATTCTTTTTCATTTATATAAACAATATCTCTATTAGTAATATTATTTAATTCTGTAATATTAATATATGTTTTAATGTTATAATCATTATTTACCAATATTACTTCGCCACTATTAAATAAAAAGGTTTTATATTTCAAAATATGACATAATGTTATTAAGAACATTATTAAAATAATGATTATATATGATGCTTTATTCCAATTTTTTGTTTCACTCTTTAAAATGCTTATTTCACTATTGTATATATCCATTATTATTCCTTTCTAACACTTTAGCCATTCCCGAATTAATTTTTATCACTTTATCATATAAATCCATATTATTCATTCTGTGAGAAATTATTATAAATGTTTTGTTTTTAAAATTATTAAATAAATTTTTTAATATTTTTCTTTCCAAATTAATATCAATTTCGCTTAATCCTTCATCTATTAGGATTATTTTTTTGGAGCTTAGTATTGTTCGAGCAAGAATTATTCGCTGTCTTTCACCCCCTGAAAGATTACAGCCATTTTCTTCTAATAAACTATCATACCCTAATAATTTGTTTTCAATTATTTTATTGACATATAAATATGATGATACTTTTAAGAACTTTTCATAGTTAATTTTTTGTTCTAATAATATATTATTTTTAATGCTATCTGTCCATATTGTTTCTTTTTGAGATATTAAACTAATATTAGCTCTAATATCAGCAATTTCATAATCATTTATATCTATATTATTAATAAAAATTTTATTTCTTTCTAGTTTATAATATTTATAAATTAGTTTTAATAATGTCGATTTTCCACTTCCAGACGGTCCTATTATTAAAACCTTTTCATTATTATTAATTTTTAAATTAACATTATTTAAAATATTATCGATGTTATTGTAAGAAAAATTTACATTTTTAAATTCTATTGCTCCGTTTATATTGTATATATTTCTTTTTTCTAAATTTAATGGTTCAATATCATATATAGAATTAGCTCTTTTTAAAGAATTCATTGCATATAAATAATCATTATCTAAGTCAATAATATTTTTAATTGGATTAATAAAATATACTACTAAGGAATTAAAAGTTAGTAACGATCCCATCGTAAGATTATTATTCATTATTAGTTTTATTCCTAAATAATTTATAAGTATTAATCCTAATAATTCAATTGTTTCTTTTAAAAACATTTCATAATTACTAATAATATTGTAACTTAATACATTATTTAATGTTTTTGAATAAATATATTCAAATTTTTTAATAATTTTTTTCTCTATATTTAATCCTTTTATTGTTTCAACTCCACTAATATTTTCTATCATATGAGAATTAACAGTTGCAGTATTTTCTTGAATTTCAATTATTTTATTTTTTTTCAAAGGTCTAAATATGATAATTATTATTATATAAATTATAATTATTAAAACAGATATAAAGAATAATGAACTGTTTATTAAGAATAACAGTATCCCTCCTGTAATAAACAACAATAAATCTAAAAATACTGTGAGTGTTAGCTTGCTTATCATATTTTTAACATATGATAAATCATTAATTCTAGATATTACTTCACCTGTTGTTTTAGTTTTATAATAATTATACGGAAGCAATAATATGTGTTTAAATGTATTAAGAACTAGCGTTATATCTAATTTTTGATTTAAATATACTAATAAATGATTCCTAATTAAATTAGAAACTGTTTTGGTTAATAAAACTAATATAAATATCAAGGTCACATTAATTAAATTATTTATATCAGTATTCATAACTTTGTCAATTAAAACTTTAAGATTAAAAGAATATATACATGAAAATATTGTGCATATAATTGATAATAAAACAATTTGAATAATTATTTTTTTATTATTTATAATAAGATTTTTTATACAATTATAAATATATTTATTATCTTTTATATAAGGTATTTTTTTTAATGGTTTAAACACTAATATGTTTTTTGTCCATAATAATTCCCATTCTTTTTTTGATATTATTCTTTTTCCAACGGCAGGATCCATTATTATAATATCATTTTTTCTTATTTGATATACAACTACAAAATGCATATAGTTTTTACTTATTATTTGGGCTATAAAAGGAGTAAATTTATCTAAATTATTTATGTTATTAACTTTATATCCAATACTTTCAAATCCTAATGAATTCATAGCTGTTTGCATTTTTAAAAATGATGTTCCGTTTTTTGTTGTATCAGTTATATCAATTAGTTTTTCTAATGATATATTTCCATCATAATATCTAATTATTGAAAGTAATGCACTTGCTCCACAGTCCTTACTTCCATTTTGTTTAACTATTAATTTTTTTTTCATATTATCACCTCCTTACATATATCTTTAGCAATTATTTTTCTTATTTCTTTTTAAAAATAAAAAAAAATAAAAAATTGAAAAATTTTTTATTTAGTCCATTCAAACTCAAAATCTAAGATACGAACAATATCACCATCTTTTATACCTAATTTTATGAGTTCATCATCAAGTCCTGTGCGCCTTATTTTTTTGGCAAAATTAACATATGCTTCTTCTGTATTAAAGTTTGTCATTTTAAATATACGTTCAATTTTTTCACTTCTAACTACCCAAACATTATTATCTTGAGTAATTATCCATGGTTTTTCTTTTTTAAATTTATATAAGACATGAGTTTCAATTGTTTCTGGAGCAAATAATGGTTCATTGTCAGTTTCTTCAACTAAGTTCCCTAAATAATTCATTAAATCAGTTAATCCCGTTCCATTAATTGCTTCTATTTCAAATATCGGAATATCTTTAATTTCTTTTTTAAATTTAATTAAATTTTCTTTTGATTTTTCTATATCCATTTTATTAGCTACAATTACTTTAGGTTTATCCAGTAGCTTAGGATTATATTCAATTAATTCTTTTTTTATCATATTATAGTCATTAAGTGGATTTCTTCCTTCACTTCCACTCATATCAAGAACATGCACTAAAATTTTTGTTCTTTCGACATGTTTTAAAAATCTGATTCCAAGTCCTGCACCATCTGATGCTCCTTCAATTAATCCTGGTAAATCGGCTAACACAAACTTTTTCATATTTTTTGTTGTTACTAAACCAAGATTAGGTGATAAAGTCGTAAAATGATAACTTGCAATTTTGGGATTAGCCGCTGATACATTTGATAGAATAGTCGATTTGCCTACACTTGGCATTCCTACTAATCCAACATCAGCCATCATTCTTAGTGTAGTATTAATATGTCTAATCTCACCTGGTTCACCTTTTTCACAAAAAGATGGACATGGATTAGTTTTTGTGGCTAAACTAACATTTCCACGACCTCCACGACCTCCATAGGCAATTATAACTTCTTCTTTATCTGATGTGAGATCTCCTATTATCATTCCAGTATCGTTATCTTTAATAGTCGTGCCTATCGGAACTTTTATTATTGTATCTTTCGCATTAAAACCATTTTTGTTTTTTCCCATGCCATTTTGTCCATTTTGACCTTTTATGTGCTTTTGATATTTTAAATCAATTAGTGTTTTTAAACCACTATCACTTATAAAAATTACATCTCCACCTTTTCCGCCAGTTCCGCCAAATGGTCCACCCATGGGAATGTATTTTTCACGGCGATAAGCTAGACAACCATCTCCACCAGTTCCAGCTTGAATTTCTATATTAGTTTCATCTACAAACATTTTAATCACTCATTTCAGATATTATTATATCATATTTTTAAAAGAAAAAATGAGAAACTTATTGTTCCTCATAAATTGTCCATTTCATTGTAATAGTTTTTTTCTTATTGACCCATTCAATGTAATATTCACCATATCCTATAAATGGAAATATAATATGACCATTTGTTGTTCCATTTGCTCTAATATTACCTACTTTCGTAATTAAGCTAGTATATTTAGTGCCAGATATTTTTTCTAATTTTATATTATTTGGTCCATATACAGTATACAGTGATGTTGATACAGCAATTGCAGTATCTGTAGTATTCTTAGCATTAACTTCTAAAAAGACTAAATCTTGATATTTTTCACTACTTGATATTGCTTTACGTAATGAGTAATTAACAAATGATATATCAAATTTTTCTAAAGAGATAGTATCACCTATTGTCACATCTTTTTGTTCTTCAATTACTTTTTTTGATCCACATGCTGATAAAATCCCTATCATAATTACAAGTATAAATATGTTAAATATTTTTTTCATTTTTTGCACCTCATCTACTTATATCATAAAGGTTTAAATGATTATTGTCAATAATTATTTTAAAATCCATTTTTTTTTACATCATTTTGTTTTAACGGCCTTAAATATTTTTTTCCATAAATTGCTTGATGAATAGTTTAAAATACCTACTTTATATATTCTTATTCCATATTTAAATAATATACATAAAACAGTAACCATTATTACTATTGCTATTAAAACATCAACAATACTAATTTGACCAATTAATAGTAATGCTGGAGAAAGCAAGGCGGAAATAAATGGAAAATATGATGCCAGTTTAATTAAAGTGCTTCCTTCAAACATTCCAGCCATAATTGATAAATAATAACCCACCAATGAAATAATTATTATTGGTGTTTGAACTTGTTGATAATCTTCCATGTTTGTTGTCATAGAAGCTAATATTCCAGCAAGTAAAGAATATCCAATAAATGTTAATATCATTAAAACCAATGTTAATGGAATAATAAAAATTAATTTACTAATAACACCACTATCAGTCATCATTGAAATTATCCCACTAATTGATGATTGAATATCTGGAGTTATTAAACTACCAGCTGAACATTTTCTAACTAATAATGCTATTCCACATGAAGCTAATAATAAGGCTCCTTGAATTAAAACGAATATATTACCTGCTAATATTTTAGAAAAGAAATGTGTTTTTGGAGATACATTTGATATTATTATTTCCATTCCTTTTGTCGTTTTTTCTTCATTAATTTCAGCGCCAATCATTTGAACTAAAAACATCGTTAACATAAAAAATGGTAATATTAATAATGGGAAAACTGTCCCCATAATTAAATTCATCGTTTCGTCTAATGATCTCGAATCATCTAATTTGGTAGTTGTAATTGTAACAGGACTATTTACTATCGCTAATATTTCATTAGATATATTATAATGTTGAAGTGCTATATCTTTTTTTACACCATTAATAGCATTAGTAATAACTTGATATGTTATAGTTTTTACATTTCCTTTTGTTATTAAATCTACCTTTAAAAATTCTGATTCATCATTATTAAAAACTATTAATATTTTATCTTCTTCTTTAATTTCAGTTTTTAAATCATCAACTGATTTATCTGTTAAAGAAATTTCACTATTATTGTTTCCAACATAATTATATAATTCGTTATAATTGGTTTTAAATTTATCATACACATTAGCATTATCAATAACTAATATTTTATCAATATGTTCAAATTCTCCACCAAATGCTTTGATAATTGAATCAATGTTTGCGACACAAACGATAAGTAAAAAAATAAATATATTGGCTATCACAAACCATTTTGTTTTAATTTTTTTATTTAAACTCATTTTAGTTAAAAACCATAATTTATTCTTCATATGCTTCACCTGCTTTTTCTAAGAAAATGTCATTTAAGCTAGCATCTTCTACCATATATTTAGTAATATTTGGATATTTTGAAATAACTTTAAATATACTATTAACGTATTTAATGTCTTGAATTGAAACAATATAATTATTAGCCTCACTTATAACACTAATAACACCATCTAATTTTTCAACTTCTTGGACATTAATGTCACCATTAATAATTATTTTTTTCTTTCTAAAATCATTTTTTATGTCTTTTAAATAACCTTCTAAAACAGATTTTCCTTTAACTAGAACAACTAATTTTTCACAAAACATTTCAACATGTTCAATACGATGAGATGAAAATATAATCATTGTTCCTTTGCTTTTTAATTCTAATATTTTTTTCTTAAATAATTCTACATTTAATGGATCAAGGCCACTAAACGGTTCGTCTAATATTAATAGACTTGGTTTATGAATAATCGCGCAGATAAATTGTATTTTTTGTTGATTTCCTTTTGATAATTCTTTAATTTTTCTTTTTTTATATTCACTTATGCCAAATTCTTTTAATAATTTATCTAATTCAATTTCTATTTTATCTTCTTCCATATCCTTTAATGTTGCATAAAATTTAACTTGTTCTAAAACAGTCATTTTGGTAAGAAGACTTCTTTCTTCAGTTAGAAAACCTATTCTATTTGAAAATTTGTATCCAATTTTTTCTTCATTAAAGTAGATATTTCCATCATAATCATCAATAAGCCCCATAATCATTCTAAAAGTTGTGGTTTTACCAGCACCATTTAATCCTAATAAACCAAATATTTCTCCTTCTTGAACAGTAAAACTCAAGTCATTAACAGCTTTTAATTTGCCATAACATTTTGTTACATGTTCTATTTTCAACATTTTTATCACCCATTACAATTATACTATATATATGATAAAAATAAAATACTTTTTTCCATTTTTGTGCTTTTGTAGTGACAAAAAATTGAACTTATAATACACTATATTAGAAATATAAAAGGAGGTAATGTTATGTATTACTATGGAGGATACGGTGGTGGATATGGTTCTGGCTGTGGCTGCCAAAGCGGTTGTGGATATCCAGGATATGGATATGGTGGCGGTGCTGGCTACGGTTATGGTGGAGCCATAATCCTTGTTTTATTTATTTTGCTTGTTATAATTATTGGCACACGCGTAGTTGCATAAGTTTTTTTAAAAAATGAAAGGGAAAATATTTCCTTTTTATTTTTTTTATGATAAAATTATATTATTGATTATTATTATTTATGATATTTAAAATTTAAACAAATACAAGTGATTCATCTCATAAATAATAAATATTACTTATAAATTTTAAACATTTTAAATATTACTAGGAGTTGATAAATATGCTTTTAATGAAGGATATATTAGACGAAAAAGATAAAAGATTACGAAAAAAAAATATTGATGTAACATTTCCAATAACTCAGACGAAAAAGAAAATTATTCATGATATGGTAGAATACTTAAGAAAAAGTCAAATTGAAGATATTGCTCAAAAATATAATTTGCGACCTGGAATGGGTTTAGCTGGACCACAAGTTGGAATAAATGAAAATTTTTTTGTGATTTGTCACGAAGAAGAAACAGGCCTATTTAAAAATTATGTAGCAATTAATCCAAAAATGATAAGTAATTCAGAAGAATTAATTTTTGCTTCGACTGGTGAAGGATGTTTAAGTGTTAATCGTGATGTAGAAGGCATTGTTCCACGATATGCTAGAGTAAAATTTGAAGCTTATGATATTGATGGAAATAAATACATTATTCGAGCTCGTGAAGAATTATCAATTGCTTTTCAACATGAATTTGATCATTTAAATGGAATACTATTTTTTGATAAAATTAATAAAAAAGATCCATATTTTAATATGGATAATATGAGAGAAATATAAAGATAATATTAATCACTAGTATCTTTCTTTTTTATATATTTTTTCAGTTTCTTCTTGTAATTTTTCTAATGTTGTATTTTCTACAATATAATCATGATTTTTAAAATCATCTAAATCTATTTCTGTTAGATGATTTTTTTGTTGTTCTGTCATTCCATTATCAAAATTTGGTCTAAATATATTTATTGATATAGTATTAGGATAAGCAGTTTTTATTTTATTTATTTCATTTTTTAAACGAACGTCACTAATAATAATTATATCAAAATAATTATTAAATATTTCAATATCTTCTATCATTCTATCCGTAAAAAAATCGTATTTTTTCATATCAAGTCTAACTTTATTACCTAAGTCTTGAAGAAATTGACGAGGTTTAGTTTCTTCATTAAAATCCCAGTTTACTATTTCTTTAGCATAATATTTTAAATATTTTGACAATTGAGTAATAATAACTTTTTGATTGTTTCGTTCAGCAACTTCTTTTAACATACTTGAAAAAGTATCTTTTCCATGTCTAGCTTTTCCTGATATTAAAAATATTTTACTCATTTTTTGAATCTCTCCTTTTCTAAATCAAGTGATAATTCTTCTATATAAATGTAATTATCTAATAGTGTTTGATTATTAATTTCGTTTGAATGCCCACGAACGTCATTTAATTTATTTCTAATACTATAGACGACATTTTTAAAATCTTCATTCATCATTAAAGAATTATCTGAGGCAATAGTTATTAATTGTCTTAACGAAAAACTTTCTCCTTCAATAAATCTTTTTAATAAATCTAAAGATGATAATTTGTTTTTTATTTCTAATAATTCTTGTGAATTAATTATACGTTTAATAAAATTTTTTTTAACTAATTTATTATAGGCTAATTCTTCTTTGACTATCATATCATTAATTTTCCTAATTAAATTATCTCTATGTTCTGTTATTTCATTTAATTCCATGTTGAACCTCATATCTTCATACTTTTCTTAATTCTTCTATATCAATTATCTGATATTTATCATTTATATAAGTAAATAATATTTTAATAATGGATATTATAGGGGTAGAAATTATCATACCTATTATTCCAAAGAAATATCCAAATATTAATAAGCCTACAATAATTGTTACAGGGTGTAATTTCATTGTTTTGCTCATAACAAGTGGCTGTATGAAATTTCCTTCAATTACTTGAATAATTATGCATGTCATAAGAACAATTGTTCCAACTACCGGTCCTTGCGAATAACCAATTAAAACAGCTGGAGCGGCACCTATATATGGCCCAGCATATGGAATTATGTTAGTAATAGCACAGAACAATGCAAATAATATTGGTGCTTTTAAACCAGCAATTATAAATCCAACACTACATACAGCAAATATTATTGATGATACAATTAATGTTCCTTGAACAAAACTTTTTAAAGCAATATCCATTTTTTCACAAATTTGATTAATATTGTTTCTATATTTTAAAGGAATTATTGTTCCAATTCTTTCTATTGATTTATCAAAATCAAATAATAAATATAAACCTATTATTAAACCTATTATTATTTCGCCTATTGTTCCAAAGAAACCTTTAACAATATTAAATAATAATTCAGGAATACTAGATGTTGAAGTTGTTGCAAATAATTCAATTTGTCTATATATATCATTTTTAACGGTTTCTAAATCAAAACCACTGTTACTAATTTTATCAAATAAATTATCAATAAATTCTTTTATTTGGTCAACAATGGTAGGAACAGTTTTAACAAACTCATTAATTTCTTCATATAATATGGGAACAACAGCGGCAATTATTAAATACATAATAGCTAAAAAGACAACATATGTGGAAATTGTTCCCACAACTCTGTTAACACCTTTTTTTCTTAAAAAATGAACAATTGGATTTAATAACCAAGCAACAACTAATCCAATAAAAAATGGTGATAGAATACTAAAAATAGTAATTATTATATCAAATACTCCCCATTCTTTTAATACTTTTGTTCCCATAAATAATATTAAAATAATTATCAAAACAAAAGCAATTTTTAATATTGTATTAGTAATTTTAATTATTTCATTAACACGACCTACATCAATTTTATTATTATCTTTATCTTTAAATATATTAAACATAATTCACCTCTTAATTATATTATATCAAATATTATTAAAAACAAAAGAAAAAATAGAAACTTTACAATAAAAAATCTATTTTTTTAAAAAAAGAAAAAAGAATCATTATTTTTCTGATTCTTCTAATTTTTTAAGAACTTCTTTTAGAACTAATACTACTTTTTCTTTTACTTCTTTAGCAACACTTTCTAAAACGGGTGTTCCCTTTGATTTTGCTAGAGCTAATAGATCTTCAGCTTTTAATTTTAAATCTTCTCCCTTTTCTTTGGCAATTTTTAATACTTTTTCTTTATCTAAATCATTTAATTCTGATTTGATTTCTTCTACTTTTTCTTGAAATTGTAATTTCAATTCTTCAACATCAACTTCTTTAGCCTTTGACCAAAGTTCATCTAATTTAATTTTTAGTTCTCTTCTTGTTTCGCTACCTTTTTTAGGAGCAAATAATAAAGCCAATCCTGCACCAATTCCTGCACCAAATAAAAATTTACCAAATCCACCTTTTTTACTCATTTTCTTCACCTTCCTTTTTTTTATTTTTATTAAATAACTTATTTATTAATAAACTAATTTTATCTACCATTAAATCACTAAGCGATGATAATTTATCAGTAGCAAAATCAATTATAGAAAAAAAGCCATTTAATTTTTTAACTTTAATATTTATATCATCTACAACTGTTTCTATCTTATTCATAGTAATTATTAATTTTATACCTAATATTATTAATACAATTAATAAAATAGAACCTAATATATATAATATTATTGGTAATACATCAGTCATTTTTCCTACCTTTCTTCATACATAGAATCAATTAAATCATATAAATCATCAGTAAGTTCTAACTTATTAGTATTTTCTTTAGAATTATCTAATATTTCTTCTGTTATGTCATGATAATCCATTTGTTCTATTCTTGATGTTCTTGTTTCAATTCTTGATTCTTCAATAGGTTCTTTCACTTCAATTTTTTCAGCTAATATTTCTTCATCATTATGATTGGTAATTTTAATAGTATCTGAATCGATATTATTTCTTTCATCTTCTACTTCAACTTCAATTTTATTTGGAATCATTTCTTTTGTTTCTGTTTTATGATCATATATTATTCCAAAATCGGCATAATTTTCTTCAGCAGTTTCCATTGTTTTAGAATTATCTACAATATTATCTAATAAATTATCATATTCAAAATTTGATTCTTCTTTTGATATTTCTTTTTTAAGTAATTCACAACCTTCACACATCATGTTATCTTTTAAATCGTCTGTTAGTGTTCCAAAAGCTTTTTTTCTAATACTTTCAAAATCAACTTTTACATTTGCTCGTGGAATTTCATAACCTTCAATATCTTTAGCTTGAACATCTTCTTTTTTATAATTTTTATCTAATATCCCATAAACAGGTGATATTATTGGTGAACATCTAAACTTTGGTTGAGGTTTTGGTTCCTCTTTTTTTAGTGTGTTCTTAAAACCAGAATTAATACTAGTGTTTTCACTTCTAGTCTTATTGGGTGTATTATATAATGACTTTTTTCGTTTT
This sequence comes from uncultured Muribaculaceae bacterium, assembly GCA_964454255.1. Classification (GTDB taxonomy): domain Bacteria; phylum Bacillota_I; class Bacilli_A; order RF39; family UBA660; genus CAYVSY01. The sequence continues at coordinate 15,761 of CAYVSY010000004.1, forward strand.
ATTGAAGTCCAATCTTTTTCATTAAATTCAATTGGAAAATTAAACTTCATATTTGTCCTTGTAGCTTCGTTATCACTAACAATTGTTTCTTCTGGTTTCTCTTGTTCTGGTTTTTCTTGAATAGAAACTTTTTTATTTATTTCATTTTGCATTATTGTTGGTAATTTTGGTGATTCCGTTTTTTCTTCTATTTCTATTTCTTCTGTTTCTTCAACATCATCCATAAATAAATTTTGAAATTTTTTAAATATGCTCATTTAAGCCACTCCTTTTAATTACTATTTTTTTCATTATTAATTTTTTTTTCATCCGGTAAGGTGTTTTCTTTGTATGTATTATATTCTTCTTGATATTGTTCGAATGTTTCACCATTCATTTCTGGTTTAACAATTTTATATTCAGTTTCCATACTAGAAAAATAATTTTCATTTATAATACTTTCAATTATTTCATCATTATACTCAATGCTTGTTAAAATAATTGTCGAATAGGTTATTATATTCTTTAAATAATTTTCTCTAGTGTATACTTCTATTTTAGCATAATTATATAAAATTTCAACAAAAAAGTAATCATTTTCTTTTTTGATTTTAATATAACCAGTTTTATTGTTTTTTTCAAATTGTCTAAAGTATACTTCACTTTCTTTATTATCAAATGATACGCTTATTTTATGATAATAACTTAATATATCAGCATTTAAATATAAATAAGTATCATAACATTTAAATTTTTGATTAAAATCAATATCTTTTATTAAACTAACACCTTTTGGTAAAAAATATTTATATCCTTTAGATGTTTTATTTACATTATTATTTTCAGTTTTTAAAACAGGATTAATATATGTAATATAATTAGAATTTTTGTTAATAGTTGAACATCCTGTCAGTGTCAATAATATTAATAAACTTATTAATATCTTCTTCATATGCCACCTCTATGATTAATTATAACAAAAAAAAACATAAATATAAAGTGTTATTTTATTATTTACGTTCTTTTGTGTTTAATTTTTCTAATTCTTTTAATACAAATTCACCATCTTGTCTAATTAAAACATTATCAAAATAAATATTACCACCACCATAGTCTTTTCTTTGTATTAAAACCAAATCCCAATGAATTGAGGAATTATTGCCATTATATGCATCTTGATATGCTCGTCCTGGAGTGAAATGAATACTTCCATATATTTTTTCATCATATAATATGTCCCCCATCGGATATAAAATGCGATCATTAACTCCTAAAGAAAATTCTCCTACATATTTAGCTCCTTCATCAGTATCAAAAATTTTATTTAATTTTTCATTATCTTCATCACAAGTTGCTTCTATAATTTTCCCTTGTTCAAATACTAATTTAATATTATGATAAGTATTCCCCTTATATGGCGAAGCAGTATTATACGTAATATAACCGTTTATGCTATCTTTTACTGGGGCTGTAAAAACTTCTCCATCAGGAATATTACTTTTACCAGCACATATAACAACCGGAATATCTTTTATAGAAAAACTTATATCAGTATTTTTTCCTGTTATACGAACTTTATCCGTTTTTTCCATCAACTTTTTTAATGGTTGTAGGTTATTTTCTAATGATTTATAATCTATCGTCATAACATCAAAAGCATATTCATAATATTCATCAGTGGTCATTTTAGCTTTATATGCATCTAATCCTGAAGGAAAGTTTAATAAAACCCATTTTTTTTTATTTATTCTAATATTATCAACATATATTGTTCTATTTCCTAATATTTTATTCATTTCAACATTATAATACTTATCTTCATAATCATTATTTGAACACTTTATAGTTATGAATGAATCATAATTATCTACATCGAACCATTTTTCTTTTATTATTCCTTCTATTTTCTTTTCTGTTAAATATTTTGATAGAACTCCATTTATTTCACTATCCTTTATCTTAACACTTGGTATTCCACCTACTTCATATATTTTTTTAATTAAATATTTCACTAATTTTTTTGGTTTATCTGATTCCATATATATTAAAACTCTTTCATCCGGTTCTACACTTAAAGAGTGTTTAATTAATATTTCACTTAATTTTTCTATTTTATTTTCCATTTTCAATCACTTTCCTTTGTCTTTATATATATAATATAAACAGAAAGGGGTAATTTTATGTATCGTAATTACGGGCGTTCACCTTATTATGGCGGAAATAATCGTTTTGTTGGTGGATTTTTAGGTCCATTTGTTTTAGGAGGAATTACTGGTGGATTATTAGCTCCAGCATTTTATCCAAGACCATATGGATACTATCCTCCTTATCCTATGTATTATCGACCATATTAAAAAGCCCGAGTATTTGTTATCTTGAGCTTAAATTATCATAGATATATACTATGATAATTTTATTTTTTAAAACACTATTTTGATGAAACATAATATGTTGTATTTTTTTCATCTTTAAATATTAAATAATAAGTTTGATCTTTTACCCAATTATTATTAGTTATAGTAGCATAATCACCATCACGATTTTGTTTCCATTCACTAATAGAATTTAATTTTGTATTTAATAATTTGTAATTGGTTATTTCTGTATTGCCATCATATATAACCATTTTATATGAATTTTTTAATTGACTAATAACATAACGATAGGTTGACGCTTTAATAGTTGCGATAACCGATTTAGCTATACTTTTAGTTCCACAAGTAATATCAGCTGTTACTTTTTTAGAAATATCTTCTTTTTCACGAGTTACTAAATCAAAATCAGCATCCCTCCATAGAATTGTGCACTTACCATTAACCGCATTCTTTTTTAAAGTAGGTTTTGCTTGATATATGTCAAAAGGTCCTAATTCATTTTTAGCTTGAATAAGATTTCTTTCATCTTCACTTAAACTAATTGTCCATTCAGCTACTAATGTAATATCTTCTTCAACGGGTATTGTCCAATCATATTCTATGCCATTATAGTTCCATCTAACAAAGTCATAAGAGTTCTTAGTAGGATTACTTGGTTCAACAACCGTTTCACCTCTAATAACAGTTTGAGGTTCAATTAAACTACCACCATTTGAATCGAATTTTACTTTTTGTTTATAAATATAAGTTGGATCAATTACATATTTTGCTGTTAAAGTAACACTTTTAGTAATTGGTGTTGAAAAATCAAATTTTTCTTCATTTATCCACCAACCCGTAAAACTATACCCTTCTTTTTGCGGCTCAGCTGGTTCAATAACCTTAGTGTTAACTTTTACTTTTTCTTTATATTCTTGATTTAAATATTCATTTTTAAATGTTACTTCGTAATTTCTATTAAGATACTTTAAAACCCATATTGTTATGCCTAGCAAAATCATTAATACGACACACAAAATTATTATTATTTTAGCTTTTTTACTAATATTCATTTTTCACTCTCCAAAAGTATTATATTAAAACATTTATAACTAGTCAATGATTAATCAATTTTTAATTTTTTATTTACAATAATACTTATTAAATATGAAATTATAACCATAATTATTATTTTTATTAAAGCAATTGGGTTTTTTAAACTTTCTATTAATGTTAATCCAATTTCACCCCAAAAATACACTAAAAATATTTTTCCAATTATTAATGCTGGTATATATTTTTTATAATTAATTTTAGATATTCCAGCCGCAATATTTACTAAAAAAGCTGGTGTAAAAGGAATCGCTAATAAAACAACAATTTGTCTAAAACTTATATTATCAATAATAGTAAATATTTTATTGAATTTTTCATTTTTTCTTAATTTTTCATCTATTTTTTTTTGAAAAATAGTTTGAAATAAGAAAAATGACATTATACAACCTATTATTGTAAATATCCATGATATTATAAATCCTATCCATACTCCATATTTAATATAGAGAATGGCAATAAAAAATGATAATGGTAAAATAGGAATAATTGATTCAAAAACAATAAGTAAGCAACTTAAAATGACACTATATGGTCCTAAAGAATTAATTGTTATTTCTATCCAATTATTTAAATTATTTAAAATTTCTGTCACATTATCACCAATTTTCTATTTTTATTATATCACTTATTATTGGTTTTATTTAACTATTTTTATTCCTTGAACTAATTCTTTGGGAATATACGCATTGGTTGAATTTATTTTGATTAATAGAATATGATTTTTATCAAGAGCATATATGACATGAACTTCTTCATGAATTTCTTCAGTTGCAATAATTTTCCAGCTTGCCTTATAAATATAATCATCTTTTAAACTTTCAATTCGTGAAGTTTGTGATTTAAATGAATTGTATATTGTATCATCATTGTATTTTTCTATTTTATAATAAATACTATTTTGACTAGTTTTATCTAAATATTCATATACGTTTATATTTTGTATAAAAACATTTGCCTTTATTTCTCCTAAAGTTAAATTTACACATTTATATTCATGATCTTTCCCATTAGAAATAAAGGCTGTCGATAGTGTATATTTAACATTATCTATTTCATAATTATTAATGTCATCTTCATCAATTGTTAAATTCTTATTATCATTCCATTTGATATTTGATAGTTTTAAGTCTATTAAATTTTCTATTTCTAAAGTTTCGTTTTTTATAGTCCAACTATTTATTATATAATTAGCACTATCATATAACAAATCAAATGAATCATTAGAAGCTATATATGTTGCTAACATTAGTGTATTGCCTTTTTTTGCTAGAATAATTAATGCATGATTATCACTATCTTCATAAATCAATCTATAGCCTTCATAATTATTAATCGTTGCTAGTATTTTATTTTTGGAAATTAATTTATAATTTGAATTATTTGAATTAATTGTCCATATTGTTTTATCTAAAAATTCCTCTAAGTTTTCTATTCTATCTTCTATTATTTCTATTCTCATTTTACTTTTTTCATGTTTTAATTCAACACTTAAACTACTTCGCTCTGTTATAAACCAACTTTTATCATATGAAAAACTATATTTTGATGAATCATAATTTCTAGTAATTAAATTATTTGTCATTGTAAAATATATTATTATTCCTATTATACCTATTATTATAACAATACATGTTGTAAGACACAATTGTTTATTATTTTCTATAAAATTTACTAACTTTTTTTTCATTTTTTCACCAACACTATAAATAAATATTCATAATCACCAAAAATAATTATTTTATTATTTATATTTTCATATATACATTTATTATTTGTATTTAATGTTTCTACATATTCTTCATCCTTAATATTGCTAATAAATTCATTAGCGAATTTAAAACTATTAATATATTTAAATGCTTTATTATAATATTTTAAGGTTATTATTTCATCTAACATATTTGCTTGAATTAATTCCAACTTAATACTATTTTCTAAATCACCTATTTTTTTATATTGTTCCCATTTTTTTAATGGAATGTTATTTTTAATATTTTCTTCATAAACATTGATATTATAATATTTATTTTTTAATTCTTCAAATGTTATTGAGTTTTTTTGATTAATTTTTTTTTCAATATTTTTTAAATCATATCCTGTTATGCAGCTCGTTAAACTACCTTTAATAGAACTATTAACCATCCCAATAACATTTCCATTTATATTAAATATTGGACTACCTTCACTATTATTAATTGGCATAATTAAATTTATGTTGTCATCTATACTTAATATTGATCCATTAATACTATTAATCATCAGAACTTGATCATTTTCTTTATAATTTTCTTCTATTTGAACATAAGTATTTTCTGTGTCTGTTTTTAAAATAATAATATTTTTTTCTGGAATTATTTCTGATATACGGTAATCAATTATTTTATTTGTTTCTGCATTAGTTATTATTAAATTTTGGCTTTCTCTTAATGCTGTTTTAAAAAAAGATAAACTAGTAATAATTTGATTTTTTTGTATATAAAAACCATTGGCAGTATTAATTAACTCATTATTGTTATAAGATTGTAAAAGAACAATATTTTTTTTGTTGTTATTAATTATTTTTTTAGATATTTCATTATCAATACCTAAAACATTTTTATTAAAAATTGTCAATGGCGAATTATATATTTTATTTGTATTTAAATTGTTATAAAAGTTTACAATATCTAAACTTGTTTCATAAGTCAAATTATATAATTTGTATTTGTTATCTTCTTTTTTAAAATAATAATATATATTTAAATCAGTTGTAGAACTTTTTAAATATCCATTTGTTAAATTAATCATACTTATATAATCATTATCTAACTTATACGTTTTTATATTATTAATAAAATTATATTGGAGATTTAATTGTTCAATTTTTTTAAAACTATCATCTATATTTTTTGCTTCTTCATGAATATTATTTTGATATGTTTTATATAAATTATAGTATTCAATTGCTGTTTTAGAATTGTTTATATCTAATAACAGATATGTCAAATTTTTACTTAGTGTAAGAATTTCTTCATTTTTATTTTCGTTAGTAACAAATTCAAAATCTATTTGGTTGTTTATTGTTTTTTTTATATCATTTTCTAAATTATTTTTTTTATCAAAAATACTATTTAAATTTATATTAAATGTCGGATTAGCATAAACGATAGTTATACTAAAAAGGAATATCAAAATTATATAAAAAAATGCTCTTTTCATATTTCACCTATCCTTCTAAATACTTTTTAATATTTTTAATTATGTATTTGCTTGCGTCACTAGCACTAGATTTATTTAAATAATAATCATGAAATGCTTCTGATATTGTTTTTAAATATATATAATTGCCTTGATTATTTTTAATAACAGAATAATTAGAAATTGATTTTCTAAAATCATATAATGACATAGTTGTATTTGTTTCTTTTTTATATTCTTCATATGTTTCCGCAACAAAATTTAGAAAAAATTTGTCATTTTCATAAGTTGATAAAACCGTGTGATAATTATTAAGATTACCCCTATTTAATAGTATATCTAGTTCCATATTATTTTTTTTAATTATTGTCAAATAGGCTAAAAAATTACCTATTTCAGAACTTATTATTGATATTTTATTTGCATTTCTTGGATAAAAAGATAATTTTTTGATATTATCAAAAGTTTCATTAAATAAATCTTCATTTAAAAAATATTTTGAATTTAATAATATTTCAGTTTTAATTGTCCATGGTCCTATTAAATCATTTGAAGATTTTGTGAATATCCAAAAAGGAATAAACTTTGTAATATAAGATTCATTTGTATTTACTATTGAAATATTTGTTAAATATTTTAAGGTATTAGGAAAATTACTATCAAAAAAATTTAAAATATTTTCAATTTCTAAAGCTTCATTATAGTTAATTTCACATAAATTAACAGCTTTTATTTTATATTTATTTATAATTTCATTTTCAATTTTTATAATATTATTAGGGCAATTATTTTTTTGTTCAACCGAATCATTAATTATCAATTTATTTGCTTCTTCATTTGTATTTATTTCAATATTATTGTATGTGTGATTATAAGTAATACTTGTTTTTTCATCTTCATCTTTTAATATATCAATTATGTTATTTGATTGAAATTTATTTGGAAAGAAGTATTTACCACTTAAAAAACCAAAGCGATTTAATGTAAAAAATATTAATAAAACGATTATCAATCCAACAAATATTCCGATAATAATATTTTTTTTATTCATACTATTTTCTCACTTTCCTACTTATTATGACTTCATATTTTTTAATTGTCTCTACATTAATAATTATATACATTTATTTAACTTACATCTATACTTTAACACAATATTTTTGTTTTTACTAGTCTATATTTTTAAAGTTTTATTTTCTTTTTATAAATATATTTTCTTTTATAACCATTCATTTTGCAATGCATACTTTATTTTTTTGTAATATGATATTTTTAAAGGTAATAATATGACTTTAAAAATTAATATGAATAAAACTGAAATGAACAATAAAACTATTAGATTCCCAATATCATTAATTAATGAGATTGAAAACAAATTTGGAACCTGATAAAAAAAAAGAGTAATTTCTTTTTTTATTTTTAATATTTTTTTATATACTATTCAATTTCATCCTTTTGAAATTGAGAATTATAAAGTTCAGCATAAAAGCCATTATTATTTAATAATTTTTTATGTGTTCCTTGTTCAACAATATTTCCATCATTTAAAACCAATATTAAATCGGCATTTTTAATAGTAGATAAGCGATGAGCTATAATAAAACTAGTTCTACCTTTTGTTAATTTATCCATTGCTTGTTGAACTAACATTTCTGTTCTTGTATCAACTGATGATGTTGCTTCATCTAAAATTATAAATGGTCCATCTTCTATCATACCCCTTGCAATTGTTAGTAATTGTTTTTGACCAGCTGATATTGAATCATTATCATTGATAATAGTATTATATCCTTTTGGTTCTGTTTTTATATAATGATGAATTCCAATTTTTTTACAAATTTCTTCTACTTTTTCAGTTGATATTTTTTGATTATATTTTAAGTTTTCTAAATATGTTCCTTCAAAAATCCAAGTATCCTGTAATACCATAACAAATAATTTGTGAATGTTATCTCTAGTTAAATTTTTAGTAGAAATACCATCGATTAATATATCTCCATCTTTAATGTCATAAAAACGCATTAATAAATTTACGATTGTTGTTTTTCCAGCACCGGTCGGACCTACAATAGCAATTTTTTGACCGCTCTTAATTTTAGCACTAAAATCTTTTATTATTGTCCTTTCTTCATTATACCCGAATTTTACATTTTTAAATTCAATATTTCCTTTAACATTTTTAGGATTTAAATAATTTTTTTTGTGACTTTCATCTGGCATTTCACTTTCATCTAAAAATTCAAATACTCTTTCGCTTGCCGCAGCAGTTGATTGAAGTTGATTTAGACTTTGAGCAATTTGTGTTAATGGTTGAGTAAACAATCTAACATAAATCATAAAAGCTACAATAACTCCAAATGAAATTATGTTATTCATTGATAATAATGCACCAACAATACATACCATTACATATCCAAAATTTCCAACAAATCCCATTAATGGTATCATTAAACCTGAATAAAACTGACTTTTTTCACCATTTTCTTTTAATTTGATATTTATTTTATCAAATTTTTCATTAACTTCATCATTGGCATTATATACTCTAACGACGCTATGTCCAGAGAACACTTCTTCTATGTGTCCATTAATTTTTCCAATTCCTTTTTGAACAGCACTAAAATACTTTTGACTTTTACTTAAAATTATGCCCATTAATACGACACCAAATAATGATGAAACAATTGCCGTAATAGCCATTATCCAATTTGTTTTAAACATCATAAAAATGGAACCTATTAGCATTGTTATGGCGCTTACTAATCCACCAACACTCTCATTCATTGTTTGACCAATGGTATCGACATCATTAGTTACTCTTGATAAAATATCACCAATGGTTGTTGAATCAAAATATTTTAATGGCATCTTATTGATTTTAATTGATATTTCACCACGCATTTTTTTTGAAAACTTATTTGTAACGCTAGCCATAATTAAACCTTGAATATAATTAAAAATAAAACTTAATCCATAAAATATTATTAATATTATTCCTAATTGTTCTATTCTTTCAATGTTAATCACTGATTTAATACCTTCAGCTATAACATTAGTCATATCTTTTATATAATCTGGTCCAATAATAGATAAAATACTAGCTCCCATAGATAGAATTAAAGCAATTATTATAAAAGTATAAAAAGGTTTATTATATTTTAATAATTTTTTAATTGATTCAGAAAAGTTTTTTGCCTTTTTAAATTTTCTATTATTATTCATTGTTTAATTCCTCCTTTGATAATTGTGATGAAGCTATTTCTTTATATATTGAACATTTTTTTAATAATTCACTATGCTTTCCTATTCCAACGCATTTTCCATTTTCTAAAACAACAATTTTGTCGGCATTTTTTATTGTTCCAATTCTTTGTGCAACAATAAGTAATGTTGCATCTTTAGTAGTTTGTTTTATTGCTTTTCTCAATTCAAAATCAGTTTTATAATCTAGTGCAGAAAAAGTATCATCAAAAATATATATTTCTGGATTTCTTGCGATGGCTCTAGCAATAGATAATCTTTGTTTTTGACCACCGCTTATATTAGTTCCACTTTGTGATATTTTAGCATTATATGTATCTTCCATTGCCAAAACGAAATCTTCGCTTTGCGATATTTTAATTGCATTTTTTATATCTTTTTCACTAACTTTTTTATTATTTACTTTTCCAAAGGCTATATTTTCTTTTATTGTTCCTTTAAATAAAATAGCTTTTTGAGAAATATAACCAATTTTACTGTATAAGTTTTCTAATTTATAATCTTTAATATTTATTCCATCAATTATTATTTCTCCTTCAGTTGCATCATAAAATCTTGGAATTAAATTTATTAAAGTGGATTTTCCGCTTCCAGTTGAACCTATAAAGGCAATCGTTTCGCCTTTATTTATTTTAAAACTTATATTCTCTAAAATATATTCTTCCGCATCCGGATATTTAAATGATACATTATTAAAAACAATTTCACCTTTTATATTGTTTTTATTTTCTAATAAACCATTTTTTATTGAAGCGTCTGTATTTAAAACTTCATTTATTCTTTTTGCGGAAACAGATGCACGTGGATACATTATAAACATTATCACTAACATCATAAAAGACATTATTACTTGCATTGCATATGATGTAAAAACAACCATATTTCCAAAAATCGTAATTTTATCTAACATATTAGCAGAATTTATTAAGTATGATCCAATCCAATAAATTGCTAAGGATATACCTGACATAACAATAGTCATATATGGTGAAAGTAATGCCATTGCTTTTTGAACAAAAAGATTTGTTTTTGTTAATTCGTTATTAGCTTTTTCAAAACGATTATTTTGATATTTTTCGGCATTAAATGCTCTTATTACTCTAATACCCGTTAAATTTTCGCGAGTTATTCTATTTAAATTATCTGTTAATGATTGAATTTTTTTAAATTTTGGTAAAACCAATAAAATTGCTGAAACTATCAATATTAAAATAGCTAAAACACCAAGTCCAGTAATAATTGTAAATTCTTCCCCTTTGTCAGCAATTTTGCTTATAGCCCATATTGCCATAACTGGAGCCTTAATTAATAATTGCATACTCATAGTCACAAACGTTTGAACTTGTGTTACATCGTTTGTATTTCTAGTAATTAAACTATTTGTTGAAAATTTCTTAATTTCTTCCATATTAAATTCTTCAATTTTCCTAAATATTTTTGAACGTAAATTATAACCAAAAGATGTTCCAACATGTGCTGCACAATATCCAACAATTATAGACGCAATTAAGCTTCCAAAGGCACAACCTAACATTAATAATCCTTCATGTAAAACTTCTGATATTTCGCTATTTGGTGTTTGAACTATTCTTGTTATGTTTGCCATATAATCAGGTATTTTTAAATCTAACCATACTTGAGTAATAATAAATATAACACTAATAATTATTAATACTATATCTTTTCTATTAATATTTTTATACATTTTTAACATATTGCTTTTCCTCCTTACAAATTCCATATTTAATAATATTTATTTTTTCTTTAAACTTTTCTTTAATAACATTTTTAGATAAATTTTGCATAAAGAAATGAATTAAATTTTGAATCATAGTATCAATTAATATTTCCATTAATAAAAATAAATCTTCTTCATCCTTCATTTTAAATTTTTTCTTATTTATATTTTGAATTAATATTTTCATTTCTGTAATAAATTCATTAGTTTCTGGACTTGGTAGTATAAAATTTTGAACAGAACTATTTGAATTTATAAAAACATTTTTAATTATTCCTTCATTAATATTATCAATAATATAATTAAAGGTTGTAATAAAAGTTAAAAATATATCACCATTATTTTCATTTAAATTATTTTTAAGTTCATTACTAATTTTATTTTTATATTCATCTAAGATATAATAAAATAAATCTTCAAGATTATCAAAATAATTATAAAAACTACTACGAGCTATTCCATATTCATTTACAATATTTGAAACAGTTGCTTTATAAATAGGATGACAGGCAAATTCTTTTTTAGCGATATTTATTAAATCTAGTTTTTTATTATCTGATAAATTATAGAACGTTTGCTTTATCATAATATTCCTTTCTATATTAAATAATAAGGGCATGAAATACATTGTATAACGACGCGATGTCGTTTGTCAATCATTTTAGATAATTTTTTTAAAAATTTTTGATATAAAAAAAACTTATCATATTGTAAATAATAAGTTACCTTACATACTATTCAATTTATAAGTTAATATTCATTATTATAAAAATATTCCAATTACAACAACAATGATAGATATAATTGTAAGTCCAATTATTTCTTTTATTAAAATTTTTTTATATTTATTATATTCGTTAATAATAGTTGAACGAATATTTATATTATTAATATTAGAGCCAATTAACACTTCACATATTTGTATATTATCAGAACTATCTTGTTTTAATGCTTTAAAACTATCATAATATTTTAATGTTTTTTTAGATGATATAATTCTTCCAATTATAATAGCTATTATAATACTACATATCGGATATACAATATATCCTTTTAAAAAAATATTATTGATAGTTGGTATTAATAAGAAAATTATTAATAAAACCATTGCCGGTATTAATCCAATAGATAAAGATATAGTGTTAATTATTTTACTTTTATTCTTTAAAATTTCATCTTTCATTTTAGGAGCATCAGAAATTTTGCTTTTTATCAAATTAAGCACATCATCTAATTTTGAATCTTGATTATTAATGTTAAAATCAATGTTAATATAATTTTCTTTAATGTCCATATTTATAGATTGATTATAACGTATTCTTGGCTCTTTAAGACTATCTGTATCATAAACTAAATAATATTCAACATTGATACTTTTAATTTCATTTAGCCTATTATTATATATAGATATAAAATCATTATAATTATCAAAAATATTATTGCTTTCGTCAAAAAAAATTATTTTAAAATTTAATTTACTCCCATTATCTTTAAATGTCCAGGTTTGATAATTACTTTCAAGCATTTTATTTTTTTGTTCTTCTATATAATATGTTTTTTTATATTGTTCCCATGTTTTATTCATAACATCAAATATTTCTAATAAATCTTTTGATGTAATAATTTTATCATTAATTTTAATTGAATCATTATACATAGATGATTCCTCCTTATCTCTAATTATTATATATATTATATCAAATATATTTATTTTTAACAATAATTTATACTAACTATTATTTTCAAATATCTATTTTGTATAATATAAATAAAATGCAGGAGCAATAAATTAAACTAATTTCTATAAATAATATTTATAAATTCTTTATTTCAAATTTTGTTTCACATAAAAAGACCAACTTTAAAGTTGATCTTGATATTATGTATTTTTCTTCTTTATTCATATGGATTTGAATCAGATAATGACAAACTTAAATTATAATTAACAGTATTTCCATCAATGTCTTTTGATGAATCGTCTTCTTCATTAAGCGTTATTGATACACTAAATGAATTATCGTTAGTTACTCCAACCCAGGAATATGTTCCCCATTCGTTAAATCCTGATTGTTCTGCTTTAGCTGAATTAGCATTTTTAAGTCCATTAGATTTTAATGTGCTAACATATGATAATACATCTTCTAAAGTAGCATTATCAATATAAATTACTGCATTTTTTGGAGTCGAACTTTCGTTTTTTGTTGCTATTACAATACTACCACTCCCTGTGTATTTTGCATAATTTGGTATAAAGTTTGCTGTTGGGAAAGTTTTAGAGTTTCCACCGGATTTATTTCCTCCATCATTATTTTCACCATTTTCATTATTTCCACATCCTGTCAATGCAATTGCACTTACAAATATAAACGTTATAGTTAAAATCCCTTTCAAATATTTTTTCATTTTTCTTTTCCTTTCATTTTGTTTCTTACCGCATTCAACCAAGGTTAAACACCCAAATATAAGTAATAATTCTAATAATAAATTTTTGTTTATTTGTTATTTTTTTAATACTATTTCTAATTATTCCATATATAAAGAATATGTTTGATACATTAAATCATATATTGCATTTTGATCCATACTACTATAAACACTTAACATTTCACTTTTTAAATTCATAGTAATAGTGTCACCGCTTAATTTCATATCAATATATTGATTAGTCATAGTCGGCTCATCTTTCATAGTATTATACATAGTTTTTGCTAAATCACTACTAGAATATTTTTGAGTTAGTGTTGCACTTATCAAAGTTTCACTTGTAAATTTATATTCAATTGTTGAAATAGCACTTCCATCATTGGTGATTACAAAAATTGAATTACCACTTTTTTCAACTTTATATTTTCCAATGCCTAAACTGTTGTTATTTTGCTTTTCTTCTTGTTGATTATTATTATCATTATTAGGTTTAGTATTTTCTTTGTCTCCACATCCAGTTAAAGTAAAACACATTAATTCACCTAATAACACTATCATTAAAACTTTCTTCATTTTTCCTCCTAAAAAATCTTAATTTTATTAACGACTGGTAATTCTTTTGCTTTTCCATTACAAACATTAATTATTCCTATTACACATAAAATTGTAAAACCTAAACCAATCAACGATAACGGTAATGTTACCCACCATGGAGTCACTTTGCAATAATTACCTATATTATAACCAAACCAAGTTCCACACGATCCATTTACCTTTATAATTGAAGTTAAAATACTGTAAATAATTGAATATGCAATTACTATAATAAGTAAATTCATTCCTTGTGCCGAATGATATTTTACAAATTTGTTTTTCTTTTCAACAAGATATGGGATAAAAGGTAATATGTATGCAAGAATTACCATACCTTTTCCACTTTCAATATCTTTTTTATTAAAAAACTTACTGTCATCTTTTACACTATTAACAAAATCTTGAACTTTATCTTTAAAATGTTTTTCCTTATTCATATTTTTTACTCCTACATATATTTTTTTAATACCAATATATAATTTTTTAATCAATTTTTACCATTTTTAAATTTTATAATTAATTCCACTTGGGAATGAACACCTAATTTTTTATAAATATATTTTGTATATGATTTAATAGTATGCGGTGTTAATCCCTTACGTTTTGAAATTGATGCAGCATTATATCCATTTACTAGTTCTTTAAATATTTTTCTTTCACCAGTATTTAACAATACTAACTTCTTTTCATATTCAGTTAAACTTAACTCAGCATAAATATTACTTACACTTTCTTCTTCAATCACATAATCACCTCCATTAATTGGTTAAGTTTAATAACAATAAATACCATAATACATTAAAATACTAAACTAATGTGTTATAATATTAATGGAATTCACTTTATCATTATATAAAACAAATTCAAAAAATAACATCCCTAAAACTAGGGATTTTGATTAGGAAGTGACAATAATATGAAAAAACTAAATGTGAAATATTATTTACTGGCTTTTATTGAACTATTTAATGTATGGCAAATGGGGATAATATTTTATTCATACAAAACTTTAACAATTAATAATTTAATAAACACCCCTGTTGTATTAGATAATTCTATAATATTAATTATTTTAGGTTATCTAATTGGACTTATTTTAATTTATTTAATACCTAAAAAAACAATTTTATTAGGAAAAATATCTTCTATTACTTCATTAATATGTTCAATAGTTTTGTTTTTACCTATAACATCAACTATATTTTTATTTGCATTTTATTTGTTAACTTTTAATTGTGTTTTTTTTATTAGTATTAATACTAGTTTGATAATTAACTATTATAGTAATAAAAGTGCTTTAGCAGATGTTATATTAGGAACAATTATTACTGGTATTTTAATTGCACTTTGCCAACAGCAAATAATTGTTTTTTCTTTTAATGTTTTTAATATTATTTCTATTATTTGTCTGTCGCTAATCACTTTTGCTTTATTTAAAATTGATTATTCATATAATGTTACGTTTATTGAAGATGGTAAAAAAATTAACAAAAATTATAAAAAGTATTTACTCGGAATATTATTAATTCAAGCTGTTGCTTGTTTAAACACTTTATTCAATTCATCAGTTGCACAAGATATAAAAAATGGTGTTTCTATTTCATATATTGGTGGTATTGTTTCTGGTTTTTTCTTTTTATTTTTATACAAAAAGAAAAAGATAGCGCAATTAAAAATACTTACATATTGTTTTGGAATTGTTGCGATTGGCTTTTCCCTTTACTTGCTACCGATATCAGAAGTAAAAATAATTTCTATTTTCTTACAAGGATTTAGTTTTTTATTAATACTTGCGATCCCATATTTAGCAAATACACTATTTAATGAATACCCATCAAAAAAAATAGCTCCTGCAATGGTAAGTGTTGCTATTATAACAGTTATAATTGATTCTTTACTATTAGAATTATTCAGAAGTAATCCAATTATTTTATATAGTTGTTATGCATTTATTTCAATATTTTCATCAATTATATATTTATTATTTGAAAGAGATTTTAAATTAGAAACACTAGATAAAAAAGTTGTATTAGATAAATTAAGTAAAAGAGAACACGAAGTTGCAGTTTTACTTATTAAGGGTTTAAATTCAAAAGATATATCTACTATTTTATTTATTTCAGAACATACAACAAAAGATCATATTAAGAACATTTATAAGAAATATGATATTCATTCAAGATTAGAATTAATATCAATTATTGATAAAGGATGATTATTCATCTTTTTATTATTTTAAAGTTTTTTTATATATGCACATAACAAGTTTTAGGCGGTGTTTCAAACATACTAAAACTACATTTTAAACATATTTTTTGATTATTATTACTCATAATAGCATAATACACTCAATCTTGTTTTACCAGGAAGTGTAACATTTATTATTTATATAAACTTTTGTTTTTAAATTAACCATTATTCTTACTGACATTGAAAATTATCCCAATACTTGCCATACTAACAAGTAAACTACTTCCTCCATAACTTAAAAATGGTAAAGTCACTCC
>CAYVSY010000005.1:0-2952 GCA_964454255.1 uncultured Muribaculaceae bacterium
AAAACTTTATTAAATTAAAGTTTTTAGGAGTTAGATTCCTTATAAATGGGGCGATTGGTGGGAATCGAACCCACGAATACTAGAGCCACAATCTAGCGTGTTAACCACTTCACCACAACCGCCATGTTTTGTAAATGAATACGTTATTGATTTTAACATAATTTTTAAAAAAATACAATACTTTTTAATATTTAGTTTATTTGTCTATGCACTAATTAATTAGTTTCATACTATAGATTGGGAGGAAAGAGATGAATAACTATAACTATGATTATGCAAATTATTTTAAAAATTTGCCAAATTATGAACCAACACCAGTGCCAACTCAAGAAATAAATTCATATAAAGGCATTGTTCGTGGTAATTTATTTGATAACTTGTATATTCCGTATAAAAATTATACACCAGTTGAATTATCTGGAGCAACTGAGATGCAACAACTTATGTTAAAAATTCAACAATATAATTTTGCGGTTATCGATTTAAATCTATACTTAGACGTTAATCCAACTGATATGGAAGCGTTATCATTATTAAATAATTATAAAAATATATTAGGTGAAACAATAGCAAATTATGAAAGTAAATTTGGTCCATTAACGGCTGAAACAACAAACATAAATTATAATAGTTGGGCTTGGAATAATGGCCCATGGCCATGGGAGAAGGTGAAATAATGTGGAAATATGTTAAAATGTTAGAATATCCTATAAATATTAAAAAAAAGGATTTAAAATTTGCACAATGTTTAATTACTCAATATGGTGGAGCTAATGGTGAATTATCAGCGGCACTTAGATATTTAAATCAAAGATATACTATGCCAGATGATAAAGGCAAATCTTTGCTTACTGATATTGGAGCAGAAGAATTAGGACATGTTGAAATGATTTGCACAATGATTACTCAATTAATGAAAGGCGCTACCATCGAAGAATTAAAAGAAGCTGGATTAGATGGTCATTATGCTGAACATGGAATTGCCACTTATCCAACAGATACAAACGGTGTTCCTTGGACAGCGGCTTATTTCTCAACAACTGGCGATCCAGTGGCTGATTTATCTGAAAATATGGCTGCCGAAGAAAAAGCAAGAGCAGTTTATGAAAATTTAATTAATCTTACTGATGATATTGATATAATAGGTCCGTTACTATTTTTACGTCAACGTGAAATTATTCATTTTAATCGTTTTAAAGAATTATATGAAGAATATAAAAACAAATATAGTAAATAATATTTATAATAAATAATCTATCATTTTTAGCACTTTATATTGACAAGTGCTAAAAATAGTATATAATTATACATGAGGTGATATTATGAATATGGAAAAAGAAGAAGAAGTTCTAAAAAAATATGGTCGTTTAATTAACGATGATGTTTTAAATCACAAAATTGATCCCGTTATTGGTAGAGATGATGAAGTTCGTAGTATAACACGAATTTTATCAAGAAAAACAAAAAACAATCCTGTTTTAATTGGAGAACCAGGTGTTGGTAAAACAGCTATTGTTGAAGGGTTAGCACAACGAATTGTGGTGGGAGATGTTCCTTTAACATTAAAAGATAAAAAAATATGGGAACTTGATATGGCATCTTTAATAGCTGGTGCTAAATATCGTGGTGAATTTGAAGAAAGATTAAAAAAGGTTTTGGATGAAGTTAAAAAATCTAATGGTTCTATAATAATGTTTATAGATGAAATTCATACAATTGTAGGTGCTGGAGCCTTAGAAGGGACAATGGATACTAGTAATATCTTAAAACCACTTCTAGCTCGTGGAGAAATACATGTTATTGGCGCAACTACTTTAAATGAATATCGTAAATATATTGAAAAAGATGGAGCTTTAGAAAGACGATTTCAAAAAGTTTTAGTTCATGAACCTAATATTGAAGATACTATTACAATATTACGTGGTTTAAAAGAACGTTTTGAAATTCATCATGGTGTTACTATTCAAGATAAGGCTTTAATTAGCGCGGCTGTGTTATCGAATAGATATATCACAGATAGATTTTTACCAGATAAAGCTCTTGATTTAGTTGATGAGGCTTGTGCTACGATTAGAGTTCAAATGGATAGTGTTCCAACATCATTGGATGAACTAACTAGAAAAATAATGCGACTTGAAATAGAAAGAGAAGCTATAAAAAAAGAAAAAGATCAATTATCAAGAAAACGTATAAGTGAAATTGAAAATGAACTTTATAATTTAAAATTGGAAGAAAAAGATTTAAGTGAGTCTTGGAATTCAGAAAAGAAAATTAATGAAGATATTAAGAAAAAGAAAACTGAAATAGAAAAATATCGTTTTGAATTGGAAAAAGCTCAAAATGATTATGATTTAGAAAAAGCGGCTAAATTAAAACATGGAGTTATACCCCAATTAGAAATGGAATTAAATAAATTAAATGGTTTAGAAAAGAATAAATTATTAAGCGATACTGTTACATCTGATGATATTGCGAATGTTATTAGTAAATGGACGAATATTCCGGTTACTAAATTGCTTAATAGTGAAAAAGTAAAATTACTTAATTTAAAAGAAAATTTAAGTAAAAGAGTAAAAGGTCAAGATGAAGCTTTAACGCTTGTTAGTGATGATATTATAAGAAGTAGAAGTGGTATTAAAGATCCTAATAGACCGATTGGCTCCTTTATATTCCTTGGCCCAACTGGTGTTGGTAAAACGGAGGTTGCTAAAAGTTTAGCTTATGAACTTTTTGACGATGAACATCATATGGTTCGTATTGATATGAGTGAATATATGGAAAAATTTTCATTGTCTAGATTAATTGGTGCTCCTCCAGGATATGTTGGTTATGAAGAAGGCGGCGAATTAACCGAAGCTGTTAGACGAAATCCTTATAGTATAGTATTATTTGATGAAATTGAAAAAGCTCATCCGGAGGTATTAAATTTATTGCTTCAAATATTAGATGATG
>CAYVSY010000005.1:2962-15103 GCA_964454255.1 uncultured Muribaculaceae bacterium
TTTAAAAATACTATTATTATTATGACTTCTAATATTGGTAGTGAATATATTTTAAATGGTGAAGATGATAAAGTATTAGATGAATTAAAGAAGACTTTTAAACCTGAATTTATTAATCGTGTTGATGAAATAATTATGTTTAAAAAATTAACACATGATAATTTATTAGAAATATTAGATAAAATTATTGGTGAAATTGAAGTTAGATTAAAAGATTTAAATATTCATATTAATTTAACTGATAATGTTAAAAAATATTTTATTGATAAGGGTTATGATGAATTTTATGGCGCCAGACCATTAAAAAGACTAGTTAATAGAGAACTAGAAACAGTATTAGCTAAAAAACTTATTAATAATGAAGTAAAAGAAAATCAAACTATAACAGTTGATTATAATACAAAACTTATAATTAAGTAATTGATTTTGTGAAAATATAGTAAAAAATTACTATAAATAGAATAATAGAAAATAGTATTAAAAAATAAGCATAATTTAACAAAACAAATGTAGTTAAATTATGCTTTTTATTTTTAAATTTTTTTGATAATTACTTTAATTTCTTAGTATTTATTAAAATGCATTATTTTTAATTATTTCTAGTATTTCTATAATGTCATGTTGGTGTTTATTAGAACAAAATCCAAAAATTTTAATTAAATTTATTATTATATCTTTACCATTGATATCCAGTTTTAATATCCCAAATGGTGTTTGACTGGATGTATGGCTAATTATTTTATTTTTATTTTCAAAAGAATTTATTGGGATATTTAAATATAACATTGGTTGAACACCTACCGCATATTGTTGTTTTTCAATGGATACTTCAACATATAATTCTGAAGTTAAGCTTTTTTTAAAAAAAGTAGGTAATGTTGTTTCAGTTTGAAATAAATCGATTGAATTATAATTAATATTTGATTTTTCAATCATTCTAATTTGATAATCATCGTGTAAAAAATGATTGTAATTTTTTACATCATTTAATAAATTTTCTATTTCATTTAAATTAATAATATTATTTTTACATAATTCATATAAAAATTCTGATAATTCAAATAAGTTTTTGGTTTTACCATTTGCACCCGTAAATGTCCAATTATTTAATTTCGTTTCTTTTTTTTCATCGCCAACAATTGAATCGTAACCAATTTGTCATTCAATATAAGCATTTTCAACAACTGGATTTGTGGCTGGAGCTAATCCTTTACCAAATTCATTAAAATGATTTCTTTCTTTACATCTAAATTTACTTTGATTTTTAATGGGAACATTAATGTATAATGCACCGTTTTTAAATTCATAATTCATATTTTTCTCCTTTTTTATGATATAATTATATCATATAGAAGGTGATATAATGACAAATTTTTCAAAAGTTAAACATTTATCAAAAAATGATATAATAAAAAATGGTTCTATTTTTACACCTTTACATATTACTAAATTAGTTTTTAATAATTTAAAAAAATATATATTTTCAACCGATATTATTATGGATTTTGGTAGCGGATATGGTTCATTTATTAATGAATTCTCTCATTTAGATAATAAAATAATTGCAACCGATAGTGATAAAGTATCATGTCAATATTTAAAAAAAAATTTTTTTAATATTAAAATATATAATGAAAATTCTTTGCTTAATGTAAATAGAGAAAAATATAAAATTAAAAAAACTGATGAAATTGTGATTATAGGTAATCCTCCTTATAATGATATTACTAGTATGTATAAAAAAAACAAAAAAGGGGAAATAATATGTGATGATGATATAAAATCAAGAGATTATGGAATGTCATTTTTGAAAATGTATAATAAATTGAATCCAAAATATATATGTGTTTTACATCCTTTATCATATTTAATTAAAAAAACTAATTTTTCTTCATTGAAAGAATTTAAAAATAATTATAAATTAATTAAGGGAATTATTTTTTCTAGTAAAGAATTTGATAGTTTAAAAAAATTTAAAGTAGAATTTCCAGTTATTATGGGATTATATGTTAGAGATGATGATGGAATGGATTATAATTATATATCTAATTTTTCATTTGATGTTTTAAATTCTAATAAAAAATTTGTTTTAAACAATATAAAAACAATTGATGGAATAATAAATAAATTACCCCAAAAAAACAAAATAAATAATGGATTACAATTTTATACATTAAGAGATATGAATGCATTAAAAAGAAATAAAACATTTTTAGATAAAGATATAAAAAATGGTATATATGTTTCTATATCAGATTTATATAAATATGCTTGGCTTGATGTGTTGAAAAGATGTTTTAATCCTATTAATAATGCTTATATATATGGTAATTTGTCACCCTTTTTAACTGATAAATTAGATGATTTTAATTTTAAAAGAAAATTAGTCACTTATATTTATGAGACTAATTCTATTATTAAGCAATTTTATAAGAAAGATATATTGGAACAAGAGTATGGTTTGTTTGATTATAATTATGATGATATAATTAAAGAGGTTGATAAGTTTAAATTTATGGATTAGTTTATTGACTTTTTTTCTTTCTAAGATTAAACTAATTTTAAGTGTGGAGTTGATAGTATGGATTTTTCAGAGAAAGTTGTTTTGGTTACGGGATCAAGTAAGGGATTGGGAGCCAATTTAATTTTGAAATATGCTAAAATGGGAGCTAATGTTATTATAAATTACAATAATAGTTATGAAGATGCAATAGCTTTAAATAATTCTATTAAAAAATATAATGTTAAATCGTTAATTATTAAATGTGATATATCTCATGAAACTGAAGTGAAAAATATGATTGATAAAATAATGTTAAAGTTTGGTAAGATTGATATTTTAGTTAATAATGCAGGGATAGCAATAGATACTATTTTTGAAAATAAAACGATTTCTAATTTTAAAAAAACGTTAGATGTTAATTTAATTGGAACTTTTTTAGTTAGTAAATATGTTGGTTTAATTATGGTGAAACAAAAATATGGAAAAATTATTAATATTACTTCAACTAATGGAATTGATACTTATTTTCCTTATAGTATTGATTATGATGCATCGAAAGCGGGAATTATTTCTTTGACTCATAATTTATCAGTTCAATTTAGTCCATATGTTAATGTTAATGCAATAGTGTGTGGTTGGATGAAGACAGATATGAATAAAGATTTAACGAAAGATTATATTGATAATGAATGTAAAAAAATATTAGTTAAAAGATTTGGTGAAGTAGAAGAAATTTCTAATGTCGTTTTATTTTTATCTAGTGATTTAGCTAGTTATGTAAATAACAGTATTGTTAGAGTAGATGGAGGTTATTATGGAAATATCTAAGGAAACAATTAAATTTGTTTTGAAATGCGAAAAAGAATGTTTAACTGAATTTGAAAAAATTGAAGAATTGGAATTTAAAAATAGTATGAAGGTTTTAAATGCTTTTCAAAAATGTTGCATTTCAGAATCTCATTTTAATGGTACAACGGGATATGGATATAATGACATAGGTAGAGATGCTATAGAAAATGTTTTTTCTTGTGTTTTGGGTAGTGAAGATGCATTAGTTAGAAATAATTTTATATCAGGTTCACATGCTTTAAACATTTGTTTATTTGCTTTATTAAGACCGAATGATCTACTTTTATCAATTAGTGGAACCCCCTATGATACATTACATGAAGTAATTGGAATAAAACCAAATGATAGTTCTTTAATGTCTTATGGAATAAAATATGAAGAAATAGATTTATTAAATGATGATTTTGATTATAATAGAATAACTGATTATTTGAAAAAAAATAAAGTTAAAGTTATTGAAATTCAACGTTCAAAAGGATATTCAACAAGAAAAAGTTTATCAATTGAAAAATTAGAAAATGTTATAAAATTAATTCATTCTATAAATAAAGAAATAATTATTATGGTTGATAATTGCTATTGTGAAATGGTTGAAGAAAAAACGCCAATAGAAGTTGGGGCTGATATTATAGTCGGATCATTAATTAAAAATTTAGGTGGGGGTATTGCCCCTAATGGTGCTTATATTGCTGGAAATAAAAAACTAGTTGATTTATGTGGCGAAAGATTAAATTTACCCGGTGAGGGTAGAGAAGTTGGTCCAACGCTAAATATTAATAAATTTTTTCTACAAGGTTTGTATTTTTCACCAAGTGTTATTGCCAGTAGTTTAAAAACAGCTATTTTAACTAGTTGTGTTATGGAAAAACTTGGTTATATGGTTGATCCTAAATATAATGAATTAAGGGCTGACATTGTGCAAAATATAATATTTAATGATGAACAAAAATTAATAAAATATTGTGAAATTATTCAATCTTCATCAGCTATTGATTCAAATGTTACGGCAATTCCAGCAAATATGCCAGGTTATTCAGATAAAGTTATAATGGCATCTGGTTCTTGGACACAAGGCTCATCAATAGAATTATCGGTTGATGGACCATTAAGAAGTCCATATATTGCTTACCAACAGGGTTCATTAACATATGATTATGGAAAATTAGCTGTTATGAATGTTGTAGAGAGATTAAAATATGAAAGATAAATTAGATATAATATATGAAGATAAAAATATTATCGTTATTAATAAAATTCATAATCTTTTAACTGTTGGAACAGAAAAGGAAAAAGAAAAAACACTTTATCACAAAGTTAGTGAATATGTAAAAAAGCAACATAAATCAAATAAAATATTTATTGTTCATCGACTTGATAAGGAAACAAGTGGAATAGTTCTCTTTGCTAAAAATGAACAAGTTAAAAAATTATTTCAAGATAACTGGGATTCACTAGTAAAATATCGTGGATATGTGGCTGTTGTCCATGGAAATGTCCAAAATGAAAGTGACATTTTGATATCATATTTAAAAGATAATTCTATGCATATAACTTATGTAACTGATGAACATAATAAATATGCAAAAAAAGCCATAACAAAGTATAAAATATTAGATAAAAATAAATTATATTCATTACTTGATATTTTTATTGAAACTGGTAGAAAAAATCAAATAAGAGTTCAATTAAATGAAATTGACCATGGAATAATAGGCGATAAAAAATATGGGACAAAAAATGATCCATTAAAGAGATTAGCTTTACATGCTTATAAATTGATTATTTATAATCCTATTTTAAAAAAAGAAATGATTTTCGAAACAAAAATTCCTATACCTTTCTTAAATTTGTTTAAAAAAGACAAAAGTTTATAATTGACCAATTGCTTTTGTCTTTCCTTGATTTAAATATTTTTCTATACATATATTTAATGATTCAAGCCCTTTACTTTGATTACTAAAAGCATTTTCTAAATTGATATTATTTCCTGGCATAAAATGAATTAATTCGATTTGTGGGTAATGTCTACTAATTATTTCTTCTAATATTTTATGATTCATTTTCATATCATCAGCAAAGAAAATAGTGTTAATATCTTTATTTCGTAATATATTTATGATATGATCTATTTTATTCTTGACTTGAATAGGCAATTCACTATTATTTGTTAGTATGCTATTTTGAGAAAATTGTGGGCCTAATTTAATAGAAGTATTTTCTAAATATTTTTTTATTTCATTTAAGTAAGGTTTTAAAAAATCAATATCATCAGCTGTAATAAATGAAAAATAAAGATTATTTAAAGAGTTATAATTCATTAATTGTTTTAAATTATTACTAAATTGTTTTAAATCACGATGTCTATTTTCGTAGTTAAAACAATTAAAAGTTCCACCAATATCACATAAAAATATATTCATAGACTATCTTCCCTACCTATCAATATTATTATATCATAGAAATAAAAAAATATTATTAAATGTATAAAATTATAATTAAAGTTTATAATAATAAATGTAAAAATTAATGAAAATGATATATGAAAGGATGAATGATAATATGAATTTATTTCCAAATAAATTTTATTTAGATGATATTTTTAATGGTGTTTTAGTTCAAGATAGAAACAACATGAAATGTGATATTTATGAGAAGGATAATAAATATTACATTGAAATGGATGTTCCAGGTTTTAAAAAAGAAGATATAAAAATAGCTGTTAATAATGATTATTTGACTATTACAGCTGTCCAAGATTCAAAAATAACTGAAGATAAAGAAAAAAAATATATTAAAAGAGAAAGGATTTATAATAAATATCAAAGATCTTTTTATGTTGGAAAAATAAATGAAAATGATATTAATGCCAGATTTAATTATGGAACATTAATTGTTAATTTTCCAAAAGAAATAGAAAAAAATAATCAAAAATTTATTGAAATAGAATAAAAACAACTTTAAATATAATGTAAAGTAAATGTAGGCAATCCTACATTTTTTTGGTATTTGGTATTAGATTAATTAATTTTTTGTTTTTATGATATAATATTTTTGGATGTGAAATATGAAAAAGGTAGAGTTATTATCTCCAGCTGGTGATTATAATTGTTTAGTTGCCGCTATTCAAGCTGGTTGTGATGCATTATATATGGGTGGTAAAAATTTTGGTGCTAGAAGTTTCGCAAATAATTTTAGTCCTGAAGAAATTATTAAAAGTATTAATTATGCTCATTTATATGGTGTTAAAGTTTATATAACAGTTAATACATTAATTTATGATAATGAAATTGATGAGTTTATGAATTATATTGATTTTTTACATAAAAATAATGTTGATGCTATAATTATTCAAGATTTAGGTATGTTAGATTTAGTTAGAAAAACATATCCTAATTTAGAAATTCATGCTTCAACACAAATGCATATTCATAACTTAGATGGTGTTTTAATGGTGAAAAAACTAGGAGTTAATAGAGTCGTTTTAGCGAGAGAAACATCCATAAAAACAATTAAAAAAATCAAAGAAATGATTGATATGCCTTTAGAGATTTTTATTCACGGAGCGTTATGTCTTTCTTATTCAGGTCAATGTTTGATGAGTAGTTTAATTGGTGGTCGAAGTGGTAATAGAGGTAGTTGTGCTGGTTCATGCCGTCAAAAATATGATGTTATTGATGAATATGATCATGTGCTTAATAACAATTCTTATCCTTTAAGCACAAAAGATTTATGTTCTTTGGAAGATTTAGAAAAATTATTAGAAATGAATATTGATAGTTTAAAAATAGAAGGTAGAATGAAATCAGCTAGTTATGTTTATTGTGTTACTAAATTATATAGAGAAGCTATTGATTCATATTATGAAACAGGAAAAGTTTCGATAAATGAAGAATTATTAATTAATTTAAAAAAAATATTTAATAGAACATGGACTAAAGGATTTTTAAATGATACATTAAATGATGATATTGTTAATCCATATCGTCCTAATCATTTGGGATTAAAAATAGGAACTATTAAAAAATTTAAAAATAGTTTTGTTGATATTGAATTGTGTGATGAATTAAATATTGGTGATGGTCTTAGAATTGTATCTAATAATGATGATATTGGTATATTAGTTAATGAATTTTATATTAATCGAGTGCTTGTAAAAAAAGCTAATAAAGGTGATATTATTTCGTTAAAAGTAATGAAAAAGGTTAATATTGGTGATGAAGTATTAATCACAAGTCCTAAAAAAATTATTGATGAAATTGGTAAAATTATTTTATCTAATGAACGAAAAGTTTTAATCAATATAAATATAGAATTGAAAGTAAATAAACCTATTATTTTGAATGTCAGTGATGAAAAGAATAGTATTAGAATTATGGGTGATATTGTTTTAAAATCAATTGATAAGCCAATTAAAAAAGAGGATATATTAGAAAAATTATCTAAAACAGGTGGAACAATATATAAAATAAATAATATTTCTATTGATATGGATGATGATGTTTTTATATCATGGACAGTCCTTAATGAATTAAGAAGAAAATCTTTAGAAGAGCTTTCTAATAAAAGATTATATAGAACTATATATCAAAAAAGAGAATATAAAATTAATTTAATTGATTTTTCTAAGGAAAAGAAAAAAACAAAATTAATTGAGAATTTAATTTGTGATATTAACAATGAATATAATGAGATTTATTCATATGATAATGGTATTATTAAATATCCACGAGTGTGTGATTCTTATAAATTATCTAATGATCTTTCTTTAGTATCAGAAATTGGTGCTTTAAATAAACTAAAAAATGTTTATACTGATTTTTCATTTAATGTTTTGAATGCATATAGTGTAGCGTTATTACATAGTTTAGGGGTTAAAAAAATAACTTTATCATATGAATTAAACGAGGAACAAATAAAAAACTTAATTGATAATTACCATAATACATTTAATAAACATCCTAATTTAGAATTAATTGTTTATGGATATCAAGAAGTTATGGTATCAAAATTTAGTTTAAATAAATACTATAAAACAAATAAGAAAATTTTTTTAAGAGATCGTTTTAATAATAAATATTTTATTTTAGAAAGAAACAATTATATGTATATATATAATTATAAATTACTTAATATTTATGATGAAAAATATTACAATATGGGAATAAATTCATTACGATTTAATATATAGGATGTGATAATATGAATATAAGTCATTTGTTTTTTGGATATAATAATGATATTATTTTTGATGATGCAAGTGTTTTAATAAATAAAAATGATATAGTAGGTATAATAGGTGTTAATGGGGCTGGAAAAACAACTTTATTTAAACTTATTTTAAATGAATTGAGCCCTGATAAGGGTCATATTATAGGGCCTAAAAAAACAAAAATTGGTTATTTACCGCAAATTATTACAGAAAATATAGATTCTGATATTAGTGTTTTAGATTATTTAATAGAATCTCGTCCAATAAAAAAAATAAGTGATCAAATTACAGAATTATATGTTAAAGCTTCTATTGAAAAAAGTGAAGAAAAGTTAAAAAACATATTTAAAAAAATAAGTGATCTTCAAAATGAACTTCAATATTATGATGAATATAATGCTGAAAGTGTTTTGTTAAAAATGATTGATGGAATGAAAATAAACGATAAATTATTGTCTATGAAAATGAAGGATTTATCTGGTGGTCAGAAATCAAAAATTGCGTTTTTAAGTTTATTGTATTCAAAAAAAGAAATTTTATTATTAGATGAACCAACAAATCATCTTGATAAAGAAACAAAAGAATATGTTATAAATTATTTAAAAAACTATTTTGGATTAGTATTAGTAATATCACATGATATAGAGTTTTTAGATGCCATTACTAATAAAACTTTATATATTGATAAAATTAATCATGATATGGTTTTATATAATGGAAATTATACATATTATAATAGAGTTAAACAAGCTAATCTCGAAAATATTAAGAATCAAATTGAAATAGAAAAAAGAGAAGAAAATAAATTAAAAAGTATTATTGAATTATATACTAATTCATCAGGTAAAAGAAAAAAAATGGCTCAATCAAGAGAAAAACAACTTGAAAAATTATTAAAAAATAAAATTATAATAGAAAATGTTCCTAAAAAAATGAATTTTGAAGTTTTAAAAAAAAGGGAAAGTTCTATGATTCCTATAAAAGTAGAAAATTTAATATTTGATTATAATAATGATATAAATAATCCATTAATTAATAATTTATCTTTTTCAGTTAATAAAAATGAAAAATTTTTGATTGTAGGAACTAATGGTGTTGGTAAAACAACTTTATTTAAACTAATTATGAATAAATTAAATCCAATTAGTGGGAATATTTTTATTGATAAAAAGACAGATATTGGTTATTATGCTCAAGAACATGAAATAATTAATTTAGATAAGACAATTATTGACAATTTTAATGATTTTAATATTCCTATTAATAAACTTAGAAATATTTTTGGAAGATTTTTATTTTATGGTGATGAAATATTAAAAGAAGTTAAAGATTTATCTCCAGGCGAAAGATGCCGTGTGGCATTAATGAAATTATCAATTATGGGTTCTAATTTACTTCTTTTAGATGAACCTACTAATCATTTGGATCCAGAAACAGAAAAAATAATAGCGGAATCTTTTAAAACATTTGATGGAACGATGCTTATTATTTCGCATAATTTAGATTTTGTGGAAAATTTAGGTATTAATAGAGTTTTAATATTACCAGATGGAATAATAAGTTACTATAATAGGGATATTGTTAAATATTTTTATAATATAAATAATAAGATATAATGTAGAATATAATAAGATTATAGAAATATGTGGCAATGAGTATTTAAAATTAATTATAAATATTCTAATATTGTGGTTAATGATATATTAATTCTGTTTTTAATAAATTATAAAAAATTAGTTAATGGGGGATTAAAGTTAAATAAAAAGGCACTATTGTGTCTTTTTGGAAACTAAACTTTTTACTTTTGGTTTTTCAATATTATATTTTTTATATAATTTTTCAAGATTTGAA
Source organism: uncultured Muribaculaceae bacterium (assembly GCA_964454255.1). Lineage (GTDB taxonomy): Bacteria > Bacillota_I > Bacilli_A > RF39 > UBA660 > CAYVSY01. The sequence continues at coordinate 13,375 of CAYVSY010000005.1, forward strand.
GTGGTTCCGATAATGGTTAATTTTTCATTTGCACAAATACTATATATAGCTCCAAAATTCATTTTTTCTATTTCTTCTGTTTCGTAATTGTCAATCAAAATTAAAAAATCAGGGCCAAAAAATTTTTTTAACAAATACATACTAACTAATAAATCATTTTTTTTAGTTGGTTTAATAATTGTATCTGATGTCCAACCACCAATACAATTATTTGAAATATGACTTGTTCTACTTCTTCCTAATTCATCAAAAGAAGGCATTTTAATTATACAAAAAACTTTATTATCGTTTGATTTACTTTCTAATTCATATAACAAATAAGAAATGAATTGTTTAGTTCCTTCTAAAATATTATATAAATATATATTTGAGTAAAAACTATTAATATAATATGCTCTTTTTTCGTAAGTATTTTTGTCATAATTTTCCACATAATAATCAATTAAATATTTTTTATAATTTTCTAAATCAAAAATTTTATTCATAATGTTTCTCCCCATGAACTTATTATAGCAAACATTAAAAAAAAAGTCATTAATTTGTTTATAAATAATTTTTTTGATATAATATTACTTGGAGGGATACCATGTATAATATTTTAATTATCGAAGATGAAATAAAACTTAGGGATGAACTTAGAATCTTTTTAGAAAATAATGGTTATACTGTTAATTATGTTATTGATTTTAAAGATGTTTTAGAAATAATTCAAAATAATAATTATGACTTGATTTTGTTGGATATTAATTTACCTAATATTAATGGTGAATATTTATGTAAAGAAATACGAAAGTTTAGTTCAATTCCGATAATTATTGTGACTAGTAAAAATACCATCATTGATGAAGTTGTTTCAATTAATTATGGAGCAGATGATTTTATTACGAAGCCATATAATGTCGATGTTTTACTTGCAAGAATAGAAAGATTACTTCAAAGAGTTAATAATTCTGATAATGTAATTAAATATTTAAATTTAGAACTTAATGTATCTAAAGGAATTATTATGGTAAATAATAAAGTGATGGATTTATCTAAAAATGAAATAAAAATATTATATTTTTTATTAAAACGTAAAGGATCTATTGTTTCTCGTGATGAAATAATAAATTATTTATGGGATAATGAAGCATATGTCGATGATAATACATTAACGGTTAATATTAATAGATTACGAAATAAATTAAATAATATGGGAACAAATGATATAATAAAAACTAAAAGAGGGATTGGCTATATTATATTATGAAATTTTTTGAATACTTAAAAGATAAAATTGTTTCTATATTTGTATATTTAGTCACGGTTATTATTATATTTATTTTATTAGATGTATTTAATACTCATAAAATTTTAGTTATTTTTATTCCCGTTATTTTGATTATATTAGGGCTTTTTATTATATTAAGAGAATATTATAAAAAAAGGCATTTTTATAATGATTTAGAAAGTAATTTGAATATTTTAGATAAAAAATATTTATGGACGGAGATAATAAAATGTCCTGATTTTATTGAGGGTAAGATACTGTATGAAACATTATATCAAATAGATAAATCAATGATAGAAAATATTAATAAATACAAATATACCAGTGATGAATTTATGGAATATTTAGAAATGTGGTGTCATGAAATTAAAACACCGATTGCGACAACTAATTTAATTATTGATAATAATAAAAATAAAATTACTGATAATATTTTGGAAGAAATAGATAAAATTAATA
>CAYVSY010000005.1:15203-29957 GCA_964454255.1 uncultured Muribaculaceae bacterium
AGAAATAGATAAAATTAATATTTTCGTAGAAAGTGATAGTAAATGGTTAGAATTTATTATTAATCAAATAGTTACTAATAGCATTAAATATAGAAAAGATAATGATTCTATTATTAAGTTTACGATAGATAATAATAAGAATAATGTAGTTTTAAAAATTAAAGATAATGGTATTGGAATAAAAAGTGATGAAATAAATCGTGTTTTTGATAAAGGATGGACAGGATCATTGGGACGAAATTATACTAATTCAACTGGTATTGGATTATATTTGTGTAAAAAATTATGTGAAAAACTAAATCATAATATTTTTATTACTTCTAATTATGGAATTGAGACAACGGTTTATATTGTTTTTCCGATTAGTTCAATGATAAAAAACTAGTAATCTTACAACTTTGTAAGATTATGTTATGTTAATCGATTTTTAAATTATTAAAAATAGTATATTATGTTAGTGAGGTGAAAAAATGGAGAAAATATTAGAAATTAATAATTTGGAAAAATATTACGGTAATAAGGGAAACATTACTAAGGCTGTTGATAATATTAGTTTTGATGTTAAAAAGGGTGAATTTGTCGCTATTATGGGATCAAGTGGTAGTGGTAAAACAACTTTATTAAATTGTATATCGACATTAGATAAAGTAACAGCTGGTAGTATTATTGTTAATGGTAAAGATATTACAAAATTAAGGGGTTCATCTTTAAATAAATTTCGTAGAGAAGAATTGGGTTTTATTTTTCAAGAATTTAATTTATTAGATACTCTAACAGCTTATGAAAATATTGCACTTTCACTTACTATTCAAAGAGTAAATTATAAAGATATTGAAAGACGAGTTATGGAAGTTGCGAAAGAACTTGAGATAGAAGATACATTAAATAAATATCCGTTTGCTTTATCAGGCGGACAAAAACAAAGAGTAGCTTCGGCTAGGGCAATTGTTTCTAAACCATCGCTTATTTTGGCTGATGAACCAACAGGAGCTCTTGATTCTAAATCGGCTAGAATGTTGTTGGAAAAAATTGAAAATTTGAATGATGAATTAAAAGCTACTATATTGATGGTTACTCATGATGCTTGGACAGCTAGTTATGCTGATCGAATTATTTTTATTAAAGATGGTAGAATATTTAATGAATTAATAAAAGGAAGCAAGACAAGAAAAGAATTTTTTGAAAACATTATTGATGTTGTTACTCTTCTTGGAGGTGACTTAAATAATGTCATTTAAGTTAGCTATTCAAAATATTAAAAAAAGTATTAGGGATTATTCAATATACTTTTTTACACTTGTTATTGCGGTAGCAATATTTTATACTTTTAATTCATTAGATGCTCAAAGTTCAATGTTAAGTTTATCTTCTAATAAAAGTGATTCAGCAAAAGCTTTAGTTACATTAATTGGATATGTATCAATATTTGTGTCATTTATATTATGTTTTTTAATTGTATATTCTAATAACTTTTTAATAAAAAGAAGAAAAAAAGAAATTGGTATATATTTAATGCTTGGTATGAGCAAACGAAAGGTTTCAACAATATTAGTATGTGAAACATTTTTAGTAGGAATTGTTTCTTTAGTAGTTGGACTTGGTTTAGGAGTGGTTTTATCACAATTTGTATCAATTGGGACAGCTAAATTATTTGAAGCTGATATGTCAATGTTTAAATTTGTGTTTTCTAGTGCTTCGTTAATTAAGACTGTAATTTATTTTGGAATAATTTTTTTATTAGTTATGATATTTAATGTTTTAACACTATCAAAAAATAAATTAATTGATTTACTTAATGCAAATAAAAAAAATGAAAGTGTTAAAGTTAGAAATAAATATGTAACTCTAATTACATTCATATTGGCTCTTATATTTTTAGGATATGCTTATTATCTGCTGTTTAATAAAGCTCTTTTATCTTTAGATAATAAGGCTTTAATTATGATTATATGTGGTTCAATTGGAACATTTTTGTTTTTCTTTTCATTATCTGGATTTTTACTTAGAATATTTGAACATACTAAAAAACTTTATTTAAAGGATTTAAATTTATTTGTTTTAAAACAAGTTAATAATAAAATCAATACGACGGTTGTATCAACAACTTTAATTTGTTTAATGTTACTTCTTACAATTGGGATACTATCAGGTTCAATGTCATTAGCTAATGCCTTTAATAGTGGATTAACTGAAAATAACATAACAGATTGGACAATTACAGGGAATGGTAATACATACGTTTATGATGAAAATGATAAACTTCAAGAGACAAAAAAAACTGATTTATTTAAAATAGTTCAAGATGAATCTTTTAAAAATATGGTTAGTAATTATGTTAGTTATAAAAAATATTCTAATAATGAATTATTGATTAAGGATTTACTTACTGATAATGCTAAAAACAAAGCTATTAATAAATATGGTTCAAATGGTGTGTCTTTTGATATATCTACCATTATGATTTCAAAAACAGATTATATTAATATAATGAAATTATATAATAGAAATTATATTGATATAAAGGATGATGAATATTTAATTTTAGGTAATATTGATTTTATTGTCGAATTATATCAAGATGGTTATGGTAAAGGTAATTCTATAGAAATTTCTAATAAAGTATTAAAACCAGGAAGTTCTGAAATTATTGATGTTGCTTTAGAAAATTCTAATTCAGATAGTAATGATGGAATTATTGTGGTTAGTGATGAATTAATTGTGGATTATACATTGTTGAATGATTATATAATTGGTAATTATAAGGAACATAATAATATTGATGAACAAGATAAAATATTAAAAAAATTAGTGCGTAGTAATTTTGATGGTTATTGTAGAATGACATCAAAAAAAGAAATGTTAGATACAGCAGTTGGCATTAAAGTAATCACTACTTTTATTGGTCTTTATTTAGGTATTGTCTTCGCAATATGTAGTGCAACTGTTTTAGCTATTGGTCAATTATCCGAATCAAGTGATAATAAAAATAGATATAAAATTTTAAGACAATTAGGTGCTTCTAATAAAATGATTTGCAAGAGTTTAATTATACAAATATCAATTATGTTTATATTGCCGCTAATTGTCGCTATTATTCATGCTTTCTTTGGTCTAAGAGAGATTAATGGTATTATTCAAATACTAGCATCTATTGATTTAGCTAGTAATATATTAAAAACATCATTATTTATTGTATTTATATATGGTGGATATTTCTTAGCGACTTATTTATGTAGTAAAAAAATAGTTTTAGAATGAAAATTCTAGAACTATTTTTAATAAATATATATTTTTATAATTACACTTTACATATATAAAGTGTTGTCATTTTTTTTTGTATGTTCTTGTTTTATTATTTGATTATGTGTTATACTAACTTTGATAGTAGAAAGAGTGATTTTTATGGTAAAAAGAATAATTAAAGTTTTAGGTGTTTTAATTTTACTATATTTATGTATATATATTTATTATCGTAAGAATTATGAAACTTTTAGGGCTATAGTAACAGTTATAAACGATAAAAGCATTGTGGTAGAACCTTTAAATGATGAAATAATAAAAAGAAGCTATAAGGAAATTGAAGTTGTGACTGATAATAATAAAATAATTGTTGGTGATACTGTTAGAATTAGTTATGAAGGTGAATTGATTGAAACCTTTCCTCCTAAAGTGGAAGGGAAAATTGTTAAAGTTATTGCTTCAACAAAATTATCAAATAAAGTTATTCAATCTTATTTGCCATTTAATGATTTTCCTTTAGAAACAACAGATATTATATATAATAAAAAGAATTTAGATACATATATAAGTAATCATTATGATATAAACTTAATGGAAAATTTAAAATCATATACAGATAATTATTTCAAAAAAAATATGCTAGTTCTTGTGACAATTGGTTCAAATGATGACGCTATTAAATATAATATTAATAATTATGAAATTAAGAAAGAAATTATTACAGTTAATATTAATAAAATAAGTAGTTCTTTTGTATCAGATAAAAAAGTTATGTGGCATCTAATAGTAGAAATATCTTTAAAAGATGGTTCTAATTTAACTGAAGTAAAATTAAATATTATTAATAAAAATAGGTGATTATATGGAGAATAAAGTTAGATTGTTAATGATTTCTATAATGTCTTTTATAATTATAGGATTAGGTTTATATATATTAGTAGGAATGGTTTTAAGTAAAGCTAATAAACAAAAATTTGGAGTGGAAACACCTATGGCATGGTTTCCAATTGTCAATATTTATTTAATTGGTAAGATTTCTTCATCTAAAACAATGGGGTGGTTATTATTAATAGGATTAGTTTTAACTTGTGAATGGGCTACCGTGGATGGAACAATTAAAAGAACAGTTGGCTTTATGCCTCAACCATATCGTTTAATATTTAATTATGCTATTATAGGCGTTATTGTAATGTTATTTTTAAAAATAGTATATGATTTAATGCATAATAGTTATGATAAAAAAGATATATAAATTTTTTTAAAAAGGAGAATAAGAAATTAATATGAAGAATTATTTATCAAATGATATAATAAAAAAAATGGACATGTATTTTAGGGCAACTAATTATTTATCAGTAGGTCAATTATATTTAATGGATAATCCATTATTAAAAAGGCCTTTGCAAATATCTGATATAAAGCCAAAAATAGTTGGTCATTGGGGAACGGCTCCAGGCCAAAATTTTATCTATGTTCATTTAAATCGAATAATTAAAGAAAATAATTTAAATATGATGTATATATCTGGTCCAGGTCATGGAGGACAATCGATTATATCTAATGTTTATTTAGAAGGAACTTATAGTGAAGTATATCCAAATATAACTGAAGATTATGATGGATTAAAAAAATTGTTTAAACAATTTAGTTTTCCTGGAGGAATTTCAAGTCATGTGGCTCCAGAAACACCGGGTTCTATTAATGAAGGAGGAGAACTTGGTTACAGCTTAGCTCATGCTTATGGAGCAGTGTTAGATAACCCTGATTTAATGGTTGCGTGTGTAATAGGTGATGGTGAAGCTGAAACAGGTCCATTATCAGCTTCTTGGCAAATAAATAAATTTATTAATCCTAAAACAGATGGGGTAGTTTTACCAATTTTACACTTAAATGGATATAAAATTGCTAATCCAACTATTTTATCAAGGATAAGTGAAAAAGAATTAAAAGAATATTTTTTTGGTATGGGTTATGATCCGTATATTGTTTCTGGTTCTGATTCAATGAAAATGCATAAAGTAATGTATAAGACGCTAAATGAGATAATAAAAAAAATTAAAGATATTAAGCATTCTTCATCAATTAATAGACCAAGATGGCCTATGTTAATATTAAAAACGCCAAAAGGTTGGACTGGTCCAAAAGAAATTGACGGAAAAATGATTGAAAATAGTTTTAGAGCTCATCAAGTTCCTATTATAGTTAATGATGAAAAATCTTTAAAAGAATTGGAAAATTGGTTACGAAGTTATAAACCGGAAGAATTATTTGATGATAATGGGACACTTATTCCTGTGTTAAAAGATCTTGTTCCTGATAAAAAAAACAGAATGGGTTCTAATATCCACGCTAATGGAGGATTATTATTAGAGGAACTTAGATGCCCCGATTTTAAGGATTATCAAGTTTCTATACCTTATCCTGGTTCTAAATCAGATAGTGATATGAAAGTTTTAGGAACTTATATAAGAGATTTAATTAAATTAAATGCGGATAAAAATAATTTTAGAATATTTGGCCCTGATGAAGCATTATCTAATAGACTCAATTTTGTTTTTGAAACAACAAATAGAGTATGGAATGCTGATACATTAAAAACAGATGAATTTTTAGCTCATGAAGGTAGGATTGTCGATTCAATTCTTTCAGAACATGTTTGTGAAGGTATGTTAGAAGGATATTTATTAACTGGTCGACATGGATTTTTGCATAGTTATGAAGCATTTATTAGAATAATAGATTCAATGGTTAGTCAACATGCAAAATGGTTAAAAGTTACTTCTGAATTATCTTGGCGAAAAGAAATTGCATCATTAAACTATGTTTTAACATCTCATATTTGGCAACAAGATCATAATGGTTATACTCATCAAGATCCTGGTTTTTTAAATCATCTTGTTACTAAAAAAGCTGAAATAGTTAGAATGTATTTACCACCAGATGCTAATTGTTTATTGTCTTGTTTTGATCATTGTATTAAAAGTAAAAATTATATTAATGTTATTATTGCTTCAAAACACTTGCGTCCACAATGGTTAACTATGGATGAAGCTATTATTCATTGCACAAATGGAATAGGTAGATGGGATTTTGCTAGTTCTGATAATGGTGTTGAACCTGATATTGTTATGGCTTGTTGTGGTGATACACCAACGTTAGAAACATTAGCAGCTACATCAATATTAAATGAATATTTTCCAGAATTAAAAATTAGAGTAGTTAATGTTGTTGATTTAATGAAACTACAATCTGATTCTGTCCATCCGCACGGATTATCAGATAGTGATTATGATATGTTATTTACTAAAGATAAACCAATAATATTTAATTTTCATGGTTATCCATCGTTAATTCATCAACTTACTTATAAACGATATAATACTAATTTACATGTTCATGGTTATCAAGAAGAAGGAACAATTACGACTGCTTTTGATATGAGGGTTCAAAATAAAATTGATCGTTATAATTTAGTTATTGATGCTATAAAATATTTACCTAGTTTAGGTAATAGAGGTTCTAGTTTAGTTCAATTTTGTAAAAATAAATTAATAGAACATAAAGAATACATAAGTGAACACGGAATAGATATGGATGAAGTGAATAATTGGAAATGGAATAATATAAAAAAAGATGATTAAAAATCATCTTTACATATAACGATATAAATCGTCTTTATTTTGATTGTATTTTTTAATTTCAACAATAGCTTTAATAAATATAAATGAACTTATTAAAAACATTCCTTGAAATGCTGAAGATACTTCAGGAACGTTTACATTAATAAAACCAAATATAGATATTAAAATAGTAAGTCCAGATATAATTGCAATACTACAATCTAATTTCTTTATTTTTTTTCTTCCAAATTCAACATTAAACCCCTTCATTAATGTCTCCCCCTTTTTATGGCTATATATAATACCATAAATACATATGTTTGTCAATTAATTATCATAATTATGTAATAATTTATAATACATAGTGACCCCCAGTTATTATGTATTTTTTATTTCTTTGTTATATAATAGGTGGTCTGAAAGGAGGTGAAAGAAATGTTTGGAAGTTATCAAGAAATGTATATGAATATTGATAATTTAGATTTGCTAATCAATAAAAGATTAGAAATGGTAAGGTTTGCGAGTGAAAATGGTTATAAAGTTGCTACAAGATTTTATAATTGTAGTAAAAATACAATTAAGAAATGGTCTAGAAGATATGCTTTAAAAGGTATTAGAGGTTTAATTGATATTACAAGAAAACCACATAATAGTCCTAAAAGAATATCACAAAATGATATTGATACAATTGCAAGTATCACTAAAGAAGCTAAAGAAAAAAAAGTATATAACAGTTAATAATGTTAGAAGAAAAAATAGATAATTTATTATTTAACTATATTTCATCTATTTTCACTTCATTATTTATTTTTACTCTTTTTTACTGCCATATTGGATTATGTATAATGGTTTGGGGATATTTAAATAATAAATTCTTTAAGTAAATAAAAAGAGTAAAATTCAAAAAAGTTTTATATTGAATGCTAACATGTTTTTTTATTTATTTTTCTTTTTGAATATTTTTTTTAGTAAGTCTTCACCAACAATATTTTTAAGAATAGGTTTCATAATAACAATATATATACCTATATTTATTAAAGCATAAAATATTAAATAAGGAATATTTAATAATCTTGATTTTATGTCTATAACAATTAATTTTTGTAAAATAGTAGAAATAATAATCATAAGAGTGGTTGTTAGGACAACGCGAGGAATTATTTTAATAGTTTTACTATAACTAAATCCGTCTTTTTTCTTTAATGATATTATTGAAATTGTTAAAGAAATAATATAGCCTATTATTGTTGCAATAGTAGCTCCGTAAAAAGCATGAATTCCTAGTTTGTGACATAATATCATTAATGGAATATCTAAAACAGCGTTAATTAATAATCCTATACCAACACTGGATAAAACTAATTTATATTTGTTTATGCCTTGTAGGGTAGAATTAATAACCATATACATGCTATCAAAACTGGCTATTAGAACACTAAATTTAAAAATCAATGGTCCATAATAACTTTCACCATAAAATAAGGACCATACTTCTTTAGACATTATACTTAAGAAAATAGTTATAGGAACTATTATGCATAAAACAATTTGAATAGCTTTATTAAAGTTTAAATTAACTTCTTCTTTCTTTTTAGCTACATAAGAACTTACAATGTTAGGTATTAGACTAATCATAAGACCAGTGGCAATAGATGTTACAATCGTATTTAATTTATGTCCCCAAGTTGTAAAAACACTACTAATAGTTTCAATAGCGGGAGCACTATAACCAAGATTTCCTAATGTCCTAATTATTAATATCATATCTACTGTATTATATAAATTGTTAATAACACTAACCAATATGAAAGGAATTGCATACCATAATATTTTTTTTAATATTTCTTTATTTGTCATAGATAATGCCTGATTTTTATCTTCTGTTTTTAAATTCTTTTTATTTTTTTTCATAACAAATAATAAGTAAAAATAAGCACCTAATCCGCCTAAACATGCTCCAAATAAGGCTATCCCAATTGATTTGGTAAGAGATAAATGAAGAACTTTATAAGCAATGTAGCTTCCTCCTACAATAACAGCTACTCTAATTAATTGTTCAATAACTTGACTAATTGATGGTTGCGTAATATATTTATGACCTTGAAGATAACCTCTAGCAATACTTAAAAATGGTATTATTAATAAGGCAAATGATACCGCTCTAATAACATAAGCAACATCGTCAATGGTATTACCACCACTAATATCTCCGATAATAATATTGGCAATTTGGGGAGCAAATATAAAACATAATAAAAAAGAAATAATTGAAAAAACTATTATATAATTTCTAGCTAAATGATACATTCTAATTTTTTCTCGTTGTTTACCTAACGTTGTAAGTTCACTTGTCAATTTACTTATTGCAAGAGGAATGCCAGCTGTAGAAATGATTAAAAAGAAATTATATATGCTATAGGCATATCCATATAATGCTCCACCTTGTTCACCAATAATACTGTAAAATGGTATAACATATAAAACACCTAAGATTTTTGTAACAACTATGGCTAAGGTTGCGATAAAGGCTCCTTCAAGAAAACTATTTTTTTTCATTATGTATCACTACTTTCATAGTTTATTATAACTAATTTTTTTTTTAATGTAAACTTTTTTTTAAATAATTGTATTAATATTTAATATTTGTTACAATATTATTATGAGGTGAAATAAATGATAAGAGTCGCAATTAATGGTTTTGGTAGAATAGGTCGATTGGTATTTAGAATAATGCGCGATAATTCTAATTTTGAAATTGTCGCAATTAATGATTTAACAGATGCTAGACAATTAGCTCATTTGTTAAAATATGATACTAATCATAGAAATTACAAAAACAACATTTCATATAATGAAAATGGAATTATTATTGATAATAAAGAAATTAAAACTTTTAGTATTTTAAATCCAAATGAATTACCATGGAAAAATTTAAATATTGATTTAGTTTTTGAATGCAGTGGAAAATTTGTAGATAAAGATTCAGCTTATGCTCATATTAATGCTGGTGCTAAAAAAGTAATTGTTTCCGCTCCAGTAAAAGGTAATTTAAAAACAATTGTTTATAATGTAAATGATGATATTTTGGATGGAACAGAAGAAATAATTTCATCAGCATCATGCACAACTAATTGTTTAGCTCCCGTTTTAAAAGTTATAAATGATAATATAGGTATTGTTAAAGGAAATATGACAACTATTCATGCTTATACTAATGATCAAGTTATATTGGATGTATCCCATAAAAAGGATATAAATGAAAGAAGAGGAAGATCGGGTGCTATGAATATTATTCCATCTTCAACTGGAGCCGCTAAAGCAATTGGATTAGTTATTCCTGAATTAGATAAAAAAATATTAGGAAACGCTATTAGAGTCCCTGTAAGTGATGGTTCGTTAATTGATTTGGTTTTAGAACTAACTAGAAATACAACTGTCGACGAAATAAATAACATATTTAAAAATAATGTTAATGAAACTTTAAAATGGACAGATGACCCAATTGTTTCATCAGATATTATTGGTTCTTCTTGCGGAGCTTTAATTGATGGCTTATTAACTAATATAATTGAAGTGGATGGAAAACAATTAGTTAAAATTGTTGCATGGTATGATAATGAATATGGATATTCTTATCAAATGGTTAGAACAGCTTTAAAATTAATGATTAACTAGAAATAGTTAATTTTTTCTTGCATTTATTATCTTATGAGAATATAATATTAGTCAACAAATGGATGTGATATTGTGATTAAAATTGAAAATATGTCTTTTTCATATGATAATAAATTAGTATTTAAAAATTTTAATTTAGTTGTTGAAAACAATGAATTATTATGTATTGCTGGATTAAATGGTAGTGGTAAAACAACGCTTACTAAAATATTGGGTGGGAATTTAAAATACGATGGTTATATTTCTATTGATAATAAATTTTTAAATGAAAAAAACTTAAAAAATACACGAAGAAGTATAGGAATTATATTGGATAATATTGATGATTTATTAATTGGTGAAACAGTTAGTGATGATTTAGCCTTTTCGTTAGAAAATTTAGAATATTCTAATTCATATATAAAAAATGAAATAAATAATATTTCTAAGTTATTTAATATAAATAATATTTTAAATAAAAAGATTGAAAATTTAAATAAATATGAAAAAATTAAAACTGTTCTTTGTTCTAGTTTGATACATAGACCTAAAATTTTAATAATTGATAATATTTTTAATGGAATATTAAATGCCGAAAGAGAAGAAATATTTGAATTATTAAAAAAATATAGAATGGATAATCAAATATCTATAATTATTATGACTAATGATTTAGAAAATACTATGAAATCCGATCGTATTTTAATTTTAAATAACGGAGCTATTTATTTATTGGGAACACCAAAAGAAGTATATAAAAATGAAAAAAAACTTAGTAAATTAGGCTTTAAGATTCCGTTTTGTATAGAATTATCTAATTATTTAATATTATATGATGTTATTAATAAAGTTTATTTTGATATTGATAGGTTGGTGAATGCAATATGGAAATAAAACTTAATAATTTATTTTATATTAAAGATGATAATATTATATTAGATAATATTTCTTATACATTTAAGAAAAATAAAATTACTTCAATTATTAATTATAATGATAATGCAACTAATTTATTTAATTTAATGTGCGTATTAGATAAACCTAGTAGTGGTTCTTTAAAAATAGATAATTATATAATAAATAATTCTTCTAAAATTAATAATTATCAAAAATTAAGATTTGAAATCGGATATGTTTTTAAAGATTATAATAATTTTTTTATTCAGGAAACGGTTTGTGATGAAATATCGTTCGGAATGAAACAATATGGATATAAATTAAAAAATATTGATAAACACATTGATGAAGCTTTAAAATTAGTAGGATTATCTTTAGAATATAAAAATAGATTTATAAATACTTTAAGTAGTGGTGAAAAAGTTCAAGTTGAATTAGCGGCAATTTTATCAGTTAATCCTAAAATAATATTAATTGATGATATTATTAATTATTTAGATATTAAAAATAGAAATAATCTTATTAAGATATTAAAAAAATTAAAAAATAAATACAATAAAACAATTATTATTTCAACAACTGATATTGAATTTGTTAATAAAATAAGTGATAATGTTATATTATTAAGTAATAAAATAATAAAAGAAGGAAATAGAAAAGATATATTTAGTGAAACATTGTTATTAGAAAAAAATAGTATTGATAAACCTAAGATAATAGAATTTATAAAAACAGCGGAAAGAAAAAAAATCAGATTAGAAATAACCAATGATGTTAAAGATTTATTAAAGGATATATATAGAAATGTTTAATAAATATAAAATAAATAAATATTTTAATTTAGATTCTATTATTCATAAATTAAACCCTGTTTTTAAAATAATCATCTTTTTAATTACTTTATTATCAGTTGTTTTTATTCATAATATTTTAAATATTTTAATAATGTTAGTATATTTTGGCTTAATAATTAATTTATCTAATATAAATTATAAAGTTTATATAAAAAACATTTTAATATTTAGGTATTTTTATATTATTATAATAATATTATGTTTATTATTTGGAGGTTCTATATTAAGTTCTATAATTATTTTATTTAAAATAATAGGTATAGTTTTATTGTTTATAATTTTAACATTAACTACTTCTTGGACAGAAATATTATATGGAATTGAAAGAATATTTAGAAAGTTTAATAAAGTTTTTTCAATAAATATAGTTTCTTTGAAATTAACATTAATATTTAGATTTATTTCATTATATATTTTTGAAATTGAAAGAATATTGATATCTCAAATGTCTAGAGGATTAGATATTAATAGATCTAATATTAAGACAAAATTATATTTAATTAAAAATATTATTGTTAATGCTTATAAAAATTTAAAGGTTAAAAATAATAATTTTATTGATGTTATTAATATAAGGTTATTTGATGTTAAGACGTCAAGAAGTAATTATAGATTAAATAATAAGACATTATATGATATAATATTGTTAAACTTAAGTATTCTAATATTTATAATAATAATTATTTTTTAGGAGGAAGTATGACAAGATATTTGATTAATTTTAGTTACGATGGAAGTAATTTTTCGGGTTATCAAAAACAAACTAAAGAGAGAACTATTCAACATGAATTAGAAAAAGCATTGAAAGAATTAAATAATAAAAAAGAAATAGAAGTAAATTCATCAGGAAGAACTGATCAAGGAGTTCATGCATTAAATCAAAAAGCTCATTTTGATTTGGATAAAAAATATGATTGTGATAAATTGAAAAAAGCTATTAATTCATTAATACCAGAAGATATTCATATTAAAGAAGTTAATATCGTTTCTGATAATTTTCATGCTAGATATAATGCCATTGGTAAAGAATATATTTATATAATTAATATGGGAGAATATAATCCTTTAGAAAGAAAATATGTTTTTCAATATAATCGAAAATTAGATGTTGTAGAAATGGAAAGAGCATTAAAATATATTGAAGGAAAACATGATTTTAAATCTTTTACAAAAGTTAACGAAGAAATAACTGATTATGTTAGAACAATATCACAAACAAATATATCAAGGGATAATAAAGATATGAATAAATTAACGTTGTCTTTTGTTGGAACAGGTTTTTTAAGATATATGGTTCGTAATATTGTAGGAACATTAATATTGATTGGTGAAGGTAAATTAAAGAGTGAAGAAATTATTAAAATATTAAATGATAAGGATAGAACTAAAGCTGGTCCGACAGCTAATCCAGAAGGATTATACTTAAAAAATGTCTTTTATTAGGATAAATCGCATATAATAATAGGTAAAATTGATGAAATTTTTGATTATTAGTTGACTTTTTTCATAATATTTAGTAAAATCATTATCGGTACATTTTAAATTGTTTGATATATATGTATTGGGAACACAGGTATATTAAACATAATTAAAATATAAGGAGAATTAAAAAAATGACAACATTTATGCAAAGAAAAGAAGATGTTAAAAGAGAATGGTATGTTATTGATGCAAAAGATATTCCATTAGGTAAGGTTGCAGCTAAGGCAGCTTTTATGTTAAGAGGAAAGCATAAAGTAACATATACACCACATGTTGATGGCGGAGATAACATAATAATTATTAATGCTAAACAAGTGGCATTAACAGGAAATAAATTAGAAGACAAAATGTATTATGATCATAGTAGATATGCTGGTGGTCTAAGAGAAAGAAACGCTAAAACAATGCGTGAACATTATTCAACAGAAATGATTGAAAGAGCAGTAAAGGGAATGCTTCCAAAAGGAAGATTGGGAAGAAGTATGTATACAAAATTATATGTATATGAAGGTGATACTCATCCTCATACAGCTCAACAACCAAAAATTATTGAAGTAGGGAGGAAATAAGTCATGGCTATAAAGAAAACATGGATTGGAACTGGTAGAAGAAAAAGTTCTATAGCTAGAGTTGTTTTAAAACCAGGAAAAGGCAAAATAACTGTTAATGGTAGAGATGTAAATGAATATATGCCATATGATGTATTAGTTATGGATTTAAAACAACCCCTTGTTCTTACTAATAATTTAGAAAATTTCGATGTTGATGCAACTGTTTTAGGCGGTGGATTTTCTGGTCAAACAGGCGCTATTAGACATGGTATTACAAGAGCATTATTAGAATATGACAAAGCTAATGAAACTAATGAAGATTCTTATCGTAAAACTTTAAAAAGAGCTGGCTTTGTAACTAGAGATTCTAGAGCTAAAGAAAGAAAAAAACCTGGATTAAAGGCTGCGAGAAGAGCACCACAATTTAGTAAGAGATAAAATTATAAAGAATATATT
>CAYVSY010000006.1:0-28106 GCA_964454255.1 uncultured Muribaculaceae bacterium
TTTTTATCATGAAAAATTGATATATAATTCAAAATATATTCAATTTTTTTTTAATTTATGATATTATATAATAGAAATTAAGAAAGAAGATGATTATATGTCAGGACATTCTAAATGGTCAACAATAAAAAGAAAAAAAGGTGCCATTGATGCTGAAAGAAGCAAAGTATTTCAAAAATTATCAAAAGAATTATACGTAGCCGCTAAAAGTGGAGATAAAGATCCAATGAACAATTCATCATTAAGAATGGTAATTGAAAAGGCAAAAGCTGAAAATATGCCTAAATCAAATATTGAGAGTGCCATTACTAAGGCAAGTCAAAAAGGAAATGAAGAAAATTTTGACTTTATTCGTTATGAAGGATATGGTCCAGGTGGAATGGCTATTATGATTGATTGTCTTACTGATAATAAAAATAGAACGGCCTCTTATGTTAGAAGCTCACTTACTAAAAGAGGTGGTAATTTAGGAACTGATGGATCGGTTAGTTATATTTTTGAAAGAAAAGGAATAATAATTTTAGATAAAAGTTATGATGAAGATAAATTAATGGAAGATATTTTAGAACTAGATATATTAGATTTTATTTCAAATGATGATAACTATGAAATATATACTATCCCAAACAATTTTTTAAATATAAAAGATACTTTAGTTAAATTAGGATATAATAATTTTATAATGAGTGAAGTTACATTTATTCCAAATACTTATATTGATTTAGATGCAGAAACAACTGAAAAAGCTATAGCTTTAATAGAAATATTAGAAGATATTGATGATGTTCAAAATGTATACCATAATTTAAATTTACAATAGTGATATTCACTATTTTTTTATGTCAAATTTTTTCTTTTTAAATGACATTTTTTTTATGTATGTTATAATTAATTAGTAGTAGGTGATATAATGCAAGATAAACTTAATAGATTATTAAATCAAATAGATTTAGCTAAAGAAAATTATATTTTTTTTAATGATTCTAAATTTAATAAAATTACAGTTTTTGATGATAATAAAAAATGGCTATTTTATATAGATACACCTAATATATTACCTAGTAATATATATTTTGAATTATATAATAAAATAATCATATCATTTAATAAAATAAGTGATATTGATGTTATTATAAATAGTTTAAATATTAATTATAATGAACTTATTAATTATTATAAAGAAATAATTGAAATTATGTCTTCAAAAAATAAAAGAATGGGGATATTTTTAGATAAAAACATTTATATTGATGAAAATAAATTAGTAATTCCATATTGTAATAAGGCTGAATTAATTATTTTAGAAAATAATAAAAATAATATTAAAAATATATTAAAAAAATGTGGCTTTATTGATGTCGAAATAGAAACTTTTTTGGATGATAAAGAACATGAAGAATTAAATAATAAAATTAAATTAGAAAAAGAAATAAAAATAGAAAATAAGAAAGAAGAAACAAAAGAAATTGTTTCTGAAAAACCAAAATATAAGGCTAAAAGGAACATAAATATAACTAGACTTGACGATATATTATATGAAGTGGATAATATTAGTATTGAAGCTAAAGTATTTGGGATTGATATATTAGAAACTAAAACGGGATTTAAAATTATTACTTTAAAAGTAACTGATGAAACTAATAGTATATATGTAAAAATGTTTACTAAAGATGAAAAAGAATTAGAACTAATCAAAGGTTTAATTAAAAACAACAAATGGTATAGTTTTTATGGTAAAGTTCAAAATGATAATTTTGCAAAAGAATTAGTTTTTATCACAAGATATCGCGATACAGAAGAAATAGAAAAAATTGAAGAAAAAATATTAGATGAAGAACCAGAAAAAAGAGTTGAACTGCATACCCACACTTTAATGAGTCAAATGGATGGTTTAGTTAGTGCTGAAGCATTAATAAAAAGAGCTAAGTCATGGGGACACAAAGCTATTGCGATAACTGATCATAATGGCGCTCAATCTTTTCCAGAAGCTTTTCATAACGCAAAAGATATAAAGGTTATTTATGGTTCGGAATTAAATTTAATTGATGATACCGTTGATATTTGTTTTCGAGAAAAAGATGGATTTTTATTAGAAGAAACATTTGTCGTATTTGACTTTGAAACAACGGGCTTAAATGCTGGTGGTGGAGATACTATTATTGAAATAGGAGCTGTTAAAATATGCAATGGTGAAATAACGGATAGATTTTCAGAATTAATTAATCCGGGCCATAAATTGAGCGCCAAAATAATAGAAATAACAAATATAACAGACGATATGTTAATAGGAAAAAGAAACGAAGAAGAAGTTGTTCGTGATTTTATAAAATGGACTGGATCAAATCCAATGGTGGCTCATAATGCCAAATTTGATACATCTTTTTTAAGTATGGCCTATAAAAAATATGATTTTGGTATATATAATAATACTGTTATAGATACATTGGAATTAAGTAGAACTATGAATCCTTCTATATCTAGGCATGGATTAAGCGCTCTGGTCAAAAAATATGATGTTCCATGGGACGAAGATGCTCACCATAGAGCCGATTATGATGCTGAAGGAACAGCATATGTTTTTTATAAAATGATAAAAGAATTAAATAATAGAAATATAGAAAATATAAATGAATTAAATAAAATGGTTCCTAAAGAAGAACTCCATAAACAAGGAAGACCATATCATTTTACTATATTAGTTCAAAATAAAGTTGGTCTTAAAAACTTATTTAAATTAATATCTCTTTCTAACACCAAGTATTTATATAAAACACCAAGAATATTAAGAAGTGAAATTAATAAATACAGAGATGGTTTATTAATTGGTAGTAGTTGTGCTAATGGTGAAATATTTGATTTGGCTAGAAGTAAATCTGATGAAGAATTGACTGCAATTATGTCTTTTTATGATTATATAGAAATTCAACCATTAGAAGTATATGATTATTTACTACAATTAAATGATTTTTCAAATAAAGGTGAATTAGTAGGTCATATTAAAAAAATAATTAGAGTAGCAGAAGAAGCTGGAAAAATAGTGGTCGCTACTGGCGATGTTCATCACTTAGACAAAAAAGATAAAATTTCTAGAGAAATAATTGTTAATCAAAAAGTTCCAGGTGGAGGAAGACATCCTTTAAATAGAAAAGAAATAACATCAATACCATCACAACATTTTCGAACTACTAAAGAAATGTTAGAAAACTTTAATTTTTTAGGTGAAAATAAAGCTAAAGAAATTGTGATAACTAACACTAACAAAATTGCTGATATGATAGAAAATGTTGAAGTAATAATAGATACTGGTGGTATTCCCTTTTCGCCTAAAATGAAGGATTCTGAAAAGATTGTAACAGAGATGGTATATAATAAAGCTAAAGAATTGTACGGAGAAAAATTGCCGGAATTAATTGAAAATAGACTTGAAAAAGAACTATCAGGTATAATTGGTGGCGGCTTTGATGTTATATATTTAATTGCTCAAAAATTGGTTAAAAAAAGTAATGATGATGGTTATATTGTAGGAAGTCGTGGATCGGTAGGCTCATCATTGGTTGCGACCATGATGGGAATAACTGAAGTAAATCCACTCCCAGCTCATTACATATGCCGTAATTGTAAAACAACTTTGTTTGAATTAGATGGTCAAAAATTAAATTTAGAATATTCTTCTGGATATGATTTGCCTGATTATAAATGTCCTAATTGTGGATTAAATATGGATAAAGAAGGACAAGATATGCCTTTTGAAACATTTTTAGGTTTTAAAGCTGATAAAGTTCCTGATATAGATTTAAATTTTTCATCTGAATATCAATCAAGAGCCCATGATTATACTAAAGTTTTGTTTGGAGAAAAAAATGTATATAGAGCTGGAACGGTTGGAACAGTAGCTGACAAAACAGCGTATGGCTTTGTGAAAGGATATTACGAAGATCATGGCTTAACTATGCCAAGAGGTGCCGAAATTGAAAAATTAGCCGCTGGATGCACTGGCGTAAAACGCACAACTGGTCAACATCCTGGAGGAATAGTTGTTGTACCTAATTATATGGATGTATACGATTTTACTCCATTCCAATTTCCAGCTGATGATTCATCAAACTCATGGTGGACAACCCACTTTGATTATCATGCCATTGATCAATGCTTATTAAAACTCGATATACTAGGTCACGATGATCCAACTATGTTAAAGGTCTTAACTGATATTAGTGGAATGAAAATAGAAGATATACCAATGGATGATAAAGATGTATTTAGTTTGTTTTCTTGCCCTGATGCGCTTGGTGTCACTAAAGATCAAATAATGTGTGAAACGGGCTCGTTAGGATTACCTGAAACAGGAACTAAATTTGTTATAAATATGTTAGTTGAAACAAAACCGCAAACTTTTGGCGAATTAGTAAAAGTATCTGGCTTATCACATGGAACTGATGTATGGGCCAATAACGCTCAAGAATTAATTAGAAATCATGTTGTTCCATTTAAAGAAGTAATTGGTTGCCGTGATGATATTATGGTATATTTAATTAATCAAGGAATAGAACCAGGTAAAGCTTTTAAAATTATGGAATTTGTTCGTAAAGGAAAAGCATCAAAAGATCCTGAAGGATGGAAAGAATGGGAAAAAGTTTTAAGAGAAGGAAATATTCAAGATTGGTATATTGATTCATGCCGTAAAATCAAATATATGTTTCCCAAAGCTCACGCTACAGCATATATAATGATGTGCTGCCGCGTTGCCTGGTTTAAAGTTCATAAACCATTATTATATTATTATGCTTATTTTTCTGTTCGTTGTTTTGATTTTGATATAGAAACAATGATAAAAGGATACGAAAGTATTAAAAATAAAATTAATGAACTAAGCAGTAAAGGATATGAAAAAACCAACAAAGAAGAATCTATCCAAGATGTTTTACTAAGCTCCTTAGAAATGACGGCACGAGGGTTCTCATTTAAAAATATTGATTTGTATAAATCGCATTATAAATATTTTGTTATTAACGAAGATAATAAATCATTAATTCCTCCATTCAGATCAATTGATGGATTAGGTGATGTCGTAGCTAAAAGTATTTATGAAGAAGCTCAAAAACATCCTTTTATTAGCGTTGAAGATTTTAGTAAAAGATGTAAAGTATCTACAACATTAGTAGATAAAATGAGAAACATGGGAATATTAAATAATATGCCCGAAACAAGTCAATTAAGTTTGTTTTAAAATAACTTTAAACCTTGATTCAATTTTATATTGAATTGAGGTTTATTGTTTTAATAATATAATATATATTTAAATTTATGATATAATAATTTCAGGTGATAATATGAAAAAAGTTTTATTAATAGATGGAAATAATTTAATGTTTAGGAGTTATTATGCAACTATATATAGCGGTTCATCCATGCAAAATTCAAAATCATTTCCAACTAATGCCTTATATGGATTTGTGAATATGATAAATAAAGTTGTTTCCGAAGAAAAACCAATTTATATGGTGGTCGCTTTTGATATGGGTAAAACATTTAGACACGATAATTATACCGAATATAAAGGTGGTCGTGAAGAAACACCAGATGATTTAAAAAAACAATTTCCTATAGCTAAAAAAATATTAGATGCCATGGGTATTTGCTATTTAGAAAAAGAAGGATATGAAGCCGATGACATTATAGGAACATTAGCCAAAATGATTGATGAAGAAGAAGAATATATTGGCACAATTGTAAGTAGCGACAAAGATTTACTGCAATTAATTTCTAATGATATTGATGTTAAACTTCTTAAACAAAAAGATTACATTAGAATGAATCGAGATGTTTTTTACAACACATACGGCATTGAACCAAATAAGATGATTGATTTAAAAGGTCTTATGGGTGATACTTCCGATAATATTCCTGGAGTTCGTGGCATAGGCGAAAAAACAGCTTTAAAATTACTTCAAGAATACGATAGTATTGAAAATATTTATGTTCATATTGAAGAATTAAAAGGTAGTATTAAAGAAAAATTAATTAATGAAAAAGATAAAGCATTTATGAGTAAAAGTTTAGCTACTATTTATAAAGAAGTTCCTATTAATAAATCTTTAGATGATGTTAAAATTTGTTCAGAAAATATCGAACAATTAATAAATATTTATAATGATTTAGAATTTTATTCTTTTTTAAAAAATGTAAAAAATCAAACTATAAAAGAAGATATTAAAGTAGAAACAATAACCAATTCAATAAACTTAACCGGTTCATATGGGGTATATATTGAACTTGATTCTTCCAATTATCATAGCGCTAATATAATTGGAATTGGTTTATATAATAAAGATAATTCATATTATATTGATAAAGAAACTTTAATAAAAAATAAAAATATATTTAATAATTGTATCTTTTTAACATATGATTATAAAAGATTATATGTATCATTATATAAAATTGGAATTATCTTAAATCAAAAATATGAAGATATAATGTTAAGTGGCTATTTACTGAATTATAATGTTAAAGAAGATATCGCTTATTTATCAAATCAATTTGGGGTAGATATTCCCTTTTATGATAAAAAGAGTGATTATGAAGATATTAAACAAATAACTATTCAAAAAGCTAAATTTATATATGATTTTTATCCGATATTTGAGGAAAAAATGAAGACCGAAGAAGTTTTAAATTTATATAATACAATTGAACTACCACTATCTAAAGTTTTATCTAAAATGGAAATAAATGGAATAAGAATAAATAAAAAAGTTTTTGAAGAAATGAAAAAAGAAATTACTATAAAAATGGAATTAACAAGTATGGACATTTATAATATGGTTGGAGAAGAATTTAACATTTCATCTCCTAAACAATTGGGTGAAATACTATTTGATAAATTACATCTACCATTTGGTAAAAAAAATAAAACAGGTTATTCAACTGATCAAAGCGTTTTAAACAAATTATCAAATATTCATCCCGTTATAAATAAAATAACTGAATATAGAATGTTATCAAAATTATATTCAACTTACATTGAGGGATTATTAAATATTGTAGGTTCTGATTTTAAAATACATACTATTTATACTCAAACTCTAACAAGAACAGGCAGACTATCTTCAATTGAACCCAATCTACAAAATATTCCTATTAGATATGAATATGGAAGATTAATTAGAAAAGGATTCGTTGCGGAAAAAGATTCTCTATTAATGTCTTCAGATTATTCCCAAATTGAATTAAGAATATTTGCCTCAATTGCTAAAATAAACGATATGATTGATGCTTTCAAAGAAAATTTAGACATACATACTCATACGGCTATGGATATATTTGACGTTCCTTATGATTTAGTCACAAAAGATATGAGAAGAAAAGCTAAAGCCGTTAATTTTGGAATTCTTTATGGCATAAGTAGTTATGGCTTAAGTGAAGATCTTCATATTCCTAATAAAGAAGCTAAAGCATTCATAGATAAATATTATGAAACATATCCTGGTATTAAAGAATATATGACTGAAACAATTCAAAAAGCTCATGAATTTGGTTACGTAAAAACATTAATGAATAGAAAAAGAATTATTGACGAATTAAATAATAAAAATCATATTATTAAAAGCATGGGTGAAAGAATGGCGTTAAATACACCAATTCAAGGAACAAGTGCCGATATTTTAAAAAAAGCTATGATTGAAATAGATGAATATTTTAATAATCATAACTTAAAAAGCACTATGCTTCTTCAAGTTCATGATGAATTAATATTTAATGTAGTTAATGAAGAAAAAGAAGAAGTTGAAAAAGTTGTTAAAAACATTATGGAAAATTCTTATAAAATTGATGTGCCATTAATTGCTGATATTGAATTTGGTTCTAATTGGTATTCAGCTAAATAAGGTAGGTGAAATATGAATAAAATAAGTTTTGTTTTAATAAAAAGTTTAATTGTGAATGGAATATTAGTTCTCACAAAAATAGTGACTGGTATAATTGGTAATTCTAGAGTTATTATTGCCGATGGAATCCATTCATTATCTGATTTATCAACTGATATTGTTTCCATAATTGGAAGTAAATTATCAAATAAACCAGCTGATGAAAAACATCCGTATGGCCATGGAAAAGTAGAATATTTAACTAGCATAATAATTGGCTTAGTTATATTAGTATTAGGCATATCATTGATAGGCAATGCTTTTACTAACACTAATAATAATCCAACAACATTAGTATTTTATGTTACTGTATTTACAACTATAATTAAATATTTATTAGCGTCTTATTTACTGTCTAAAGGTAAAAAATATAAAAGTCAAATATTAATATCTTCAGGAAAAGAATCACAAGCTGACATATATAGTTCATTAGTTGTTTTGATAAGTTATATTGGTTCTAGATTAACTACATATAACGGAATATTTAAATATTCAGATGCTGTTGGAACAGCCATAGTCGGATTATTAATATTAAAAACATCATATACAATATTAAAAGAAAACTTTATATCCATCTTAGGCGAAGAAGAAAAAGATGAAGAAATTTTAAAAAAAATTAAAAAAATCTTAACTGATCAAACAGAACACTTTGAAATTGGAACATTATCAGTATTAAAATATGGAACATATTATAAAGTTGAACTTTCAATAATAGTTAATCCCAATTTAAAAGTAAAAGATGCTAATAAAATAGAAAATGCAATTAAAAAAAGTTTATTAAATAGTGAAATAAATATAGCTTATGTTAGAATAAGTTCAATTCCAAAAGAAAATGCCTGAAGGACCAGAAGTAGAAACCGTTAAAAATAAATTAAAAGAAAGAGTATTGAACTTAAAAATAAGCGATATAAAAATAAACTATGATAAAATAATTGCATATCCTAAAAAAGAAAAATTTAAAAAAAATATAATTGGACAAACTATTAATGATATTAAAAGAAGAGGAAAATGGTTAATATTTGAACTTGATCACCATTATTTATTGTCACATTTAAAAATGGAAGGTAAATATTTGATTAGAAAAAAAGAAGATGTTATCAGTAAACATGAACATATAATATTTTATTTAAATAACAATACAGAATTAAGATATATGGATACTAGAAAGTTTGGTAAAATGTATTTAATTGAAAAAGATAAAATAAATGAAATAGGACCACTTACCAAATTAGGATTGGAACCATTTTCCGATTCATTAAATTATGAATATATAAATGATAAATATAAGAATAAAACTATTCCTATAAAAACAACTTTATTAGATCAAAGCATTGTTGTAGGAATAGGGAATATTTATGCTGATGAAATATTGTTTTTATCTAAAATAAATCCCATTAAAAAAACCAAAGATTTATCTAAAAAAGAGATTAATAATATTATTAATAACACTAAAAAAGTTTTAGAAGAAGCTACTAAAGCAGGTGGCACAACTATTAGAAGTTATACATCAATAGACAATATTACTGGAAAATTTCAAAACAATTTATTAGTTCATGGCCGAGAAAAAGAAAAATGTTATACTTGTTTTAGTGATATAATAAAAATTAGAGTTAATGGACGTGGAACATATTATTGTCCAAAATGCCAAAAGGAGATAAAATGATAGAAATAGAAGAACTAAAAAAATTAGCTAGCATTTTAATGTTTGAAATGACTGACAAAGAATTAAAAGTTACTCAAAATGAATTTAAAACCATTTTAAAACAAATGGAACTTATTTCTAATATAAATGGAATTGATAAAGCAGAACCAATGTCATTTCCGTTTGAATTAGACGAAATAGAATTAAATAATGATGTAGTAAATAATATTATCACAACTGACGAAGCTTTATTAAATTCTAAAAATAATATTGCTTCACAAATCGTTGTTCCAAAGGTGGTGGAATAATGACAATTGAAGAAATTAAAAAAAATATAAACAATAATGTTAATGTTGTTAGTAAAAGTATTGATTTAGCTAAAAAAAATCAAGATAAGTATAATTCCTTTGTGACCATTATTGATAATCCTAAAAGTAATTCTATTGAGTCACCACTAAAAGGAATTCCGTATGCTTTAAAAGACAATGTTTCTACGAAAGGAATATTAACTACCGCATCATCAAACATATTGAAAGATTATATTCCTGTATATGATGCCACCGTTTATGAAAAATTAAAAAATAGTGGTGCTGTTTTAATTGGTAAAACAGTTATGGATGAATTAGCCATGGGTGGAACTGGCACAACAGGTCATACTGGAGTTGTATATAATCCATTAGATGATAAAAGATTAGTAGGCGGATCTTCATCAGGAAGTGCAACTTCCGTAGCTTTAGGCATTGTTCCTTTTTCAATAGGGACAGATACTGGTGATTCTATTAGAAAACCAGCTTCTTATGTTGGAATAGTAGGATATAAACCAACTTATGGACTTGTTTCAAGATATGGAATTATCCCCTATTCATCATCGTTAGATCATGTTGGTATTCTAGCTAACAATACAAAAGATATTGCGACCGTTTTAAATATAATTGCTGGGCACGATCCTAAAGATATGACATCATTAAAAAATATTAATAAAAATTACTTAGATACCATTGAAAATAATATTTCTAATAAAAAATTATTTTATATAAAAGAAATAATTGATATAAATATTAACAATGATGAAACTAAAGAAATAATAAATAACTTTTATAAAACAGTTGATAAAATAAAACAAATGGGACTTAAAGTTGAAGAAGTATCAATTGATAAACAATTATTATCAGCTATATATCCATCTTATATTACAATATCATGCGCTGAATCTACGAGTAATAATGCTAATTTAAACGGATTATCATTTGGACTTAATTCTAATGAAAAAACATATCAAGAAAGAATTATTGATTCGAGAACAAAAGGTTTTTCAGAACTTATTAAAAGACGATTTATTTTAGGTAGTTATGTCTTAAGAAAAGAAAATCAAGAAAAACTATTTTTAAATGCTTGCCGAATTAGAAGAATGATAGTAGATAAAATAAATCAATTATTTAAACAATATGATGCACTAATATTACCTACAACCGCAACTGTTGCCCCATTTGAAAATAGCGTAGCTGATAAATTATCAGATGAATATTTATTATTAGATAGCCATTTAATAATTGGCAATTTTGGAGGATATCCATCAATTACTATTCCTAATGGAACCGTTTCACATATGCCTATTGGTTTAAGTATCACTGGAAAAGTAAAAGACGATGATATTGTTTTAAATATTGCTAACATGATAGAAAAAGGTGATAAAAATGTATAAAATGATAATTGGATTAGAAGTTCATGCGGAATTAAATACAAATACCAAATCATTTTCATCAGGACGAAATTTATTTAATGAAAAACCTAATAATGATTTATCTGTTATAGATATGGCCTTTCCTGGAGTATTACCTAGATTAAATAAAGAAGCATTAAATAAAGCCATTAAAACATCATTATTCTTAAATTGTGATATTCCTGATTATGTCTTATTTGATCGTAAAAATTATTTTTATCCAGATTTACCAAAAGGATATCAAATAACACAATCACATTCTCCTATTGGATTAAATGGATATCTTACCATTACTAATGATAAAAAAATAATGCTACATGACATTCACTTAGAAGAAGATACAGCTAATTTAACTCATTGTGAAGATATGACTTTAATTAACTATAATCGTGCTGGCGTTCCATTAATAGAAATAGTAACCGAACCGTGCATTACATCTTGTGAAGAAGCATTAGATTTTCTTGAAACATTACGAAAAAGCTTGGTTTATTTAAATGTTTCTGAAGGGAAACTAGAAAAAGGACAAATTCGCTGTGATGTAAACGTATCATTAATGAAAGAAACAGATAAAGAATTAGGAACCAAAGTCGAAGTTAAAAATGTAAATACGTGGGCGAACATTAAAGAAACAATTGAATATGAATATAATAGACAAAAAGAATTATTAGATAATAATAAAAAAATATCTCAAGAGACAAGACGATTTGATGAAAAATCACGAACAACTATTTCTATGAGAAGTAAAGAAGATGCTATTGATTATAGATATTTTATTGAACCAAATATTCCTAAAATTAAATTGTCACAAAAAATGATTGATGACATTAAATCAACAATACCTTTAGGTCCATATGAACGATCAAAAAAATATATTAATGAATATAATTTATCAGAAGTAGATACAAATACTTTAATAAAAGATAAAAAAATGTCTGATTATTTTGAAGAATGTTTAAAATTATTAAATGACCCTAAAAAAATATGTAATTGGATAACTAGTTCAATTTTAACATTCTTAAATAAATATAATTTAAATATTAATGATATATATATTACACCACAAATGTTAACAAATTTAATTGTATTAATAAATGAAGATAAATTAACTTCTAAACAAGGAAAAGAAATATTGACAAAAGCTTTAGAAGAAAAAAAAGATCCAATACAAATATTTAATGAATCTAATATTACACAAATATCAAGTGACCACGAATTGCGTAATATGATAAAAGAAATAATTAATAATAATTCTCAAATGGTTGAAAAATATAAAGAAGGACGAAATGTGTTAGACTTTTTCATAGGTCAAGTCATGAAACAAACAAAAGGACAAGCCAATCCAGCTATCACTTCTAAAATAGCTATGGAAGAATTAAAAAAAATATAAGATGAGAGATCATCTTTTATTTGTAATTGGAATAAAAACATTGATAATAATAAATTATACAAAATTTATTATTTTAACCAATAGTTTATAAAACCGTAGACATTACTATTTTAAAATAATATAATTACTTCGTAGGGAAATATAACGGAGGTAATATAACGGAGGTAAAATGAATAAAAGTGAATTAAAATATAAATTACAAAAGTCTATTCATCCATTTTTGTTGAATCAAATGAAAACAAAAGTAAAATACACTTTTAAAATATTAAATGATCATTCACAAATAAAAGAACAAGTTATTTATTCGGTTAATCATACAAATAGTTCAGATGCACCTGTTATCAGTTTGGCATTGAAAAATCATAATTATTTTTTAGTTGGGAAACAGTCATTAAACTTAGTAGATAAATTTTTTTTACATTAAATGGGCAAATAATTGTAGATCGAAAAAATAAAGAACACAGAACAAAAGCAAAATATAAAATTATTAATTTGTTAAACGATGGAATTTCGGTAATTATGTTTCCGGAAAGAACTTGGAATACAAAAGAGAGCTTGCCAATACTTCCTATGGATTGGGGAATAATAGATATTTCTTATATAACAAACTCATCTATAGTCCCAGTTGTATTAGAATATATTGCTGAAAAGTGTTATATAAAATACGGTGATCCAATATATATAAATGATAATTATAAAAAAAGAAGAAGACATACAAAAAACAAATTATGAAAAAAAAGAGTCTTAATTGTAGATGATAATGCATTAATTATAAAAGTAGCAAGAAGAGCGATAAGTGAGTTTGATTTTGATATAGAAGAATATATAAATGGAGAAGAATGTATAAATAAAATAAAAAGTGGTAAAACCTATGATTTAATCTTAATGGATATAATGATGCCCGTAATGTCAGGAGAAACAGCCTTAAAAATATTAAAAGAAGACAATAACTTTAAAACACCAGTCTTAGCCCTAACAGCAGATACACTAAAAGGAGCAAAAGAACGATATATACAAGAAGGTTTTATTGATTATATAGCTAAACCATTTAATAAAAGTCAAATAACTGAAAAATTAGATGAAATATTTAAGAGAACTTAGATTCTTTTTTCTTTTGTCATATTTATTTTTTTATATATATATGATATAATTAATTTGGTGATTTCATGGAAAAAGAGTATAAATTAAATAGTATTGTTACTATGAAAAAGGATCATCCTTGTGGCACAAATAAATGGCAAATAATTAGATTAGGTGCCGATATAAAAATAAAATGTATTAATTGTGGAAGAACCATAATGATTCCACGAATAGATTTTAATAAAAAAATGAAAAAGGTGATTGAATTATGAAAAACAATAAAAAATCTCGTTTGCACCCTGTCCTGTTGTTTTTAATATTAATATTAATAGTTATGGTTTTAAGCGGTATAGGTGATTTTCTTAATTTAGAAACAAGTTATTATACAGTTGATCAAGTAACGGGGCGATTAGAGAGCCAATTAGTCACAATTGAATCATTGTTTAATAGAACGGGTATTCAATACATATTAAGTAATATGATTTCTAATTTTATTAATTTTGCGCCATTAGGGACTCTTATTACTGGTCTTTTAGGAGTAGGAGTAGCATATAAATCAGGATTTTTATCTGCTTTATTTAAAATGATAAAAGAAAAAAGATCGAGAAAATTTATTACTTATATTATTGTTTTATTAGGAATAATTACAAGTATGTTTTCTGATATGGGTTTTGTTATATTAATTCCTATTAGTGCAATTTTATTTAAATGTTTAGGGAGGCATCCTATTGCTGGAGTATGTGCTGCATTTTCGGGAATAGCTTTTGGGTATGGAGCTAATTTTGTTGTTAATGGACTAGATGCCAGCTTAATTGAATATACCAAAACAGCCACTAATATATTAGACAGTAATTATATTGTTAATATAAATGGTAATTTAATATTTATGATTGTAAGTAGTTTATTATTATCTTTCCTAGGTATGTATATAACCGAAAAATATATTGTTCCTAAACTAGGAAAATATGTTTCTGAGGATGAAATAGATGAATATGATTCAGTTAGTTCTAGAGAAAAAAAAGGTTTAATATTATCACTTGGAGCTATTCTTATATTATCTATAATGATTGTTTATTGTATTACTCCTAATTTACCATTTTCAGGCTTATTACTATATTTGAAAGAAACAACATATATTAATCAATTATTTGGAAGCAATTCCTATTTTAGTCAAGGCGTTGTTTTTATATTTAGTTTTCTATTAGGAACAGCTGGATTAATATATGGATTTAGATTGAAAACATTTAAAAAAAATAAAGATGTTGTTGAAGGTATGAATTATTATTTATCGAACTTATCTTCAATATTAGTTTTAATATTTTTTACAGCACAATTTTGTGCCATATTTAAAAAAAGTAACATTGGGATATTTATTACTTCTTCATTAGCTGAGGCAATGTCACATATCGAAATAACTGGGTCTCCTTTAATTATAGTAACATTCATTATTGTTATTATATCGGGAATATTTGTGCCTGTTGCTTCTACAAAATGGGCTATTTTATCGCCTGTTATTGTTCCCATGTTTATGCAAAGTTCAATGACTCCAGAATTTGCTGTGGCAGTCTTTAGAGCTGGCGATTCGGCCATTAGAGGAATGACGCCATTGTTTACATATTTTGTCATATTGATTGGCTTTATTCAAATATATCAAAATAAAAAAGAACCAGTTACTATTACCGACACATTATCGTTAATGTTACCTTATTTTATAGGATTTGCTATTTTATGGTTACTAATTATATTAGCTTTCTACATTATTGGAATTCCTTTAGGACTAGGAGTTAATGCAATATTATAAAAGAAAGAAGATGATTTTATGTCACTAACTGCTGGAATTGTAGGTTTACCCAATGTAGGTAAATCTACTTTGTTTAATGCAATTACTAAAAAAAATATTTTAGCCGCCAATTATCCTTTTGCGACTATTGATCCAAATGTAGGAGTTGTCGTGGTTCCAGATAAAAGATTAACCATTTTAGAGGAGTTATACCTTCCCAATAAAACTGTTCCAACAACTTATGAATTTATTGATATAGCTGGATTGGTTAAAGGAGCTTCCCGCGGGGAAGGATTGGGAAATAAATTTTTATCCCACATTCGAGAAGTCGATGCAATTGTTGAAGTTGTTCGTTGCTTTGATGATGAAAATATAATTCATGTTGATGGAAATGTTAATCCTATACGAGATATTGAAGTTATTAATGTTGAATTAATTTTATCAGATTTGGAAATAATAGAAAATAGAATAAATAGAATTGGTAAAAAAGCTACAATGACCAAAAACAAAGAAGAACTTAAAGAAATAGAAATATTAAATAAAGTTAAAGAAGCTTTAATCCAAAATATTCCTGTTCGAAAGATTGATTTTGAAGAAGACGAATTAAAAATAATAAGTTCATTTTCTCTTATTACTAGTAAACCTATTATATATGTAGCTAATGTTAGAGAAATTGATATAAATAATAATGGCAATAAATATGTCTCTGATGTTAAAGAATATGCTACATTAGAGAATAGTGAAGTTGTTATGATATGCGCTAAAATTGAAAGTGAATTAGCAGAATTAAATGATGATGAAAAAGAATTGTTTTTAAATGAATTGGGTATAGATGAAAGTGGACTTGATCAAGTTATTAAAAAAACATATAGCTTATTAGGATTATCAACCTTCTTTACAGCTGGAAGCGATGAATGTCGTGCTTGGACATTTAAAAATGGAATGAAAGCTCCTCAATGCGCCGGAATTATTCATAGTGATTTTGAAAGAGGATTTATAAAAGCTGAAATTATGAGTTATGAAGATTTAATTAAATTTAAAGATGAAAAAGGCGTTAAAGAAGCTGGAAAATTACGATTAGAAGGAAAAGAATACATTATGCAAGATGGAGATATTTGCTATTTTAGATTTAATGTATAAGGAGTGATTATGAAAAAAAAAATATTACCTGTTTTACTAGGAGCCGATATTGGAACATATAGTATTGCTAGATCATTTCATGAAAATTATAATGTCAAATCATTAGCTATTTCTACTTCAAAAAAATGGATCACAGCCTATTCTAAAATAATAAATACCATTATAATAAATGATATAGACGAAACTAAATTAATAAACAAATTAAAAGAAATAGCGAAATCTTATCCTGATAGTATAAAAATATTAATGGGTTGTTCGGAATGGTATAATGACATAATTATCAAAAATAAAAATAAACTTAATAAACAATATATTATTCCTTTTGTTCATGAAAAAATATTAAATGAAATAGTGAAAAAAGCAAAATTTTATAGTATATGTGAAAAACTAAATATAAATTATCCTGACACAATAGTAGTTAACAAGCAAAATTATAAAAAAATAGACATTCCTTTTGATTATCCTATTGTTATGAAAGCATCTTGGACAACTAAATATCATGATGCTCATTTTGAAGGTAAAAAGAAAGTTTTTATATTTAATAATAAAAAAGAATTTGACACTATTACTAACAATATATATAATTCTACTTATGATGATGATTTAATTGTTCAAAAATTTATTAAAGGAAACGACAGTAATATGCGCGTTTTAACATGCTTTTGTGATAATAAATCAAATGTCTTGTTTTCTAGTTTAGGACAACCTTTATTAGAAGAAAATTCACCAGGAGCTATTGGAAATTATACGGCTATTATAAATAGAGAAGATAATGAATTGTTAGATCAAGCAAAAAAAATTTTAAAATATGTAAAATATAAAGGTTTCGCAAACTTTGATATAAAATATGATGAGATAACTAAAAAATTTTATTTTTTTGAAATTAATGTTAGGTTGGGCAGAAGCAATTATTATATTACAGGTAGTGGTTTTAATTATACTAAAATTTTAATAGACGAATATGTTTTTCATAAAAAAAATAAAAAAGAAATTATAACTAATAAAAAAGTTTTATATTCTGTTATTCCCTTTAGCATTATAAAAAAATATGTTCAAAACAAAGAATTAGTTCAAGAAGCAAAAGAACTTATTAAAAATAATAAAGTAGTTAATCCATCAAACTATAGTAAAGATAGAAGCTTAAAAAGACTATTTTATATATTAGCATCTAAACTAAATTATATAAGAAAATATAAAAAGTATTATAATAAATAGGAGGCATTATGTGCGGTTTTGTAGGTTTTGTTGATAAAACAAAAAAAGAAGAAAAAACTAAAATAATTAAAAATATGAATGATCAAATTATTCATAGAGGACCGGATAGTGAAGGCTATTATATTAATAAAGAAGTTGCCTTAGGATTTAGAAGATTAGCTATCATTGATTTAAACACTGGGGATCAACCTATGTTTAATGAAGATAAAAGTATGGTTATTGTATTTAATGGTGAAATATATAATTATCAATCATTAAAAGATGATTTAATAAAAAAAGGGCATATTTTTAAAAATACTAGTGATACCGAAGTGTTAATTCATGGTTATGAAGAATATGGAACAAAAATACTTGATAAATTAAGAGGAATGTATGCTTTCTTCCTTTATGATATAAAAAATAATAAAGGAATTGGCGTTCGCGATATCTTTGGCATAAAACCATTTTATTATTATAAAAAAGATAATACATTTATTTTTGGTTCTGAAATTAAAAGTTTTTTAAAACATCCTAATTTCAAAAAAGAATTAAATAAAGAAGCTCTTCAACCATATTTATCATATCAGCATTCAAGTTTAGAAGAAACATTCTTTAAGAATACTTTTAAATTAAAACCAGGACATTATTTAATATATGAAAAAGGTCAAATTACGATTAGCCCTTATTTTAAATTCAAATATGAAAAAGAAAATAAATCATATAACCATTATAAAGAATCTATTAAAGAAACATTGTTAGATTCGATTGATTGCCATCAAATAGCTGATGTGGAAGTAGGATCATATTTATCAGGTGGCGTTGATTCTTCGTATGTCGTTAGCGTTGCTAAACCAGATAAAACTTTTACCGTTGGTTTCAGTGAAAAAGGATTTAATGAAGGTGAATATGCTAAAGAATTATCAAATATATTTAATGTGAAAAATTATCAAAAGTTAGTTAGTGCGGATGAATTTTTCGATATTTTACCTACTATTCAGTATCACACCGATGAACCAATGGCTAATTTATCAACTGTCCCA
Organism: uncultured Muribaculaceae bacterium; assembly: GCA_964454255.1. Lineage (GTDB taxonomy): Bacteria > Bacillota_I > Bacilli_A > RF39 > UBA660 > CAYVSY01. The sequence goes on from CAYVSY010000006.1 coordinate 18,909, forward strand.
CTATATTTTTTATCACAATTGGCGCATCCACATGTAAAAGTTGTTTTATCAGGTGAAGGCTGCGACGAAATGTTTGGTGGATATCATGAATATGAAGAACCATTTATAGTAAAATTATATACGAGACTACCATTAAAACTACGACAAAAAATAGCTAATAAAATCAAAGATAAAAAACAATTCAAAGGCCAAAGAAGTATTCTATATTATTCTCAAAATTTAGAAGAAAGATATATAAGCAGAGTTTGCGTTATGAGAGAAGAAGAGGCTAAATCTATATTAAAAAAAGATTATCAACAAGATAATTGCCTACAAAAAATAACATCACAATACTATAAAAATGTTAAAGATATGGATACAATTACTAAGAAAATGTATATAGATTTAAATCTATGGTTACCTGATGACATTTTATTAAAAGCGGATAAAATGAGTATGGCTAATTCATTAGAATTAAGAGTTCCTTTTTTGGATAAAGAAATTTGGAAATTATCTTCTAAAATTCCTTCTAAGTATTTTATAAAAGGAAGGACAACTAAACATATTTTTAGATCGGTAACAGAAGAATATTTACCAACCGAATGGATGAAAAGAAGAAAATTGGGCTTCCCTGTTCCGTTCGGTCTTTGGGTAAAAGAAAAAAAATATTATAATTATGTTAAAGAAGCTTTTTTGTATGACTGGATTAATGAATTTTTTGATTCCGATAAAATTAATAAATTATTAGAAGACCATTGTCATAACATAAGAAATAATGGCCGCAAAATTTGGACAATATATTCATTTATTGTTTGGTATAAAAAATTTTTTATAGATTTAAAGTAGGTGTCATTTTATGACACTTTTCTAAAAGAAAGGATCAATATGAATAAAAAAATAAAAACATCAATTTTAAAAAAATGTTTGAAAACAGGCGCATCTTTTTCTGAAATATTCTTAGAAAACACATGGACAAAAACACTTTTCTTATCTAATTCTAAAATAGAAGAAATAAAAGAAGATAATATAAGCGGAATGGGATTAAGAATAGCCTTAGATGGTAAAAAAGTTTATGGATTTACCAATATTATTAATAGTAATTCTATTAATTCATTGATAAAAAAATTAACTATAAATTTTAATAATAAAACTAAAAATATTATAATTAATTTAGAGAATTTAAAAAAATACAAAAAAGATATAAAAATTTCTCATAATAAATATCCTGATATAAAAAAAATATTATTACTTCATAAAATAGATGAATTAGCTAGAAAAGAAAATCCTTTAATAAATCAAGTTGAAATAAAATTAGTTGAAAAAGATCAAACTGTAGAAATATCAAATAGTTTAAATAAAAATGTTCAAGAAAAAAGAACTTTTACTAGACTATATATTAATGTATATGTTAAAAAAGAAGAACGATTAGAAACGGGCTATAAAGCTATTGGATATAACTTAGGATATGAAATGTTTAATCATATTAATATAGAAAAAGAAATTAAAGAATTAGTTGAAACAACTATTGAAAAATTAACATCTTTACCATGTCCTGGGGGAACTATGCCAGTTATTATTGGACCAGGTTTTGGTGGCGTTATATTTCATGAGGCCTGTGGTCATGCCTTAGAAGCTACATCAGTCGCAAAAGGTATATCAGTTTTTTCTAATAAAAAAGGTGAAAAAATAGCAAAAAAATGTATAACTTTAGTTGACGATGGCACATATGATAATTTATACGGCACAACCATACTAGATGATGAAGGCAATCCAACAAGAAAAAATATTTTAATAGAAAAAGGAATATTAAAAAATTATTTAGTTGATTATCTAAATGAAAAAGATATGAATCAAAAAAGCACATCTTCGGGAAGAAGAGAGTCGTATAAATATTCACCAACATCCAGAATGAATAACACTTATATTGAAAAAGGAACGGATAATATTGATGATATGATTAAAAGCATTAAGTATGGATTATATGCTAAAGCAATGGGCGGAGGAAGTGTTAATCCAGCCACTGGACAGTTTAATTTTGGAGTTAGAGATGCTTACATTATTCGAAATGGAAAAATATGCGAACCTGTTTTAGGTGCTAGTTTAATTGGCAATTCAAAAGATATTATGAAAAATGTTTCAATGGTAAGTAATGATCTTTCTCTAGAAAGTGGTCATTGTGGAAGTATAAGCGGATATATTAATAATACCGTCGGACAACCAACAATTAAAGTGGATAAAATATTAGTTGGAGGAAGTGAGATAATTGATAATGGATTATAAAAATTTTTTTGAAAAATGTTTGAAAAACAGTATTAACAATGTAGAAGTAAATGAATTAACCAATGAAAACATTTCTATTGAAATATATAATAAAAAATTAGAAAATTATGAAGTATCTAATATAACTAATTGGATAATAAAAGGGACAATAAATCATAAAAAAGTTCAAGTTCAAACTGAAAACTTTAATGAAAAAGAAATAATAAAAAAATTAATTAAAAATTCTAATAATATTGAAATAGAAACTAGTGAAAAGGTTATTATCAAAAAAGATTTAATATATCAAAATCATTATCAAGATGATAATATTGAATTAATTCAACGTAGAATGCTTAATTTATATAATAATAATGATAATATTGAAGCTATAAATGCTATATATAATATAAATGTTACTAAAAGAAAAATAATAAATAATAATAATGTTATGGAAGATATTCATAAAACATATAATTTTTATGTAGAAGTTATCGCAAAAGATAAAGATAAACAAGTATCTTTTGCTAATTCAAAAGGTAACGTAAAAGATATTAATATAGAAAAAGTTACTCAAGAAACAGTTAATACAGCTTTAAGTAAGTTAAATGAAGGGAATTTCAATGCCGGTCAATATAAAGTGTTAATAAAAGGATCAGTGCTTGCTCAAATATTAAATTATTTTATATCATCATTTAGCGCCGAACATATTCAAAAAAATATATCATTTTTAACGGATAAATATGAAAAAAAAATATTTTCTAATAAATTAACAATTATTGAAGATCCTAATAATAAAAATTATGTTGGAAAAAGATTATTTGATAATGAAGGAACTAAAACAATTTATAAAATTATTATTGAAAATGGAATGTTTAAACAAAAATTATATGATAATAAAAGTGCCAAAAAAGATAAAACAACATCAACGGGTAATAATTATGGAAATATAAGTGTAAGAAATTTATATATAAAACCAGGTAAAAAAAGTTTAAACGAAATGTTAAAAAATATTGATCAAGGTATAATGATTGACGATGTGCAAGGAGGACACGCTGGTATTAATCCTACAAATGGAAATATGTCAATTCAATCAGAAGGCTATTTTATAAAAAATGGAACCATAGAACATTCAATAAAATTATTTGTTTTTGTATGTTCAATAACTGAATTATTAAATAACATTATAGAAATTGCCAACGATTTGGAGTTTAATAATAAAATCGTAAATTCGCCATCAATTTTATTTGACAAAATAAATATAATTAAATAATTATTGATGAAATAAAAAATATATGTTATAATACAAAAAGAGCGAAAGCTCCTTGCCTGAAAAGGCCAAAGACCAAAAGGAGGTGTTAAAATGAATAAATATGAAATCATGTTTATTATTCAGCCTAGTTTAGAAGCAGATAATCTAAAAAAAGTAGTGCAAGAATTAGAAAAAGTTCTAACAAATAATAAAGCTACTATTACGTTATCTAAAGAATTAGGTCAAAAAGAATTAGCATACGAAATAAAAGGATATAAATCTGGATATTATTTCTTATACAATATTGAATCATCTGATGATGCAGCTGTTCAAGAATTTGATCGTATAGCTTTAATTAATGAAAATGTTATTCGTCATTTAATTTTAAATTTAGATAAATAGAGGTGAACTATGAATAAAGTAATTTTAATCGGAAGATTAACAAGAGATCCTGAATTACGCTATACTGGAACTAATCAACCAGTAACACAAATATCATTAGCAATCACAAGACCATTTGCGAATAAAAATGGTGAGAGAGAAGCTGATTTTATAAACGTTAATGTTTGGGATAAACAAGCAGAAAACGTATGTAAATATTTAAGCAAAGGAAGATTAGTGGCGGTAGAAGGAAGAATTCAAACAAGAAATTATGATAATAATGAAGGTAAAAAAGTCTATGTTACTGAAGTAGTTGCTTTAAACGTCCAATTCTTAGAATCTAAAAATGGTGGAAATACAAATAATACTCCACAAAATGATAATCCATTTGATAATAGCGATACTAATAATAAAAACGTTGAAACAGTTGATGTTCAAAGTGATCCATTTGAAAACTTTGGCGCTTCAGTTGATTTAACTGACAATGATTTACCTTTCTAATTAAGGAGGAAAAACAATGGCAGAATTTTATAAGAAAAAGAAAAAAGTATGTCAAATGTGTGCTGGAAAATCAGTAGACTATAAAGATGTTCAAATAATCAGTAAATATATAAAAGATGATGGTAAAATATTACCAAGAAGATTTACTGGTGCATGCGCAAGACATCAAAGACATATTGCAAATCAAGTAAAATTAGCAAGATATATGGCATTTATACCATATTGCAAATAAAAAACACAAATGTGTTTTTTTTTATAGAACCATTATTTTAATATTGAAAAATGATTATATCTCTATCACCCTTTTTAAAAATATAAATTAAAATTATTAATATTTACCAAAATAACTATTCATAACATTGAAAAAAAAGTCACAATATGATAGTATATAAATAGATAAAAATAAGGAGATAGAATAATGAATATAGATCAAAAAAAATTAACAAAAAACATTCCGTTTATTATTACTAGTATAGTTATAGTAGTTCTTTCAGTAATAATAACTCTTATTTTTAAAAGAATAGATTCTAATACACCAGTTGAAAAAGTAGACTTAGAAGATAGCGGTGAACCTAATATTAGTAGTTTAGTTATAAATGAAATTATGTCATCTAATTCAGGAAGTTATAGCGATGAAGAAGGTAATTTATATGATTGGATAGAATTATATAATGGTAATAATTATGATATTAACTTATTAAATTATGGATTATCAGACGAAGCAAATAGAACTAAATGGGTTTTTCCTGATGCAACTATAAAAGCTAAAGGTTATTTGATAATATTTTTATGTGGTGAAACAAAAGATGGACTTTATGCTAACTTCAAATTAAGTAAAAACGGTGGAGAAAGCATTGCTATTAAAAATAATAATGGAAAAGTTGTTGATGCTGTTGAAACAATTGCCTTAAACGGAAACGAAGTTATGATAAGAAATTTAGAAGGACAATGGCAAGTATCTGAAAAATCAACACCGGGATATTCTAACACTAAAGAAGGCTACGAAAATTATCAAAAATCATTAGTAATTGAGAATACAGGCGTTATTATAAATGAAATATTACCAAGAAATAAAGGCAATTTTATTAATGAAGATAATATATTAAGCGGTTATATTGAAATAACTAATACCACTTCAAGTATTATAAATTTAAAGGGATATGGGTTAAGTGACAATGCTAATATACCAATGAAATATCAATTTCCTAATATATCAATTAGTCCTAATGAAACAATTATAGTATATACATCCACAAATGGATTAAGTGAAGATAACTATTATTCCGGTTTTAAACTTAATGAAAAGACTGGTAGCGCAGTTTTATCTTATCAAGGCAAAATTGTTGATAAAATTGATTATGAAAATTTACCAAATGGAATGGCTTATATTAAAGGAAAAGGTAGTTTTTTTGAATCAAATAATATAAGTCCGGGTTATCTAAATACAACTGATGGATCTAATAAGTTTTCTAGCAAATATTTAAAAAATAAAAACACTCTAATTATTAATGAAGTAATGAATAATAATACTAAGCATTTAGCTCAAAATGGTGGAGAATATTATGATTGGATTGAAATAAAAAATAATTCTAATGAAATAATTGAATTAAAAGAATATTTTTTAAATAAAAATGATACAGGAAAAGGGTGGCAATTACCTGATGTGAAATTAGCTCCTAATGAAATATATGTTGTTATGGCATCAGGAGATACTAATCTATCAAATAATAGCTATAAACACACTGATTTTAAAATATCGGAAGTTGACTCAATATATTTATTTAAGAATAATAAAATCATTGATTCTATCTTTATAGCTAATATACCGCTTGACTATAGTATGGGTAGAAGTAATGATTCGGGATATTATTATTTTAGTTCTCCAACGCCAAAAAAAGAAAATGGAACCGGAACAAGAGAAATAGCCTATGCTCCGCTCTTTAGTGAAAAAGGTGGCATATATAATAGTGTTGAAAATATTAAATTGACTTTAACAGGCAATGGGACAATATATTATACGACGGATGGTTCTACACCTAGTAAATCATCAAAAGTATACAATGGTCCCATTTTTCTTAGTAAAACAACTGTTGTTAAAGCAATTTCTTATGAAAATAATAAATTATTTAGTCCTGTCATAACAAATACTTATGTTATAAATGAAAATCATACTATTCCCGTTATGTCTATTTCACTTAAACAAACTAATTTTAATAGTGTTCAATCAAATTCGTGGAATGATGATTTAGAAGTAGCAGCTTATGCTGAATTATACGAAAACGGTAAAAGTTTTTCACTTCCATGTGGTTTCAAACTATTTGGAGGAACAACAAGAGGATTAAAGAAAAAAAGTTTTGCATTGAAATTTAAAAAAGCATATGGTGCTTCATCCCTTAATTATCAAGTGTTTGAAAATAGAAATTTTTCAAAATTTGAAACATTAGTCTTAAGGAGCGGTTCGACGGATTATGAAAGGACATATTTTAGAGATTCTTTTATGACATCAATGCTAGAAGATTTAAATACTGTTGAAGTTCAAGCTTATAAAACAGTAGCTTTATATATTAATGGTCAATATTGGGGATTATATGATATAAGAGAAAAAATTGAATCAGAATTTATATCAAATCGTTATAATGTTTCTAAAGAAAATGTTAATATTACTAGAATAGATTATGACGTAACATGTGGATCAAAAACATGGTATAGGGATATTGTTAATTTTGTTAAAAATAATAATATGGCCACACAAGGTAATTATGAAAAAGCCAAAGAAAAAATTGATGTGACAAGTTTAATAGACTTTTGGGTAGTCACAACTTATACGACTAATAACGATATTGTAAATGCTAGATTTTATTCTCACCCAGATATAGATAATGGTAAATTGAAAACAATTTTTTATGATCAAGATTGGGCTTTATATAATTACAATAAAGATTACTTTAATTTTATTACATCCGCAACTCCGATGAGCAGATTGCAAATTGAAACAACATTACTTAGAAATTTAATGAAAAATGATGAGTTTAAAAAAACATTTGTAGAAAGAATTAGTTATATTATGAATAATATTTTAACAGATGAAAAGTTAAATAAAAAACTAGATGAATTCTATAATTATTTAAAACCGGAAATGGAACGCGAACAAACAAGATGGGGATTAACTATGAAAACCTGGAATGAAAGTGTTGATCAATTAAAAGAATATATTAGTAAAAGAAGAAAATATATGTTAGCCCAAGCAAAAGATTTTTTTAAACTAACAAATGCACAAATGAAGGAATATTTTGGTGATGATTATGACTAATTATAGACACGAAATAAAATATATTATTAATAAGAATCATGCAACTATTTTAAAACAACGTTTAGCTCTTATTATGAATATAGATAAAAATAGCATTAACAAAGATAACACTTATTATATAAGAAGTTTATATTTTGATGATCTTAATTCTACGGCTTATCATGAAAAATTAGATGGAGTTGAATTTAGAAAAAAATATAGAATTAGAATATACAACTTTGATGATAAATTTATTAGATTAGAATGTAAGTATAAAAGAGAAAATATGACTTATAAGAAACAAATAAAAATAGATAAAGAGACATATTACAAAATAGTTAATGATGAAAATATAGAAGTTAAAGAAAATAATCTTTTAAAACAATTTTTACTTGATAAAAAAAATAAAAATTTAATACCATCAGTCATTGTTGATTATAAAAGATTAGCGTATACTTATCCAGTGTCAGAAGTTAGAATAACATTTGATACTCATGTAAAATCGGGGCAATATAATTATGATATCTTTGATCAAAATTATGGATTATGTAGTGTCTTAGATGATCAAGAAGTGGTTTTAGAAGTGAAATTTAATGAAATACTTCCTGAACCAATTGCCATTATTTTATCAACTATTCCTTCAACTAGACAAGCATACTCAAAATTTGCAGTATGTAGAAGTTTGAAGTAAAAAAGGTTGAAAAATAATTTGATATATAGTAAAATTAAATAAGTAAAGAAGGAGTATAAAATATGGGATTTTTTGATATTATTAAGAAAAGTGTAGTAAATGAATTTACAGGAACAATTTCAATAGATAAAATGATTTTATCATTGATAACGGCCTTTATTATTGGATTGTTTATTGTATATATCTATAAAAAAACATTTAATGGAGTTGTATATTCAAAATCATTTGGATTATGTGTTATATTACTAGCTATGGTAACAGCGACTATTATTAGAACTATTAATTCTAATTTAGCATTATCATTAGGTATGGTAGGCGCATTGTCAATTGTTCGTTTTAGAACAGCTGTTAAAGAACCTGTTGATACAGCCTTTATGTTTTGGGCTATTACCGGTGGAATAATGGCTGGAGCTGGATTGTATTTAGTTGCGATAATTAGTTCAATCGCATTAGGAATATTATATTTTGTAAGTTATATTATGGGAATTAAAGTTAATCCAAAATATTTAGTTATAATAAAATATGACACTAATAGTAATGACTTAATAAAAAAACAATTAACTAAAATACCAAGATTTAAAATCAAAAGTAAATCAATAGTAAATGAAACGGTGGAATTAACTTTTGAAGTTGAACTTAAAAAAGATGATACTGAAATATTAGATAAATTTAATAATATTGATGGTGTAATAAGTGCTAGCCTAATCAATTATCAAAATGATTTTGGTGCTTAGGAGTTGAAAATATGAAAAAGAAATTAAATACAAGTAAAATATTTATATTTGCTAGTATTCTTTTTTTAGGAACACTAGCAATAATATATGGTTATAGATTTATTCATTACTATAG
>CAYVSY010000007.1:0-22996 GCA_964454255.1 uncultured Muribaculaceae bacterium
ATTTAATAAAAGTCAAATAACTGAAAAATTAGATGAAATATTTAAGAGAACTTAGGTTCTTTTTTTAATATAATAGGAAAGTCATGCGTCAATGTCTCAAAAATAATATATGCCAAAAAGGCAAGATGAAAATCTTGCTTTTTAAGATTAATATAATAATTATTTTTCTATATATTTATGATGAAATCCTCTTTTACTTTTATAATCTAATGGTACACATTTATCAAATTTACATTTAGAACAAATAGTGTATGGTGGAGTAGATATAGGTAATCCATTCCATTCATCTTCTTGCTCAAATTCCAAAACAGCTTCTATAGGAGCCTCAAATTTATTTTTACATTTTGGGCAGATATAATCAACTATTTTTTCACTTAACATAAATAGGAAATTATTAAAATCAAACATAATTAACCTCCTCGTATATAACAAATTTCAATCATAGACTGTCCACATTTAGGGCAATCAAAAGGATTTCTTTTAAAATAATTTAATATAGATAATTTATGTTTTAAAAATTGTTTTCTAATTTGTTTCTTTTCTTTAGAAACTAACATAATCATTTTATCATGAAAACTATGTTTTTTTCTATAGAAACCATAATAACGAATAATTTTAAAATTATGTGGTAATAAGTGTCTAAGAATAATTGTTATAAATTGTGAAGCGGTAACAGTAACTTCGTGGTAAGAATTGTCGACATAATCATTATAACAAAAAGTAACATTTTCGCCATCATAATTTATAATTCTGTTTTCACTAATGGCAACTCTACCACAATATCTAGTAACATATTCAATACCAGATCTTAAGTTTTTAAAATTCTTTCTTTCAGCATAAACATAAAAACCTTTAGTATATTTCTTATATAATTTATTTTTTAAACTATCAAAAGACTTGACTAGTTTTTTAGACATTAAATCTAATAAGATTTTCATAAATCTTTTAGAAAGTGCATTGAAATCAAAATATTCCCATTTAACACATTTATCATCACATAATTTTAATTCAGCAATAAGCACATGTATGTGAGGATGCCACTTTAAATCACGACCGAAAGTATGAAGAAAAGCAAAGAAACCCGGTGTATATTTGGTTTTAGAAACATATTTAATAAGTTTACTCTCTTTATATTTGAATGATTCATTCAAAATAGAATAAATAGTTTTATTAACCGTATCAAAAAATAAATCAATCATATTATTAAAGTCAACAAAAAAGTAAGGCCATAATTCTTTAGCACAAGGAAAAACAATTTGTCTATGTTTACAATTATAAGCAGTAGACATAATATTTTCAACACGCTCAAGTTTATATTTATAACCACAAGAGGAACAAAATCTAGACTTACAAGTGTGGCCAAGAAAAGAAATATCTCCGCAATCAGGACACTCAAAAACAGTACAACCTAAATTTTTATTATGACAATCAATAATTATTTGGATTTCCTTATCAGCATTAGGTTTATATTTTAAAATAGAATTTTTGATATCATTAGATAAATTAAACCAATGATCTTCAAAGATTTGGGCAATTAAACCGGTTTTCTTATTAGAATTATAATTAGGATTTATAGAACCATGACTTTTAAACATATTTTCATCATAATAGTTCTTCAAATAAAATTCTTTAAATTCATCAATGCTTAATTCTAAATTGTTAATTATTTTTTTCTTACGCATATTATCACTATAATGATTATATATTAAAAAAAATGAAAGCTAAAGGCTTTCGGATGAAAAATTTATTTTTCATTTTTCTTGTAATAAATAAGTATTTGATATATAATAAAAAAGAATTTTGGAAGTGATAAATATGAATTATGAATGTATTATTGTGGGTGGAGGACATGCTGGATGTGAAGCAGCTTTAGCTTGCGCTAGAACTAATCATAAAACATTACTAATAACCGGATCAATAGATAATATTGCTACCATGCCATGTAATCCATCTATTGGTGGAAGTGCTAAAGGAATTGTTGTTCGCGAAATAGATGCTTTAGGTGGTGAAATGGGTAAAAATGCTGATAAGACATTAATTCAAATAAAAATGTTAAATAGTTCGAAAGGACCAGCTGTGCATTCACTTCGTGCTCAAGCGGATAAAATTACTTATCCAAAAGAAATGCTTAAAACCCTACAATCTACAAAAAATTTAGAAATAAAAGAAGGAATAGTTGAAGATTTAATTATAGAAGAAAACATTGTAAAGGGAGTAGTTTTAGAAGACGGGTTAATAATTAATTCGATCATGGTCATTCTAACAACTGGAACATATTTGAAATCAGACATATTAATTGGTTCGACACGAAAAAGAAGTGGGCCTCATGGGGAGAAACCATCCAATCATTTAAGTGATAATTTGAAAAAATATGGTTTTAATATACTAAGATTAAAAACAGGAACACCGCCCAGGATAAAAAAAAGTAGTATTAATTTTTCAAATATTCAAGTAGAAAATGGTGATTTAATCCCATTAACATTTAGTCATGACAATATACCTAGTTATGATGCTAATTCACAAGTTCCATGTTATTTACTATATACTAATGAATTAACTCATAAAATAATAAAAGAAAATTTAAATAAATCTTCAATGTATGGTGGATTGAATGATATTACTGGTGTTGGACCTAGGTATTGTCCATCTATTGAAGATAAAATAATGCGTTTTAAAGATAAAGAACGTCATCAACTATTTTTAGAACCAGAAAGTTTATATTATGATGATATTTATCTTCAAGGTTTTTCAACGAGTATGTCTGAGGAAGTTCAAGAAAAAATGGTTCATAGTTTAGAAGGATTAGAAAAAGCTGAAATAATAAAATACGCTTATGCAATTGAATATGATGCTATTTATCCAACACAAATTAAAAACACTTTAGAAACAAAAACAATAAAAAATTTATGGACAGCCGGACAAATTAACGGCACTTCTGGTTACGAAGAAGCAGCTGCTCAAGGATTAATGGCAGGTATAAATGCTAGTCTAAAACTAGATAATAAAAAAGAATTAATTTTAAAAAGAAATGAATCTTATATAGGCGTTTTAATAGACGACCTCACAACCAAAGGAACAATTGAGCCATATCGTCTTCTAACATCTCGTGCTGAATATCGTTTATTATTAAGAAATGATAATGCTGATTTAAGATTAAGGGAATATGGTTATCAAGTGGGATTAATAAATTCAGATCAATATCAAAAATTTATATATAAAAAAGAAAATATATCAAAATTAATAGATGAATTAAAAAACACTAAAATCACTACTAGAGATAATGCTAAATTAAAGGAATTAAATACTCATTTATTAAAAAATGGTATAAATATATACGAATTGTTAAAGCGTCCAGAAATTACAATAAACAAATTAAAAGAATTAAATATTATAAATATTAAATATACTAACGAAGTAGAAAATCAAGCAGAAATTCAAATTAAATATGAAGGTTATATAAATAAAGTTCAAAAAGAAGTAGACAAAATATTGAAATATGAAAACAAACTAATTCCGAGTGATATTGACTATAATAAAGTTAAAAATTTAGCATCTGAAGCTCGTCAAAAATTAAATACGATTAGACCCGAATCAATTGGTCGAGCTTTGAGAATTAGCGGTGTTAATCCAAGCGATATTTCTATATTAATGATATATTTAAAGAGGTTATATAATGAATAAAGAAAAATTTATAGATGAATTAAAAAAAATAAATATAGATATTACATCTATGGCATTAGATAAATTAGAAAAATATTATAATATATTAATAGAAGAAAATAAAAAAATTAATTTAACTAGAATAATTGAAAAAGAAGATGTATATTTAAAACATTTTTATGATAGTCTTACTTTAAATAAAATAATTGATTTAAATAATAAAAATTTATGTGATATAGGAAGCGGAGCTGGATTCCCAGGTATTGTTTTAAAAATAGTATTTCCCAATTTAAGCGTTACATTAATTGACTCATCAGAAAAAAGATGTCGCTTCTTAAATTTAGTAATTGACAAATTAGAATTAAAAAATATAAAAGTAGTAAATAATAGAGCTGAAAATTATAGTATGCAGGTTCGAGAAGAATTTGATATTGTAACAGCACGGGCAGTATCTAATATAAAAGAGTTGCTGGAAATTAGTTTTCCTCTTGTAAAAGTAAATGGTTATTTTATTGCGATGAAATCAAATATAGAAAATGAAATCAAGAATATTGATAATTGTTTAAAAGAATTAAATTGTTGTATTGAAGAAATTAAAGAATTTACCTTACCAATTGAAAAAAGCATGAGAAATTTAATTAAGGTTAAAAAAAGCAAAACGACAAATAAAAAGTATCCTAGAAATTATTCAGCCATAAAAAACAAACCATTATAAAATATTTCCCAAGTATTTCCCGGGAAATATTTTTTTTAAAAAAAAGACATAATTCTATTGTAAATTACAATAAAATAGTGTATCATGTAATTGAAAATAGAATGAAAAGAGGTAAATATAATGGAAATTAAAAAAGAAATTATTCATGTAAATATAGATGATATTATTCCAAATAGGTTTCAACCAAGATTAACTTTTGATGAAAATGCTTTAAATGAATTAGCTGAATCAATAAAGTTACATGGTATTATTCAACCATTAGTTTTAAGGCAAATTGGAAATAAATATGAAGTAATAGCTGGTGAAAGAAGATATAAGGCAGCTACCATTGCCGGTTTAAAAAACGTTCCCGCTATAATTACAGAATTAGATGATAAATCTAGCGCTGAAATTGCCGTTGTAGAAAATATTCAAAGAAAAGAATTATCTGCTATAGAAGAAGCCAAGTCATATAAAAAGTTGCTTGATATTGGACAACTAACGCAAGAACAATTAGCTACAAGAATGGGAAAATCTCAACCAAATATTGCAAATAAGTTAAGATTATTAAATCTCGATGAAGAAATACAAAGAGCATTAATTAATAATGAAATATCGGAAAGACATGCCAGAAGTTTATTACAATTAAAAGACCCAAACGAACAAAAAGATGTTCTTGAAAAAATAATAAAAGAAAGATTAACGGTTAAACAAACTGATGACTTAATAAAGTTCTTAGTCAATCCAGGAGCTTCAACCACCATTAATTCATTAAATGAAAGTATGGACATTAATCCTAATATTAAATCAGCACTAAATGGATTAGATATAAAAAATACCGAATCTGATATTTTTAACGATGTAGAACCTATTATAGAAGATAAGTTAGGTGAAACACAAATATTAGATATAAATAAAATAAAAGAAGCTGCAGAAGACGTAATTAAACCACATGAATTACCAGACTTTAATAGTTTGTTAAAAACTGAAGGAGGTTCAATGGAACCAATTAATAAAGAACAATCAGTAATAGAAACTTCAACCATTTCAACTAATAAATTTTTCAACTCATTAGAAGACGAAGAAACAAACATGAATATATCTGATTTTAATAATAGTGATGTCAAAAATAGTCAAACACCAATAATGCCTTCTTTTGAAAAAAGTCAAGATGTAATAACAAAACCAGTTATAGAACCAATAAACAATATAGTTAATATTCCAGATGAAATATCTAATGATGAAATAATAATGCCAGACTTAGAAATGGAAGAACCAAAACCAATTGAACCAATCAGTAATCCATATCGCTTAAGAAATGCTATAAATATGGCTAGAGATTTTATTTCTAATTTAGAAAAAAATGGTTATAATGTTGATTTTGATGAATTAGATTTACAAACGGACTATCAAATTGTTATTAAAATAAAAAAGGATTAGATCCTTTTTTAATTTTCTTTAAAAACCTTATCCATATTATTTTCGTCATAATATGGTTCAGTTCCTTTCACATAATAAAATATTTTAGTTTTAGTTGATGCTTCTGTCACAACTTCACCTGTTACAGGATCCATTAAAACTCCAACAACATTATTTGGCATATCATACCAAGTGCTTTTTTTATCTTTTAAATACCCTTCCATAACATCAATCCAAATATCTTTTTGACTTCCTTTAACTTCAACATTATCTTCACTAATATTGTCATATCCATTCCAAACTCCAACAATTAAATCTTTGTTATAACCAACTATCCAGTAATCATTACTTGTTGTTCCACTTTTAACAGCATATTTTCTAGTCATTAAAGGAGCTAAATTTAATAAAGTGGGAGAACCATTGGTAGTAAAACTATAATCATATGTATATGTCAACATTTCGTTAATAATAAAAGTTAAATTTCTATTTAAAACAACTTCACGATTATCTTTATATTGATATAATATATTTCCATTTTTATCGGTGATTTTTTTTATAAAATGAGGTTTAATCTTATAACCTTCGTTAGCAAAACATGAATATCCAGTCAATAAATCTAACATACTAATTTCTTCACTTCCAAGTGCTAGTGATGGAATTGCTTCCATTTCGGATGAAATACCAACACGTTTAGCAATATTAACTAAATTGTCTTCACCTAAAAACAAATGTGTTTTAACAGCATAAATGTTGTCCGAATAAGAAACGGCAGCAGCCATAGTAATAGGCATATCTGGGTATTTATCATTATAATTTTTAGGCGAATAAGTTTGATTGTTAGATAATGTAAAAGTTGTTCGTTCACTAGTAAATTTACTAGATACAGTAAAACCATTTTCTAAAGCTGCATAGTATAAAAAAGGTTTCATAGTTGAACCAATCTGTCTCTTGGACGAAATAGCTCGATTAAATTGTGTTTTGTTATAGTTAGTCCCTCCCATTAGAGCTAAAACTTCTCCTGTGTTAGGATCCATTGCTACACCAGCCATTTGCATATTATTATTAGTCATATTTTTTTCAGTGCTATCTTCTAATAATTTTTGTGCATTTGCATCTAAAGTTGTCCAAATTTTTAATCCACCCGTTTCAATGATAGAATCAGGGATATTAGAAATAGTCTCCAATTCTTTTAAAACAGCATCTTTATAATACATAACACTCTGCATATCATTATCATTTTTTTTACCATAGTAAACTAAATTAATTGCTAAAGCATCATCCATTTCTTCCTTGGAAATTATTTTGTTTTGATACATGTTGTTTAAAATAATTTTTTGTCGTTTTTTAGCGGCTTCTTCATTTATTAATGGTGAATAATTCATAGGCGATTTTGGAATACCTGCTAAAATACTTGCTTCAGCTAGAGTTAAATCACTAGAACTTTTGTTAAAATAATATTTAGCAGCATTTTCAATTCCAAAAACGCCACCATAATTAATAGTATTTAAATATCCTTCTAATATTTCATCTTTAGTATAATGAACTTCTATTTCAAAAGCAAGTTTTGCTTCTTCCAATTTTCTTTGCCATGTTTTGTCAAAAGATAAAAATAAGTTTCGTGCATATTGCTGAGTAATAGTAGAAGCGCCTTCTTTTTTAGAACCACTAATAATATTTGTCCAAGCTGCTTTTAATATTCTAAAATAATCGAATCCAAAATGTTTATAAAAATGTTTATCTTCTGTCCATAATGTTGAATTAATTAAATTTGATGAAATTTCATTTAAGGGAATCCATTCATCATTAAAATTACCTACCAATTCATTTTTATTATCATATATATAATAAGAGTATGCTTTATTAAGTTCTAATTTTGGCGTCCATAAACAATATAAATACATTCCAACATTAAAAATAATAAAGGTTATTATAGGTAACAATATTAATTTTATTATTAATTTTCTCTTTTTCATATTCCTCCTAAACCCTTATTTTATTGAATAAAAATTATTATCTAAATATAGTATTAAACAAATCTTAAAAAATATGTTTAAAATTTATAATAGATGTGATATAATGACTTTTGAAAAAATAGGTGATAAATGAGAGTAAAAATTAAAGGTTATTTGAAACATCAAAATAAAAAAGATAATATTGAAACAAAGGGAATATTATTAGATAAAAAATTAGAGTATCATTTTAATGGTTTTCGACATATTATTAATATTGAAGAATTATCATTAATAAGAGAAAATAATGAATGTAAACATATTATTGTATTTAATAAAGAATATAAAAGTCATTATATTTTAAAACAATATAAATTAGATATGATAATAGTAATAAATACAATTAAAACAAAAATTAATGAAAATTCAATTTATATAAAATATAGTATTAAAGAATCTAATGAAATATATGAATACAAAATAGAATGGAGTTTGATATCATGAATTATAAAAAGAAATTACGTGATATAATATCTGAAACATTAAAAAAAATGAATATTAATTATAATAATTCAGTTATTATTGAGATGCCAAAATCAAAAACAAATGGTGATTATTCAACTAATATTGCCATGAATCTTACCAAAATTCTACATGATTCGCCAATTAATATTGCCAACAAAATAAAAGAAAATATTAATGATGAATGTATTGAAAAAATAGAAGTTATAAATCCAGGATTTATTAATATTTTTATTAAAAAAGAAGCATTATTAAGTATAATAGATGAAGTATTAGAAAAAGAAGCAAATTACGGAAGAAGTTCAATTGGTAATAATCAAAAAATTAACATTGAATATGTAAGTGCTAATCCAACTGGAACACTTCATATTGGGCATGCTAGAGGTGCTACTTATGGTGATAATTTATCAAGGATTTTATCTTTTGCGGGATATGATGTTACTAGAGAATATTACATAAATGATGCTGGTAATCAAATGAATAATCTTGGAATATCAATAAAAGAAAGATATAAGGAACAATGTGGTCTTGAATATAGCTTACCCGAAGATGGATATCATGGAAAAGAAATTGTTAAAATAGCTGAAGAAATTTATAAAGAGTATAAAGATAAAAAGATTAATGAAAATATTGAATATTTTAAAAAATATGGATTAAATATTTTGCTCAATGGCATAAAAAAAGATCTAGATACATATCGAGTTAATTTTGATATATGGTCTAGTGAACAATCTTTATATGATAGAGGATTAGTTGATATAATCATAACACAATTGAAAGATAGCGGTAAATGTTATATAAATGAAAATGCTTTGTGGTTAAAAACAAGTGATTATAATGATGAAAAAGATAGAGTATTAATAAAACAAGATGGAACTTATACATATTTACTTCCTGACATTGCATATCATTGTGATAAATTAAATAGAGGCTATGATAATTTAATAGATGTCTTAGGAGCTGATCACCATGGATATATAAATAGGTTAAAGGGATCATTATCAATCCTTGGATATGATAGTGAAAAGTTAGATATTAAAATATTACAAATGGTTAGATTGTTAAAAAATGGTGAAGAAATTAAAATGAGTAAAAGAACTGGTAAATCTATGACCATGAAAGATTTAATAGAAGAAGTTGGAATAAATGGAACGAGATATTTCTTTTCGGCTAGAAGTTTAGATAGCCCACTTGATTTTAATATAGATTTAGCAACTAAACAATCCAACGAAAATCCAATATACTATATTGAATATGCTAATGCTAGAATATCATCTATTTTGAAAAAAGTAAAAAATATTAACGTTGATGATATTAAAGAATACAAAACATTAGAAAATGATATGATTTCTGGAATATTAATTAAAATAAGTGAATTAAATGATATTGTAGAAAGTGCAGCATTAAAAAGATTACCCCATCTTATTTGTGGTTATGTATATGACTTAGCAACCATGTTTCATGCGTATTATTCTAATGAAACGTTTATAACTGATAATGAAATTTACACCAAAGAAAGAATTAAATTATTAAAAGCAATTAAAATTGTTATAAATATATGTTTAGATTTGATTGGTATTATACCTAAAGAGGAGATGTAGATATGAAACTAAACAAAATGCCAAAGGAAGAATTAGAATTGTTATCATACACAAGAATAGCCGAAATGTATTTACAAGAAAACAAAAAACCAATAAATACGGCTGATTTATTTAAAGAAATATGTAGTTTACTTGATTTAGATTCAAAAGAATATGAAGCTAAAATAGCCGACTTCTTTCAATCATTAGTAACTTCTAAAGAATTTATATTATTAGAAGATGGAAATTGGGATTTAAAAGCCAATCATGTTGTTAAAATTAATATGAATGATATTTATGAAGACGATGATATTGAAATAGAACCTGAAGAAAGAGATGAAGAATCTATTGAAGAACCAACCGAAATAGAAGAATTTGATAATACTATTGATGATGATTATTCTGAAGATGAACTTGGTGATTTATCGGTTATTGGAGAAGAAGAATTAGAGGAATGATCCTCTTTTTTTACATAAAAAAGAAAATAAAATCTTTACAAATTACTATATAATATAATATAATCAATTAAGAAAAGGAATGATAATATGATAGAAAGATTGAATGTAACAAATGATAGATATTTGCAAATAGAAGACGAATTGACAAAACCAGAAATTATATCTAATATTAAAATAATGACTTCATTATCACGTGAACAAAATCATCTTCGACCAATTGTAGAAATATATGAAAAATACAAAAAAGTATTAAGCGATATAGAAGAAGCTAAAGATTTGGAACATGATAAAGAATTAATGGAATTTGCTAAAGAAGAAATAATTCGATTAAACGAAGAAAAAGAAAGTATTGAACATGAATTAGAAATCCTTTTAATACCACACGATCCTAATGATGAAAAGAATGTTATTGTTGAAATTAGAGGTGCAGCAGGTGGTGATGAAGCAAATATATTTGCTGGAGATTTATATGACATGTATCAAAAATATATAAATCAATTTGGTTGGAAAACAGAAATACTAAATAGTGTAGAAGGTAGTGCTGGTGGATATTCACAAATTGAATTCATAATAAAAGGTGAAGGAGTTTATTCAAAATTAAAATACGAAAGCGGATCGCATCGTGTTCAAAGAGTTCCCGAAACAGAATCACAGGGCCGAGTGCACACATCTACTGCGACGATTTTGGTTATGCCAGAAGCTGAAGAATTAGATTATCAACTTGATATGAACGAAGTCAGAATTGATATCACAAGAAGTAGCGGTTGTGGTGGACAAGGCGTTAATACTACCGATAGTGCTGTTCGTTTAACTCATATTCCAACAGGCATAATTGTTTATTCCCAAACAGAAAGATCTCAAATTAAAAACAAAGAAAAAGCTATAAAAATCCTTCAAACCCGTTTGTTTGATTATTATTCAAGAAAAGAACAAGAAGAAAATGATAAAGAAAGACGAATAAAAATAGGAACTGGAGATAGAAGTGAAAAAATTAGAACATATAATTATCCTCAAAATAGATTAACTGATCATCGTATTGGTTTTACATCTATGAATTTAGATAGAATTATGGATGGTGACTTGGGTGTTGTCATTGAAGCATTAATTAATGAAAATCAACGCATGGAATTAGAAACCAATGCATAATGTAATTAAATATGAAAAAATGTTAGAAACTTATAATATTGATAAATCACTAGCTAAATATTATTATGATTATCTAATAAAAAATAATTCTTATAATAAAAAAAAATTTAATGATGGTATTAATAAATTAATAGATGGATTACCCATACAATATATAATAGGAAATGTCAATTTTTATGGTAACATTATAAAAGTAAATAATAATGTTTTAATACCGCGATTTGAGACAGAACAATTATTAGAAAAAACTATTAATTTAATTAAAGATAATTTCAATATAAATTCATCCGTCCTTGATATTGGAACAGGTAGTGGTTGTATTGCGATATCTTTAAAAAAAGAAAGACCCAATCTAAATGTTGATGCTTGTGATATATCAGAAACAGCCTTAAAAATAGCTAAAGAAAATGCAATATTAAATAATGTAAATATAAATTTTATTACAAGTGATATTTTTACAAACATTAATAAAAAATATGATATTATTATAAGTAATCCACCCTATATAAAAGAAGATGAACAAATAATGGATATTGTTAAAAATAATGAACCACATATTGCTTTATATGCTAAAGAAAATGGTCTAGAGTTTTATCAAAAAATTATTAGTGAAGCAAAGAAAGTTTTAAATGAAAAATTTATTATAGCACTTGAAATTGGTGAAACTGAAGGCAATGATATAATAAAAATTGCTAGCAATAATTATCCTAATGCTATAATAAAATTAGAAAAAGATAATTATAATAGAGATCGTTTTATCTTTATCATAAATATTTAAAAAATGAATAAAAAAAATATAAATCACTCAACATTAATATGAAAGGGTGATTTTTTTTGAAAAAAGTCTTAATAGTATTAATAAGTATAATAATGATAGTAGCCGTTAAAAAAAACGTTGAAGCTGAAAACATTATTATACCTGACGAAGCAATAAGATTAAGAATTATTCCCAATAGTAATAATCCAGCTGATTTATATTTAAAAGGATTAGTTCAAGAAAAAATGAAAGAAAATATTAGTAATTTATTAACTAATCCCACTCAAATATCATCAGCTAGAGAAATTATCGAAAATAATTTATCAAACTTTAATAACGACATAAAGGAAATTTTTAATAATTATAATTATGATTATAAATATAAAGTAAAATATGGTTATAATTATTTTCCTCAAAAAGAATATAAAGGAATTACTTACAATGAAGGATATTATGAATCATTAGTAGTTGAATTAGGAGATGCCAAAGGTGATAATTGGTGGTGTGTGTTATTTCCACCCCTATGTTTATTAGAGGCTGAAGAAAATACTGAAGTAGAATACAAATTTTTTGTTAAAGAATTAATTAATAAAATATTTTGAATTAATATAGAGTTTAAATAATAAAATTATTTAGGTGATACATTTGAATCAAATAATAGTTATTATATTAATTGCCATTAGTTTAAGCATGGATGCTTTTTCATTATCATTAATATATGGAATAAATATTAATAGTAAAGCAACTAAAATTCATCTCTCAATTAGTGTTGGAATATTTCATTTTTTAATGCCCATTCTAGGTTATAAATTTGGCTCAATAATAGAAAATAACATTCCTATTAGTTTAAAAATAGTAGCATCAATATTACTAATAATATTAGGTATAGAAATGATACTAGATAAAGTCAAAGAAGATAATAAATTAAAAAAAATAGAAATATTAGAAATAATAATTTTTTCATTTAGCGTAAGCATAGACAGTTTTATGACAGGCATTGGAATTAAAATCTTATATGAAAATATATATATAATTTCTTCAATCTTTTCTTTAATAAGCTTTATTTTTACCATTATTGGATTGAATATAGGTAATATATTAAATAAAAGATATGGTCCAATAGCTACTAAAATAGGCGGTATTATTCTTATAATTATTGGTTTTCTAAACATTTTAAAGTAACCGATTAGAAAATATTTGACAAAAGCAAACATTTGTGCTAAAATAATGGGCATATTTTCAAAAAGGGGGAAATAAAAATGAAAAATACAATGAACTTTGATGTTCGTGATGAATTTCAAATTGCTAAAATAAACGACAAATATGTTATTATTATGATACCTTATGGAGTAGAACCAGAATTAAAAAGATTAAAACAAGAATTTGAAAGTTTAGACGAAGCCGAAGAAACACTAAATTGCATAAATAATAGAAAAGAAGAAGAAAAATTAAATAAAATTAAAGAACAAAAACAACTAGAAAAAGAAAATAAAGAATATGTTAGAAAACTTAAAATTGACAAAACAGGAAGTAAAAAATTTAAAAAAATTACTTTTAAAGCAGTAGCTGGAGTATTAGTTGTAGGAACACTTGCTGTTGGAACAATTGCTCTTATTTCATCTAAATTAAACGGTAATATTAAGACAACTAAAAATTCTAATAATTCTAAGACAACAATTGAAAACGCTAATCCAACTAAAGAACCTGAAATATTAGACAAAATAGAAGTTGTTGAAACACCAATGCCTACTGTAGAACCTGTTGTTGAAACACCAACACCTACTGTAGAACCAATTAAAGAAATGACTCATGACGAAAAAATAGAATTTATTAAAAAAAATGCTGAAAATTTTAAAAATGAAATGAATGCTATAAATAATATTAAAATAGATAATAATGATGCCTTATTAGAATTATGTTATATAAATGGAATTAATCCATATGAGTTAAATGTATCAACGACTGATGTTGTTTTAGATGCTGTTACTATATATGGTAACTATATTGATAAAACATTTACTAATGCTAAAAATTATTTAGGTTATAATACAGAATTAAGAGGACAAAATAATGTATATACTGATGTATATTCAAAATATATTTGTGATGAATCAGATAAAGAAATATATTCAGAAATAATAAATAAAGCTTTAAAAGTTATAAATGGATGTAATACTTTAACAAAAGAAGAAGTACTAGAAAAATCATATGAATATAATACTATCTTAGCTAATGATATAATAGCTGATGAATATTATGAAAACTGTTCAACACCAGTTCAAACAATGATATTGATGATTTGTTATAATTCACCAGAAATGCTTCCTGAAAAAACAAGAATTAATATTGATACACCAATTGGAATTCAACAATTAGAAAATATTAATAAATTAAAAGAAAATGAAAATAATGATGAAAACTATGAAATAAAATTTATGAATGGTGAAGAAAGTTATAGTAACTTAAGGAATGAATATAATCATTTATATAGAATTTCTACTAGAAATGCTACTATGGAATTCTTCTTAAGTGAAAATCCTGATTGTAATCAACAATTATCAAATAAACCAAAAACATATACTAAATCAATATAAAAAGAAAAAGGGGTTAAAAGATATCGTGTAAAATGATATCTTTTTCTTGTAAAAAATAATAAAATATTATAAGATTAAATTAGATAACCAAAACTAAAAAACATTCATATACTAATCAGTAGGAGGACATAATGCCTAAAATCAAAATTGAAGGGAACCATTATTTAACAGGCGAAATAGAAATAAGTGGTGCTAAAAATAGCGCTGTTGCACTAGTTCCGGCCGCTATTTTATGTGATGAAAAAGTAAAAATATTTAATTTGCCAAATATCTCTGATGTTAAATCATTAGAAGAAATATTAATTCACTTAAATGCTACCATAAGTAGAAATGAAGATATTATTGAAATAGATTCATCTAGTATAATTAATAGAGAAATTCCCGAAAATATATCAAAAAAGTTACGAGCATCTTATTATTTTATGGGTGCTTTATTAGGAAAATTTAAAAGAGTCGAAATGTATTTTCCAGGTGGATGTTCTATTGGCAAAAGACCAATAAACTTACATTTAAAAGGTTTTGAAGCATTAGGTGCTAAAATAACAGAAAAAGATAATCGTTATATAATAGAAGCCGATACACTAAAAGGTGGGAATATATATTTAGATATTCCTAGTGTTGGTGCAACCATTAATATTATGTTAGCTGCTGTTAAAGCAGAAGGAAAAACGGTTCTAGAAAATGCGGCCAAAGAACCTGAAATAGTTAATGTCGCTATTCTTTTAAATAATATGGGAGCTAAAATAAGCGGAGCTGGAACAAGCATAATAACCATAATGGGAGTAGATTATTTACATAGCTGTTTTCACGAAGTGGTCCCTGATCGAATAGAAGCTGGAACATATTTGATAATAGCATCTTTATTAGGTAAAAATTTGACAATCAAAAAAATTATTCCCAATCATTTAGAATCATTAATCTTAAAATTAAAAGAATCAGGTGTAGATATGGATATTGGACCTGATTATATCAAAATAGAAAGTCCTAAAGAGTATAAGGCTATTAATATTAAAACAATGGGTTATCCTGGATTCCCAACCGATCTCCAACAACCACTTATACCATTTCTAACTAAATGTCATGGTAGTAGTATCGTTGAAGAAACAATATATGAAAATAGGTTTCAAAACATTCCTGATACTATTAAAATGGGAGCTAATATAGAAATTATAAATGAAATGAAAATAAAAATAAATGGTCCTTCCAATTTAACAGGTTTGGAAGTGATTGCTACCGATTTAAGAGCAGGCGCATCTTTCATAATTTTGGGATTAATATCGGAAGGTGAAACAATTATTGATAATATTGAATATATATTAAGAGGATATGATGATATTACTGGTAAATTATCTAAAGTAGGTGCTAAAATAGAAATAATATAAATATAATTAATAGAGGAATAATATGAAAAAAATTATATTTATACTTTCTATTTTTTTATCTTGCTATTTTATTTATAAGATAGCTTATCACAAAGAAGAAAATTATATGACAATAGGTAATTCATTATCACAAAGTTTATCTCCATATAATGCTAAAGTATATGGATATAGCGAATATTTATATGATTATTTAAAAAGAGAGAATAAATCAATTATATTTAATAGAACATGGACAAATAAAGATTATCGCGTTACTGATTTAATTAATAGTATTAATAATAACACAACTATAAATAACATATCTATTAATGAAGATCTTCGCAATGCTGATATTTTGTCATTATCCATTGGAATGACTGAATTATATCATCACCTCGAATATGATATTGATAAAATATATGACTATGTTGATGAAATAAATAATGATATAGATAAATTATTAAGTTTAATAAATCGTTATAATTATAACCATGTTTTTATTTTAAGTTATTATAGTATACAAAATTCTTATAATGATATTTTTACATATGCCAATTATAATTTGAAAAAAATCGTTCAAAAATATAATTATACATATATTGATTTATCAGATTTAAGCAACAAATACTTTATTAATTATAAAATTTTTAATCCAAACATTGAAGGATATTATGTAATTTATCAAAAATTACTTGAAAAAATATAATTTTACTGATATAATACTTAATGATTTGTATCTATAACTATTAATTAGTTATGGCGGAAGGAGAAAAAAATGAAAAAAAACATACATCCTGAAATGAAAAAGTGTGTAGTAACTTGTGCTTGTGGTGAAACATTTGAAACTGAATCAACAAAAGATTTAATAAATGTCGAAATATGTTCAAAATGTCATCCTTTTTATACTGGAAAACAAAGCGCAGCTTCTAAAAAAGGACAAGTAGAAAAATTTAATAAAAAATATGGCATAAAATAATGTCTAATTTAAGTAAAGAATATAAAAACAAATATATTCTTTTTTAATTGTATAGTATAATTTAAGTGAAAAGAGGTTATTATGAAAATAGGAATAGTAAGCGATCATAGAGGATATATTATTAAACAAATGTTGACATCTTTTTTAATTCAAAGAGGTTATAATATAGTTGATTATGGCACTGATTCGGAAGATAGCGTTGATTATCCAATATATGCCTTTAAATTAGGAGAAAAAATATTAAGTCAAGAAGTATCATTGGGTATAGCTATATGCGGAACTGGTATTGGAATGAGCATAGCATTAAATAAAATTAAAGGAATTAGATGCGCCAAAGTTAATTCTACAGAAGAAGCTGAATTAGCTAGAAGTCATAATGATGCTCAAGTAATTGCCTTATCATCAACATTGAGTCAAGAAGATTTAAAAAACATAACATTAAGTTTTTTAAGAACAAATTTCTCAAATGAAAAAAAACATATTAATAGAATAAAAGAAATAAGTGAATACGAGAATGATTAAACTAGCTTTATATATAATTATTATTCCACTAGTTGTGTGGGGAGTTGATTCAATTAATATTAATTCCATTTTAAAAAAAACAGAATTATTCAAGCTAGACTTATTTATTGTTTTATAGTATTTTGTTTAAGTTATTTAGTGGTTCAATTAATATATGATTTTTGTATGGCTTTTAAATAACGGAGGAAAAAATGAAAAAAATATTATTATTTTTGGTTATAATTATGATTATTCCCATTATTTTAATAAAGTTTAGTTCCTTAACTTATAAAGAAATATTTTTAAAAAATATAGATAATTTCAACATTAGAGTAAAAAGATTAAAAAACGATAAAATTGAAATTATTCCATTTGAAGAATATATAGTAGGAGTTCTTGCCGGAGAAATGCCTACTTATTTTCATATTGAAGCACTAAAAGCGCAAGCTGTAGCCGCAAGAAGTTACGCTTTAAAAAAAATGGAATATAATAAAAATAAAGAATATGATGTGGTTGATAGTGTTTTAAATCAAGTATATTTAGATAAAGATTATTTAAAAAAAGTGTGGAAAGATAAATATTATACTAATATCAATAAATTAATAAAAGCTGTTAACGAAACCAATAAAGAATATTTGGAATACAATGGATTAGTAGTAGATGCTTTATTTTTTTCAACCAGTAACGGATGGACAGAAAATAGTGATGATGTTTTTAATTTTAATGCGCCTTATTTAAAAAGTGTAAAATCAGAATGGGATCAAGAAACATCAAGCGTTTTTAAAACTGAAAAAGAAATGTCACTCCAAGAATTTTATGATAGATTATCGTTAGAATACGAAAAAAATATAAAAATAGAAATAATAGAAAGAAATGAAACTAACAGAATAAATAAAATAAGAATTAACAACAAAGAATTTACGGGGAGAGAAATATATAATAAATTAGAAATAAAATCAACGGATTTTTCTCTTATTCAAAATGGGTCTAATATCTTAATAAAAATGAAAGGATATGGCCATGGTGTAGGAATGAGTCAATATGGAGCATTAGGAATGGCTAATCATGGCTATAAATATGACGAAATTTTAAAACACTATTATAATAATATTCAAATTAAAAAATTAGTCAATAATAATGTATAGTTTTTTTAAAATGGTAAAAACTTAAAATAGAGGTGAAAAAAATGCCAAAAAGAAAGTTAAAACCATTTGTCCTTCCAATTTTATATTCATTAATAATAGTTGCTTTTGCCATAAGTGTTTTCTTTATTCAAAAAGTATTACAAGAAGCATTTAAAACCAATGATGACATAATAGAAAATACATCTTATGTTGATTCTGAAATAATAAATATTTTAGACACTGTTCCAGTTGTAGCGACGCCTTCGACGATTATAAAACCATATTTAGCTACTAATGTAGAAATTGCAAAATCATTTTATGATTATCAAGCTGATAATGAAGCACAAGAAAAATCTTTAATATATTATGAAAATACATATATGCAAAATTCTGGTGTTGATTATAAATCAGCCGAAAAATTTGATGTTGTGTCAATATTAGATGGGACAGTAATTAATTTAAAAAGTGACGAAATTCTAGGAACAATTATTGAAATAAGACACAATGATGATTTAATTAGTGTATATCAAAGTATGTCAGATGTAATAGTTAAAATGGATGATAAGGTTATGCAAGGACAAATAATAGGAAAAAGTGGATTAAATAATTTAAATAAAGATTTAAAAGATCATCTTCATTTCGAATTGTTTTATCAAGGCCAAGTAGTTAATCCGGAAAATTATTATGGTAAAAAAATAGAAGAATTGTAAGGCATTTTGCCTTTTTTCTTCATAAAAAAAGAAGAAAATAATATATTTAATTAAGAGGAAAACATGAATAAAGATATTATTAATAGAGTTGTTGAAGAAGGAAAATATATTATAAAAACAAATAAAACAATAAGAGAAATAGCTAATATTTTTGATGTAAGCAAAAGCACTGTTCATAAAGATTTATCCGTATTATTATTATCTATCGACATTAATATGTATAAAACTGTTCAAAATATATTAAAACATCATATTGAAATAAGACATATTAACGGTGGCGAAGCAACAAAACAGAAATACTTGCTAAATAGTAAATAAATGTTTTAAAAAAAGGTAAAATATGTTAAAATAAATGTATTAAGGAATGGTGAAAAAAATGTTTAATAAAGATATTGGAATAGATTTAGGAACAGCTAATGTTCTAATATATATAAAAGGACAAGGTATAGTCTTGAATGAACCAAGCGTGGTCGCCATAGATTCAGAAACTAAAAAACCACTTGCCGTAGGTAATGAAGCTCATGAAATGTTAGGACGAACGCCAGGAAAAGTAAAAGCCATTAAACCAATGAAAGATGGCGTTATTGCTGATTTTGAAACAACAGAAGTA
The DNA here is from genome assembly GCA_964454255.1 of uncultured Muribaculaceae bacterium. Lineage (GTDB taxonomy): Bacteria > Bacillota_I > Bacilli_A > RF39 > UBA660 > CAYVSY01. The sequence goes on from CAYVSY010000007.1 coordinate 20,062, forward strand.
ATGTTAAATAATTTTATAAAAAAAGTTAATGGTAAAAACTTTTTTTCTCGACCAAGAATACTAATTTGCTGTCCATCTAACATAACTCAAGTAGAAAAAAATGCTATTAAAGAAGCAACTGAAAGAACTGGCGCCAAAAGAGTATTTTTAGAAGAAGAACCTAAAGTTGCTGCTATTGGAGCTGGAATGGATATATCAAAACCAAGCGGTAACATGGTCATAGATATTGGTGGTGGGACAACTGACATAGCTGTTTTATCATTAGGTGGTATAGTAAATAGTGCTTCAATTGGAATGGCTGGAAATACATTTGATAATGATATTGTTAAATATATTAAAGATAAATATAAATTACTAATTGGTGAAAGAACTGCCGAGGAAATAAAAAAAACAATAGGCACTGTCTTTTCTGGATCACGCAATGAAAAAATGGAAGTTCGGGGACGAGATTTAGTAACTGGATTACCACATTCTATTACGATACATTCAGATGAAATAGAAGAAGCATTAAGAGAAAGTGTTTATTCAATTATTCAATCTACTAAAGGAATACTTGAACAAATACCACCTGAATTATCAGCCGATATTATTGACAAGGGAATTGTCTTAACTGGTGGTGGAGCAATGGTAGATGGATTTACTCAATTATTAAACCAAGAACTAAAAGTTCCAGTCTTTATTGCTGAAAGTCCACTTACTTGTGTAGCAGAAGGAACAGGAATATTATTAGATAATTTACATTTAATTGAAAAATAATTATTTTTCAATTAAAAAATCTAATAATTTAGAAGGATCAGTATCATTAAAAATAATATCATACATTAAATTAATAATAGGCATATTAACATGCTTATTTTTTATTAACTTATGAATAGATTTTAAAGTATATAAACCCTCAATAGTAGTATTTTTCATATATTCATCGATAATATTGTTATCTTTTTTTTCACCAATCATTTTACCAAACTGATAATTTCTACTTTTTATAGAAGTGCAAGTAAGTAATAAATCACCAAATCCCGCAAACGAAAGAATTGTTTTAGGATTGCCACCTAATGCCTTAATTAAATTTTTAATATCATGAAGTGACTCCGTAATAAACATACACGAAGTAGATTCGGGATATCCCATCCCATTAATAATACCAGATGCAATAGCCATAATATTTTTTATAGAACCACATAATTCAACGCCGATAATATCTTTGGTCGATCTTAACTTAAAATAATAATTAGAAATAGCATTACGAACAATAAAATCAGTTTTTTTATTTTTAGTAGCTAAAGATAATCCGACGGGAACTTTTTTAACAATATCAACCGCAAAAGAACCTCCAGATATCACAGCCAACTTGGTAGTTTTAATATATTTTTTTAATACATCTGTTACAAACAAATAACTACCCTGTTCAATACCTTTAGATGCAATACAAATGTGTTGTTGCTTATTGTAATGTAAAGATAGTTCCTTGCTTACATCATTAACCGCACCAGCTGGAACAGCTATAATAATTAAATCAGTTTCATTAACACAATATTTCATATCAGTTGAAAACTTAATATTAGATGGAATATAAATCCCATCTAAAACTCTTTTATTCATACGAGTTTTTTCAATTAAATTTTTTTCTTCTTCAAATTTAGTCCACATTATAATATCTTTATTATTTTCATTGCAGGCAAGAGCTAACGCGATTCCGTATGCACCTGTGCCTAAAATACATATTTTCATAAAATCACCTAAAATAATTATATAATATAATGTAAAAAAACAAATTAATCATTCTAACAATTGACATTAACTTTATAAATATGTAAAATAAAAATATATAATATAAGGAGCTACAATGGAAAAAGAAAGTCAAACATTTTTAGAATATATAATAGTCATTTCGGTAATAACCATTATATCTTTAGTGGCATCAAAATTAATGGGTGGATATTTAAAAGATACCATTACTAGAACAAGTTGTAGTTTAGTAAATCAAAAATATATAAAATCAAATAAAATAGGTCAAGGATATTGTGAGGAGGCAAAAAAACATGACTAAAAATAGAAGCGTAAATAGAAAATCAATAATATTACTCACCATAGTTTTTTTAGGAATAGGTGGCGTATTAAGCGCTAGTTATGCTTTTTTCATAAAATATTATAACGGCAACCAACTGTCATATACAACTGGGACACTACAAATAACTTTAGACACAAGTGAAACTGGGTATGGACAAACAATCAATTTAAATTCAACCGTCGCAATTACAGATGCAGAAGGAGAAACAACAACACCATATAAATTTAAAATTAAAAATACCGGAACATTAGCATATCAATTTGATTTGAAATTAATAAGTGATACAACAAAAGTAGAAACAGATAATTGTGCTAATAACCAATTATCAAATAATTATATAAAAGTAAAAGTTAATAATGAAACACCTTTAACATTAAATAGTTATACAGATAATAAAATATTACAACAATTAACATTGGAACCAAATGACGAAATGGAAGTTATATTAAAAGTATGGTTAGATTACAACACACCAATAAGTGAAGTCGGCAAACATTTTCATGGCAAACTTACAACTGATGGAATAGCTATAAAACCAGAAACAATTTCAAATTCACCTGTTTTAGCAAGTGGTATGATCCCTATTGTATATAATGAAACAAATCAAAATTGGGAGAAAGCCGATTACACTAATTATTTAACAAATTGGTATAATTATGATAATAAAATGTGGGCTAATGCAGTTCTAGTAACATCAGGAACAAGAGATACATATATGAACGCTAGTGTCGGAACAGCTATAACAGAATGTGATGTCCTAGCATATTATGTATGGATTCCAAGATATAAATATAAATTATGGAATACAACATTCACAACATCATCACCACAAGAAATAGATATAGTATTTGAAAATACAACCGA
>CAYVSY010000008.1:0-22690 GCA_964454255.1 uncultured Muribaculaceae bacterium
AATACTTTCATATCCGGATCCGATTTTATAGTTATGTTCTTTTTCACCATCTACTATATATACTTTTTCGTCAGATATCTTTGGCTCCGATAGTTCAATATCAAGATCTTGATTAAATTTTTTGCAAAAATTTTGAAACTCTTCTATTTTAGACTTCATTTCTTCTTTTATTGATTCTTTTGAATCATTTCTTAAATTAATATATTTTTGCTCAGAATCAATAAATTTTGATATTCCGGAAATTAATCCATCAGCATATATATCGTCAATTCTTGCAAGCGGTATTGCAAATACATTTGGAATATTTATGTCATTTCTTAATATGTCAAAATCAATGGAACTACCACTCAAATGAACAATTTCTCTAATATATCTGTTATTCTGTGTACGTTTAATTAAAATACTAAATCCACATTTAATATTTCCTTGTTCATCTAAATAATTAAGGCTTGGAATAAAATCTTTATCAAGTTCTATTTTTATATTAATTGGATTACTATCATCACTATTACTGAAATCACTTTTACTAATTTTAAAATAATCATTTGTTATAGTGGAAAAAGCAAGTCTAATTCCATCCAAAAAATTTGTCTTTCCAGAGTTGTTGCTTCCAGATATAATATTTAATTTTTCAGTAAATTCATATTTTTTATTTAAATTTCTATAATTAATAAATTCTACACTTTTAATCATAAATAAACCCTGCATCCCTTCAAAAATAAAATCAAATGTAATTCTTAAATATCATTTAATCTCTTTAATTCTTTTATTTCATTATCAAGTTTCATTTTCAATTCATTACTATCAACATCAATTAAATTGGCAATTTCAATATGCTCTATTTTATTACTTTTTTTTATGTCAAAAAATGTTATTTTCATATTTACATATTTTATATATAAACTTTTTATTTCCAAATAATTATTTAGATAATTGATATCAATTATACCTTCTTGCGTTAAATCAATTATTCTGTTTTCAAAATTAAATGGATAATTTATATAATTATTTATAAAGGAATCATTTGTTGCATTAAAATCGCATTTTGAAATTATATATTTTTCCAATATCTCTTGATTCATTAATATTGCATAACTCTCTTTACAACTTTCATATGTCTTTAATAATAAACATACCAATACTTTTATTTTTTTATTCTGTTTTTATTGTTGGATATCAAATGTCTTTTTTTCCACTAATATATAAGTAATTATAAATAACAAAATGACAACTATAAAATTTGTAAATATTCCCAAAAATTCAAAGTTTAAATTTTTAGAAATAAAAATTAATGTATTGAAATAATCTAATGTTAATACAGTACAAATAATTAAAAAAGCACAAAATATTATGATTGCTATTAAATTTTTCTTTTTATTAATGATTATTTTCATAATTACACCTCTTATTATACTATAGAAGTAAATATAATTATATTATATCATAAACCTTAACAAAATTTAAAATTTTCAAAATACATATAACAATTATTTAATATTTTTGTCTTGACATCCAATCATTTACTTTTACTATAGATAACTAAACCTTCCACCACCCGCATTTAAGTGATTAGATATCACAATCACATCACTGTTTGGACCAAAAGCATTTCTAATTAATTCTGTTCGTTCTGTCGGATTCAGTGTTGTGTCTGAATTTCTTGTAATGTATACTGGGATTCCTAAATCCTTAAATCTATTATACATATACTGAGAAATTAGTAAATTATATTTTTTTTCTTCCAAATTATTTCCCAATGCTCCAGGATCATCTCCACCATGTCCAGGATCGATAACTATTTTTTTATTATTCATTATTATCACCTATACTAGTGTATGAAAAAATATCTATTAAGTGATTTTATTTCAAAATTTATATTAATTATCATAAATTGTTCTAATTAATTGAAAAAATACAGCATTTATCGGTTACAATAATAATGGTGATTACATGAAAATAGATATATTTGATATAGTTATTTTAGTATTAGTAGTTATTTATTGCATTTATATAATAATATATGAAAAGAGAAGTATTAGAAGTAAACTAATTGAAAAAACAGTATCCTTATCTAAATTTAAAACATTTATTTCTAACGAAGAAATATATGATAAATATATAAAGAAGAAAATGAAAATTGAAAATGAAGAGTATTTTTTGCCTAAATATAAATTTAAATCGTCTCTTCAAAAAAAAAAATATTTAGGAATGGATTATTATATCATTAATAGAAACAATAACAATAGAAAAATTTTTTATTTGCACGGTGGTAGTTATATTGATAATCCTTTAATTTTTCATTTAAAATTTTTAGATAATATTGCTATAGAAAGTAATTTAGAAATAATATTACCTATATATCCAAAAGCGCCCAAATATAATTATAAATATTCATACTATAAAATATTTAGTTTATATAGTAAATTATTTAATAATAATTCTGATATAATAATTATGGGAGATTCAGCCGGTGGTGGGTTTTCTTTGGGGTTATCGATGTTAATACGTGAAAATGATGGAATATTGCCATCAAACATTATTTTACTTTCTCCATGGTTAGATATTACATTGACTAATAAAGAGATTAAAAGATATGAAAAAAGTGATCCTTTTTTATCGAAAAAAGCTCTTATCAAAGCTGGAAAATTGTGGAGTAATAATGAAAACTTAACCAATTACCTATTAAGTCCAATAAATGGATCTTTTATAAATATTGGTAAAATTACTATTTTTGTGGGAACACATGAAATATTATTACCAGATGCCAGAAAATTAAAAACTTTGTTAGAGCGTAATAACATTTCTCACAATTATTATGAATATAAAAAAATGAATCATGTTTTTCCATTATATCCAATACCAGAAGCAAAAGATGTTAAAGAAAAGATTCTTAATATATTAATTAAAAAATAAAATATTATAGTTATTTGACACTATAATATTTTTTTAAATCTTTTATAATTGTATTATGATTAAAAACAAATAATATTAGCAAACTTACTATTCCTAATGATCCTAAAACAATTATTGGCCAATTAATTTCTACTATATTAGCAATAGCTAAAATAAAAAATATAACTGATCCAATAGATGTTAAAAATAGAGGAATAAACTTTTTTTTCTGTGATTTAAATTCAATAAAAAATAAGAATAGTTGAATTATAATAATACTAAATACAATAATATTAATAACAAAATAAGACCAATTAGTATTTTCTATAATATCTATCATATATAAATAAGCACATATTATTGCGACCACAACAGTAAGTCTTTTAACAAAGCTGTTATCTATTAATGGTTTGTTCAAAAAAGCATAATAGAAGACAACTTCTCCTCCTAGAACATAAAGCATCCATTTTTTACCACCAACTGATAAATTTATAATTGTGCATATAATAGTTGATAATAAAAATGTTATTAATGATATTTTTCTGAATATAACAAATTTTTGAACTTTTTTTATTATTTTTGGATAATCATTTTCTATTTTCATATTGTTCACTCCCATGTATGTTTGTTTTTATATTATTTTCTTTCAATATATTATATAAAATATTCTCAACCGATGTATTAGTTGTAAATTTACATATGGTTAATGTTAATATATCAGAACATGTTATCATAGAAAAAAGCACTCTATTAGTAATAGCTGTTCCTAAAATAAAATCCATTTTTTCAACATGATTTTTCATATCATTGGGAATATCAATTGTTCCTAAATTCGATAAAACTGTTGTCATTGCTTTATCACCTGCAAAATCGTATACAATACTAGCAATAGGTTTTTTTATAAATATTGGAATATACTTAATTGATTGAACTAATTTATTAGCATAGGTCATGGTTTTATTTAAATAATTTGCATTATTTTTTTCATTCATTTGTTTTTGAACTTCTTTTAATACAGAAGCAAAATCTTTTATTTTATTTCTATTTATACTAACAATTACATATAAAGAAAAATTGCGCAATGTTTTTGATTTATAATATTTTCTCATATTAACAGGAACTTGAATTTTAATATACCCTTTTTGAGATGTAGAATATGATAATGTTAAAAACAAATAGGTTAGAATCAATTCAGTAATTGTTGCATTTTTATCTTTAGCGACCTTTTTTATATCATTTATGTTTATATCAAAATGTAATATTTGACATGGTTTAATATTTGATAATTTACCATCTATTTGAACAGCTTGATTTTCTATTAAACTTTGAGTTTTAATAGTTCTTTCTTTATCAATAAATTCATCTTTTAATTCTTCCTCTTGATATTTATCATTTACATTTAAAACGATGTCGTTATGAGTGATGTTTTTCCCTAGAAGTTTTAAATATGTTCCAACTAAGGTTGATATAAAAACAACCCCTCCATAACCATCTGTTAATATATGAAAATATTCAACACTTATTCTATTTTTGTAATAGACAGCTTTAAAAGATTGTTTTCCAATATTAGATACATTTATATATGAACATGGTGTCATTTTATCTTCATAAACATGAAATCTTTTTTTTATTTCATCTATATAATGCCAAAAGAATCCTTTTCTAATAGATGTTCTAAAAGTTGGAAATCTTTTCATCGTCAATAATAATGCTATTTGAAATATTTCCGGGACAATATCTTCTTTTAAATAATAAGATAATCTAAAAACATTCATCCAATTCTCTTTCATGGCTAATGGATATATTTTAGCTGAATTATCTAGGGGATACCAATTATTAGAATTTTCTTTATAGCAATCCCCAAAGTTATCTAAAGATAATATCTTTAATATTTCTTCTATTTTTTTGCCATGTTTTTTAAAATAAATAATACCATTTTCAAAATCATTAATTATTAATTTTGTTTGTTTATTATTTAAAGTAATTTTATTATTTAATTCTTCGAAATATTTTATTAAATGTTGTTTTTCTTTATTATTAAACAATTTGTAAAAATTATTATTATTCATATTTATTTCACCAAAATTATTATATCACGAAATAATTTATTTATAAATGTGGAAAATATTATATTAAACTAGAATAGACTAAATTTCTTTTATTTGTGTAAATGTTACTATTTAATATAAAAAACTTGTCATAAAAAAACACCTCCATTTTGAAGTGTTTTCTTAAATCAGTTTTTTATTAAATATCTACTTTATAGGGTGCATTTTATGATGGGTTAAAGTTTTTAACTTGCTTGAATTAATATAAGATTAAGTGTTTTATCTTCGCTTCCTCGATGAACTTTTATTTCAATAGTATTGCCTGGTTTATGTTTATATAATTCATATCGGAATTGAGCTTTACTAGCTACTTTCACATTATTTATTTCAAATATAACATCACCTTTTTGAAGTCCAGCTTCTGTTGCTGGCGATTTTTCTAAAATATTAGCGACAACTACACCTGATTTAATATTAGTGTCAACACTGATACGAGCTTGCCATAAATAATATGTTTCAGTTATATCATACATTTCTATTCCTACATACGGTCTAGCAATTCCTTCACCTTTTTCTAACATTTCAACATATCTCATGGCTTCTTCAATTGGAATAGCAAATCCCATTCCTTCTATTTCGTCTTTAACTAGTTTTAATGAATTAACACCAATAACTTCACCATTTATATTTAGTAAAGGTCCACCACTATTTCCTGGATTAATAGCTGCATCAGTTTGAAGAACTTTCATTATCCAATCATTTGATGTTCCGGAAAAACTTACTTCTACCAATCTATCTTTTCCGGATAATATCCCTTTTGTAACTGTTCCTTTATATTCGCTTCCAAGGGGAGAGCCAATAGTAAAAACTGTGTCTCCTAATTTCATTGTTTCACTGTTTCCTATCGGTGCAATTACTTCGACGTTTGATATATCTAATGTTAAAACTGCAATATCAGAGAACGTTTCTTTTCCCAGAACATTAGCATCGACAACAGAACCATTATTAAACATTATTTTAACATTATCGCCACCATCAACAACATGATTATTTGTTATTATATAACCATTTTTTTCATCTTTTTTATAGATAAAGCCTGTTCCAGTGGCAACTACTTTTTGATTTTTATATGTCATCACAACAACAATAGCATCGTATACTTTTTCTACTGATGTTGATATGCTATTTTCTACTACTTCTACTTCGCTAACATTTTTAACTATATTAGAACTGGTTTTAGTGTTGGAATTGAAAATCAGATATGTTCCAAGAGCACCAGTTGAAAAAGCTAATACTATAGTCGCAATTAATTTAATTCTATCTTTCATTTTTCACCTCACATGTTTATTAAATCAATATAATTATTAGGAAATCCTATTCTATCCATTATTTTTTCTATTGGAATAGAATGAATTTTTCCACGTAATTTTTCTATTTCATATTCTATTTCTTTCATTAAATATCTAAATTGTTTATCAGAAAGTAAAAATTTCATTATAATTACTACTGAAAAGATATCATTTTTACCATATAAGTATTCTCCATCGTTTTTGGCAATATTTAGTTTATTATGATAAATATTATTATTAATTGCCCTGTCTGTTCGATGATCATATAATATATCTTCATGAGCACATAAATTGCGATAGTTGGCCAATATAGGTAAAAAGTTCTCTAAATTTTCCACTTCAATATTATATATATTAGCAATGGCTAATTTATCTTCTGGTTTTAAAATTATATATAAATCGCTAATTACTCCAAATGATAGAACTTTCACTAAAACCCAAAATGGTATATAACCATAATTAGTTAAATAATGCATAGTAGCGTTATGCTGTGACCCGTTGACACGTATTTGACGTTTCATTTTTTCTATTAAATCACGAACGCGTCTGCTTTTTAATGGATCATTTGTGAAATTTTTAGCATTTAAATATTCTTTTTCTTTATAACCATATTTTTTAGATAATTGATAACTAAATATTGATTTTAAATTATTTTCTATAATAAGTAAATATTTGAAAATTATATTTCTGAAATATCTATCAAAAGAAAATAAAGCATACAATTCTTTAAAATTAGAACCAATCACAAAAGTTCTATCTTGTGGAGATTTCATAAATACATGTCTATAACCATTAATAAAAAAATAATTTTCTTTTAGCAATATTTCTCTAGTTTCATCAATATCATCTATTGTAAGACCTTTGGTTTTAAATATTTCTATTTGTTCATCTAAATTTTTGAAATTTTTTTCCAATATTTCCACCTTCATTTTTATTCTTCACCCATCTGTTTTCTATGATACATTAAAATTATAACATATGCATACTAAAAAATAAATATTTTAAAGTTAATTCACATTTTTTCACATAATTGGACACTTTCATAGACAATATCTAATGCTTTTTTGCCATATATACACTCGCTTATTTCTTCTAATAATAGTGTTTCTTTATATTTTAAATCTTTAGTTAGTTCAATATAATAATTATTTTTATAGTAATATATTTTTTTATGTTTGATTTTTTTTAGTAAATCATAATTACTTATTTTATATATAACTAACCCGTCAAAATGCACTAATAATTTTATTTCTATATAATTAATATGATAATTAATTGTTTTTATTAATATTTTAGGACTATTATAATTCATATAAATATCAAAGATATATATTCCTTTAATATTTTTTCTTTTTAAAAATTTATTATAAATTTTATTTAATATATTAGTTAGTTCTTTGTAATTAAATGGATCTATATATTTATTATATGTAACTAGATATTCATCACAATTTATTTTTTTACAAATCAATTTACCACCCAAAATATTGTATGCTTAAAAATTTATTATGCAAAAAAAATATTAGGTTATTCTAATATTTTGTCCATTATTATATATACTTCATCGCGACCTTTTTTAGTCAACGCTGAAAATAAGATTAAAGATTCATCTGATTCTATTTTCAATGTTTGAATAATTATTTTTTTACTTTTTTCTATTTGATTGTTAGACAATTTATCACTTTTTGTTGCGATTATGGTCATAGGAATATTATAATGTTTTAAATATTCATACATCATAATATCTTCATTAGAAGGTTTATGGCGAATATCAATTATCATAAATACTTTTTTTAAATTATTTCTTTCTTCTAGATACTCTTCCATCATTAGTCCAAATTTTTGTTTTAAATTTTTATCTACTTTGGCAAATCCATATCCAGGAACATCAACAAAATAAAATTCATTATTTAATAAATAAAAATTTAATGTTTGTGTTTTACCTGGTGTTGCAGAAGTTCTTGCAAAATTTTTTCGACACATAATAGTATTTATAAAACTACTTTTTCCGACATTACTTTTTCCGACAATTAAAATTTCTGGTTTCTTGTCGACCGGATATTGGCTTCGTCTAACGGCACTTATTGATAGTTCTACACTATTAACTTTCATAAAAATCACCACATTGACATTATAACAAAAAATAGGAAAATAATCAAATTATTCACCTATTTTAAATTTTTTAATTTGTTCATCTAAACATTTTATTAAATCTTCACTTTGTTTCCAGCTTGTTAATCTTGCTCCAGATGCATATTTATGGCCACCGCCATTAAATCGACTAGCAATATCATTAATGAAAGGGCCACGAGATCTAATATTGGCTCTAATTAAATTACTTTTAATATCTTCAGTAAAAAAGACCCATATTAATATTTCGTTGACAAAATTCAAATCATTAATCATATTCCCAGCACTAGCACTATCAACGCCAAATTCTTTTAACAAGTCGTCTTTAATGTTTATATAAGCAAGGCCATTTTCAGTTATAGTCATATTACTATATATATATCCTTGAAATTTAATTTCATTTAATGGTTTGGCATATAATTGTTGATATAATTTTTTAAAATTTATTCCTAAATCAACTAATTCTTTAGCTATTTGAAAAGTTCTAGCTGATGTGTAATCATGTAAAAAGCGGTTTGTATCAGATACTAAACCTAAATATATATTTTCAGCTATTACTTCAGTTATTTTTAGTTTGTTTATTTTAATAAAATCATAAATCAATTGACATGCACTTGAAGCATTTTCATCAAATATTTCAATATCAGCATATTTTTCGATAAAAGGATGATGATCTATTTTAATTATATATTCATAGTTTGATAAATTAACATCATCAATTCTTTTTATATCCGGAGTATCTAAAACAATTAATAAGCAATGTTCTGGAACTTCTTCTATTTTATCTAATAAACCCATAAATCTAAATCTATTAGCAGGATTACCAATGGCATAAACTTTTTTATTGGGAAATTTATTTTTAATTGTTTCACGCAATGCTAATTGGGCTCCTAGAGCATCAGGATCAGCACCAATATGTCTTGCGACAACAATATTGTTGTATTTTTTTATTGTTTTATATATTTTTTTATATATTTTTTTTTCCATATTATTTTATTAACGAATACGTATCTCTAGCAATCATTAATTCTTCATCAGTTGGAACTACATAACATAATATTTTTGAGTTATCGGTTGATATTCTAGCCAATTTTCCACGACAATTATTTTTTTCTTCATCAATAAATATATTTAATGAATTTAATTTATTAATAATACTTTTTCTTGTCGTAATACTATTTTCTCCAATACCACCCGCAAAACATATAACATCAGCTCTGCCTAAAAGGACATTATAACTTGCGATAAAGTTAACAACTCTTCTTTCATATATTTCTTCTGCTAAAATACATCTTTCATTTCCCTTTTTTATTCCTTCTTCTACATCTCTAGAATCACTACTTATTCCACTCACACCTAAGAAGCCACTCTTTTTATTTAAGTCATTCATTACATCTTCTAATGATTTAGAACCTTTTTCCATAACATATGGGATTATTGATTCATCTATATCTCCGGCGCGCGTTCCCATCATTAATCCAGCGATAGGAGAAAATCCTAATGATGTATCAACAACATGACCACTATCTATAGCCGTTATACTACCACCATTTCCCAAATGACAGCTTATAACTTTTAAATCATTCCTCTTTAATTCATCACTAATTTTCATATTAATGTATTTATGACTTGTGCCATGAAAACCATATTTTCTGACGCCATAATCAGTATACCAATCATATGGAACGGGATATATGTAAGCGCTTTTTTTCATTGTTTGATGAAATGCTGTATCAAAAACAGCCACATTTTTAACAGTTGGTAGAATTTTTTCAAATGTTTCAATTCCTACTAAATTAGCTGGATTATGAAGCGGTGCAATACTACATAATTCTTTAATGGTATTTTCTACATCTTCATTTATGACAACTGAATCGGCATATTTTTCGCCACCATGCACAACTCTATGACCAACACCTTCTATTTCTGTTAAATTAGAAATTATTTTATTTTCTAATAATTCATCTAAAAGAATTTGAACAGCTTCTTTATGAGTCGGTAATTCTCTTTCTTTTTTGATTTTTTCTTCACCTATTTTAATTGTATAAAAACCATCATTAATACCTATTCTTTCAAACACGCCAGATATTAAGACTTCTTCTTCAGGCATTTTAAAAGTGGTCCATTTTAATGATGAACTTCCAGCGTTAACTGATAATATTATCATATTTTCACTTCCTTCTTATATATTATATCAAACTATTTTTAATTAAGAAACAAAAAAAAGAAATAAACTAAAATTTATTGTTTATTTCCTATCGCAATTGTTTTAATATCAACTTTTTCATTTAAATTAATTATATTGTCAATAATAATACTTTCGATTTGACTTTTGATTATTTTATCTATTTTTCTAGCTCCAAATTCACGATAATTTGACAATTCAATTATTTCTTCAATAACTTTATAATCGATTTTAATATTTATTTGTTTATATTTTTCTTTTAAATATTTTAGTCTGTTTTTAATAATTGTTTTAATATCTAATTCATTTAAATTATTAAATACTATTATATTATCAATACGATTAATAAACGATATGCTAAATTCATTTTTCAAAGCATTATTAATTGATATTTTATCCTTTTTATTAAATCCAACACTATTTTTTTCAAAACCAATATTACTGGTCATGATAATAATATTATTGTCAAAGCGAAGAACTTCACCTGAACTGGTTTTAATCTTACTTTCGTCCAATATTTGATAAAATAAATTTATTACACTAGGATGAGCTTTTTCTATTTCATCAAGTAATATTATAGAATGTGGTTTGTCTTTTATTTCATCTAATATTGTTTTATTATTATCATATCCTACATATCCTGGGGCTGAGCCCAATATTTTATTAACAGCTGTTGCATCGCTATATTCACTCATATCTAATCTAACAATATTGTTTAATCCAAATATTTCTTTTGAAATAACTTTAGCCATTAATGTTTTTCCTACTCCGGATGGACCAACAAACAAAACTGAATATGTATTATTATCGTCTTTATACCCTAAATTAATTCTTTTTAAAATCTTAATAATTTCATCAATAGCATTGGTTTGACCTATTATATTATTACACAAATTATTTTTGATACTATTTAATTTTGTTTCTGAATCATTTAATATTTCATATACAGGTATTTTGGTTTTAGCATGAATGATACGAGCTACATCTTCAATAGTGACATTTTTTTTATTTTCTTTATATTTTATTTTTAAAATGTTTAATTGTGATGTTAATTCTTTTTCTTTGGCACGATATGAATATGCCTTTGTGAAATTATTTTCAATAATAAAAGAATTTTTTTCATGTTGAATACTTTTTATTTCATTTTCCAATTTAATTATTTTTTTCTTATGTTCGTTTTCTTTTATTCTTGTTTTAGAACTTACTTCGTCTAATATATCTATCGATTTATCTGGTTGATAGCGATCATACATATATTTTTCAGTTAATTCAATAATATTATCTATAATATAATCTTCAATTATAACATTATGGTATTTTTCATATATTGGTTTTAATTTATTAAGTATCTTTTTAGTTTTATTAATATCCGGTGGTTCTATATTAACCTTTTGAAATCTTCTATTTAAAGCTCCATCTTTTTCTATGAATTTTTTATATTCGCTATCAGTTGTGGCACCAATACATCTTATTTTTCCTCTGGCAAGGGATGGTTTTAATATGTTTGATGCATCTATTGCTCCTTCTGCCCCACCTGCTCCAACTAAGGTATGTATTTCGTCAATGAATAAAATAATATTTTCATCATCTTCAATTTCTTTTAGAATTTTTTTCATTCTGTCTTCAAATTCACCACGATATTTAGTGCCAGCTACCAAACTAGCCATATCTAATGAAATAATTCTTTTAGAAAGTAATATATCCGGAACGGAATTGGTCGTTATTAAATGGCTTATTTCTTCTACAAGAGCAGTTTTTCCTACACCTGGCGGTCCAATTAATAATGGATTATTTTTGATTCGACGACATAATATTTCCAATATTCTATTTATTTCCTCTTTTCTTTCAACAACGGGATCCAGTTCTTTATTTAATGATTTTTTATTGAGATCAATTCCTAATTCATCAATAATTAATTTTTTATTCTTTTTGGAATTTTTCCCTGATTCTTTAATAAAAATAGTATTATATATTTTTTCAATATTTAAATTCATTTTAATAAAAATTCTAATCGCAATACCTTCGCCACTTTCTAATAAAGCTAAAAACAGATGTTCGATTGTTACATAACGATTATGTGTGTCTGAACATTCCATAACTGCATTTTCAATTATTTTTTTAAGTAAAGGGGTATATAAAAATTGATTTGTTTTTTCTGATCCATGCCCTATAACTTTTAGTATATTATTTTTAAATTTTTCATATGATAATCCAAAATCATTTAACTTATATGTAAGTTCATTTTTATCATTTAAGAGTGATAAAACAAAATGTTCTGTCCCTATATAAGGATGATTTAACTTTAACATTTCTGTTTTTGACTTTAATAGGATTCTTTGTGCTTCTTCACTAAAATTTCCGAACATAAAAAATACCCTCCTATTCATTCTATGAATATTTTGGGTATTATATCAATATTTTATACTACTTATTATTTATAAACTTTAATACTTTTTCACATAATTCTTGATTAATATCTTCAATTGATCTAATTTTTTTATTGGAAAGACAATTTATTGTTTCAAAGTTAAATAAATCAGCCATTTCTATATATGCTTCTTCAGCATTCTTTAAGTGTTTTTCATTGCGTTCGTTTTGATCTGGCAGTTCTTTTCGATTTTTTCTTAATTCTAAAGCGTTTTCATATGGCATATAGAGAAAAGCCGTCCAATCTGGTTGAGGTAATTCTAATATTTCATATTCTAGTTTACTTATTTTTTGATATAAATCCTGGCGTAACTTTTTATCATATATTTTTCCACCTTGGTGAGCCATATTTGATGAAACATATCTATCTATTATTACAATATATCCAGCATCTAAATAATTGATTATTTCGTCACAATTATACTTTCTATCAGCCGCAAAATACAATGATGAAACCAAAGGGTCAACTTTAGCCGATGTTTCTTTAAAACATCCTTCTTCATAGCCTTCTTTCCCTAAATATGGTCCGGCAATAATTCGACCTGTTGCGGTATCATAGCGTGGAAAAAACAATTCTACAGTTTTATAATGTAATTGTGTTAATTTTTTAAATAATAATTTAGCTTGTGTTTCTTTTCCTGAACAATCTGTTCCCTCTATTATTATTAGTTTACCTTTCATTTTGATGCTCCTTACATGATTCAACAACGTGTTTTAATAGCATGGCTATTGTCATCGGGCCAACTCCACCAGGAACTGGTGCAATGTAACTTACTTCATCTTTAACATTATCGTAATCAACATCACCGTATATTTTTCCATTTTCACTTGTTATGCCAACATCTATTATAACACAATCTTTTTTTATCATATCTTTTTGAATCAAATTTTTATGACCTGTTGCGACTATTAATATATCAGCTTGTTTAGTCATTTCCTTTATATTGTTTGTCTTAGAATGACAAACAATAACAGTCGCATTATTTTCTAAAAGAAGTAAAATTAGCGGTTTTCCTACTAATAAACTTCTGCCTATTAGGACTACTTTTTTTCCTTCTAATAAAATATTATATTTTTTTAAAAGATATATAATTCCAGTAGATGTGCATGATGCAAAACATTTTTGCCCAGAAAATAATTTTCCTAAATTAATATCTGTTAATCCATCAACATCTTTTAGAGCATTAATAGTATTTATTATTTTATAACAATTAAGATGAACAGGAATTGGTAATTGAAGAATTATACCATGAATATTAGCATCTTTATTTAAATTATCAATATAATCAATTATCATTGTTTCTGGGGAATCTTCTGAATATTTTTTCAATTCAAAATTAACCCCTATTTCTTTACAAGCTCTTTCTTTATTTTTTATATATACATTGCTTCTTTCATCATTTCCCACTTGAATAACAACAAGTTTAGGTTTTAAACTGTTATTAAGAATTGTAGTTTTTAATTCTTCTTTGATTATTTTACTTTCTTTTTTTCCATCTATTATTGTCATTTTTTTGCCTTCTTTCATAATTACATATGTCTTTTAATTTGCAATTGTCACAAATTGGATTTAATGCCTTGCATTTATATCTTCCAAATAAAACTAATTGAAGATGTAATTTACGCCATGTGTTTTTAGGAAACTTTTTCATTAGTTTCTTTTCAATAGTCAATACATTATCATTTTTTTCAGCAATATTTAGGCGCTTACTAACCCTACTAACATGTGTATCAACACCGATGGTATCCTCTTTATTTAATTCAGATAAAAAAACATTTATTGTTTTTCGACCAACACCTGATAATTTTTCTAATTGAGATCTATCATACGGAACACTACCAATACTATTTAATTCTGTTGCAATATTATGAATAAAGATAGCTTTTTTATGATATGTTCCTATTGGCTTTATTATTTCTTCTATATCTTTGATTGGTGCATTAGCTAATTTTTCTAAACTATCATATTTTTTAAATAATATTTTAGTGATAGAATTGACTCTCTTATCAGTTGTTTGTGCGCTTAAAACAATAGCCATTAATAATTCATAATCTTTAGTATAATTTAATTCACATTTAGGATTTTCATACAATTTGTCTAAATAATTTAATATTTTATTCATCTAACCAATTATAATCAGGTATATCAACTTTTTTTGATATTTCAGTTCTTCTTTTTGTTTTGTCTTTTATTATGTCGTCTTTGTTTTTAATGCCTTTTTTATTCCATTCATATAAAATTTTATCAATGTATCTTAAATTATTAACGCCATTATATATAGCTTCCTTTAAAGCTTCTTTAATTAAAATGTCTGAAAACTTATCATTTATCCATCCTTTTATTATTTCATATTCCATTGGTGATAATGTTCTTCCAAATTCTTTTTCAAACATTTCAAATATGCTGTTATCTTCAATTGTAGGTGTAACTTTATCTAAGACAAAACTAGCTAATTTGGTGTATAACATTTCTAAATTTATATATTCTTCTGTTTTATTCAGAGAATTTTTTTCTAAGAATACACTTATTATTTTTTTATCAACTAAACTAGAAATAATATTCATTATTTTGTATTTTTCCATATCTATTTCTTCAATAAAAATGGTTGGATTATATGCAATTTTCCCTTTTAAATTAATAAGATATATTATAACAATCAATTCTTCTTCTGATATATTTAATTTTTTATAATTTTTTAGTAATAAGCCTGAAATATTATATATTTTTTCTTCTAATATATTAACTATTTTATCCATCTTAATCCTCCTACCCTTTTATTAGTATTAATGTAAACATCATATCATTTATAAACAACAATTGCAAAATAAGTTATTATATATTCCTTCTTATTTGCCTAAGTTCATTATACTATTTTTTTTATTATATTTAAAGAAAAATACTCTAATTTGAGTATTTATTTAATATATATAGTTTTATACTATTGTAGTCATTATCTATTTTTTTTAAAACGACGCTTTTTTCAACATCATCTAATATTTCTTTAATATATTTATTTGGTTCTTTATTTAATATTTTGGAAATATCCATAGCATTTATTTTCAAATCTTTTCTCGATAATATAACTAAATTATTCCTAATCATATTTAAATCTTTTTTGGAAATATCTTTTATATCAGCAACAATAGTAGTTAAATAAAGTCCATATTTATATATAACGTATTCATTTAATATATCCATGTCTAATAATTCTCTAATACTTTTCAATTGTTGTTTTTCTAATTTTGTCCATGGATATATGTTATCTACATCCAATTGGGCCCAAATACCAATAATATTGTCACATGGTTTAATATTTTTTAAATTAGGAATTTGTAGATATTTATCTAATTTTAACTCTAAAATTAAGTCAATACCTTTTTGTCTATTAACTGATAAAAATATTTTATCTAATTCATCTTTTTTTCTTTGATAAGACAAATTACTTAATAAATATCCATATTTTTTTAAAAAATGTTTTGTTTTATATTCAATATTAAAATTTAATGTCGTTGAAAATCTTATAGCTCTTAATATTCTTAAACTGTCTTCTTTTATTTTATAGCGAGGATTCCCAACTGTTTTTATTATTTGTTTATTTAAATCATTTTTAATTTTTAAAAAATCTAAAACCTCTCCCAAACTATTTATACATAAAGTATTAATTGTAAAATCACGACGTAATAAATCTTTTTTTATGTTATTAATATATTTTATTTTAACCGGTTTTCTATTATCCTCATATTTTATTTCTTTACGAAAAGTAGTAATATCAAAACGAATATTTTTATGAATTATTACAACTGAACCATATAAATTATCAGGAGCAATATTAATATGAAAAATTTCCATTAAATCTTTAGGTGTTGCATTGGTGCATATATCAATATCGGAGGTAGTAATATTTAATAAGTAATCTCTAACAAAACCTCCTACAATATAAGCAATCCATCCTTTGCTTTCTATTTTTTCTAATACTTCTATTGCCTTTTCAAGCATTATAATCACCCATTTAATTGTATCATATTTTTATTAATTTAATTGTATTTTAATAAATATTAACTTAATTTTACATAAAAAAAACCAATAAATGGTTTTTTATTAGTTTAATGATTCTTTTAATTTATTTCCAGCTTTGAATCCTGGAACAACACGTGCTGGTATTTTAACTTCTGCACCAGTTTGTGGATTGCGTCCAGTTCTTGCAGCTCTTTTCTTAGCTGAGAATGTTCCAAAACCTACTAATGTAACCTTTCCTTCTTTTTTTAGTCCTTTAGAAATTCCTTCTACAGTAGCATCTAAAGCACGTGCTGCATCAGCTTTTGTTAAATCAGCTTTTTCAGCAATAAATTCTACTAATTCTGCTTTTGTCATTTTAATAACCTCCATTTTCTATTAATAAGCACATATGCTTACACAATTAAGATATCATGTTTTATAATGAAAATCAAGTATTTTTTATAAAAAAACCTTATTTTATCAGTAATTATTAAAAAAAACAAGTTTTTACTTTGTTTTTACTCTTTTTTTAGATTTTGTTCTCTTTAATAAAGTTCCATTATCAATAAATTCGGTATATCTAAATTCATCAATTTCAATGTTTGCGTCTGGATCAAATGTAAATTCATCGCCTTCTTCAATTTCGATATTTGCTTTTTTTGCTGTATATAATGCTGTATTGTATGCATTTTCACATTTTGAAAAATAAGTGTGTGATAACATTGTTGGAATTATTTCTAATTTCTTTAATGTTAATTTTTCAGCTATAATAGTTAATATTTTTAATTTTTCATCACCATTGGCATCATAATTTTCATTATTAATGCTAAATGAAATATTTACATCTTCGGCTTCTCTTATTTGAATTTCCCCTATATAATCTAATTTTTTTAATTTAGACTTTATATAATCATCAGTTTCATCATTTACCTCTAAAGAAACTTGATTATATTTACTAATTGTTCCTTTATTAAAACAATATCCGGTTATATAAATTTCTCTTTGTCCTATTTTCATATTATCCCTCTTTTCGTGCTATATATGTTAACATAATTGTTTATGTTTGTCAATTTCATCTTTCTTTCATTAAAAATTCACAAAACTCTTTACGTTAACATATTTCAGGATAAATAAAAGATTCAAATAAATTTTTATTATTTGAACCCTTTCATTATATTATAAGACAATTGCGATCATATTATTTGAACCGCGATTAACTATTTTACTTAATGTTTGTCTCAATTTAAAGCGAACTGTTTCTGGCATTATTGAGAGTTTTGCTTGAATTCCTTCTTGAACAATTACGTCTAAACTTCTTCCAAATATTTCGCTTTTCCAAATATTAGCTGTATCAGTATCTTTCATTAAGTAATTAATTAATTCTTTTGATTGAAGTTCTGAGCCAATAATTGGTTCAAATGTTGATTCTACATCTACTCTTATCATATGAATAGATGGCGCAATAGCTTTTAACTTGATTCCATATCTACTTCCCTGTTTAATTATTTCAGGAGTATCAAGTTTCATATCTTCTAATGTAGGTGAAGCAATTCCATAACCCGTCTGTTTAACCATTTTTAAAGCACTTTTTATTTGACCATATTCTCGTTTAGCTTCATTTAATTCTTGAAATAAATTTAATAGATCAGCTCTACTTTTGACATCTGAGCCAATAATTTCATTTAATATTTGATTATATAATCCTTTAGGTGATTCTAAATTAATCGTTACTTCTCCAGTTGATGCATCAACAGTTGATATATATGACTTTTCAATATATTCAGAATCTTTAAAATGAAGAGTAATATTATCAATATCTCTTAATTTTTGAACTTCGGTAATGCTTTCTTTTATTTTTTCAATGTAATGTTTTTTTAAATAGTGATCATGATTTAGAATGGCAATCCATTCAGGCATTTGAACTTGAACTTCTTCTATTGAAAATTCATACAATGTTTCTTTTAATATTGAATACATATCTCTTTCTTGCATGTTTTCTACACTAATTGGTAAAACAGGGACATTATATTTTTCTTTTAAGCTTTCACTTAATTTCTCTGCTTCTATTCCAGTTGGATTAACAGAATTTAATATAACAATAAATGGTTTCCCAATTGATTTTAATTCACTTATAATATTTTCTTCTACTTCAATATAATCATTTCGTGGAATTTCACCAATTGTTCCATCAGTTGTCATGACTATTCCAATAGTTGAATGATCTTTTAATACTTTTTCGGTTCCTATTTCAGCCGCTTCAACAAATGGTATAGCTTCATCAAACCATGGAGTTTTTACTAATCGAGGACCATTTTCATCCTCATAACCTTTTGCGGATGGAATAACATATCCTACGCAATCTATCATTTTTATGCTAGTAGAAAAATCTTCGATTTGAATTTTAGCGGCATTTGATGGGACAAATTTTGGTTCAGTTGTCATGATTGTTTTACCAGAAGCCGCTTGCGGAAGTTCATCTAATGTCCTTTTTCGTTCATATTCATCAGGAATATTTGGAACAACTAATGTTTCCATGAATCTTTTTATGAACGTTGATTTGCCCGTTCGAACAGCTCCAACGACTCCTAAATATATTTCTCCACCAGTTCTTCCGGAAATACTTTTTATAACATCTATTTTTTCCATATTTTACCTCTTTCTTTTAGTTTCATTAAAATTATACGCAAGACATTTTAAAATATGAAAAAAACAATACAATTTGTATTGTTTATATCATTTTAACATTTTCAATTGTTTTTTCGACAACTCTTTTTACATCTCTTTCATTAAATGGTTTCATAAGCATATCTACTATAGGATAGCTTGCAGCTCTTCTAATTGTTTCTTGATTACTTTCACCGGTAATAATAGATATTGGAATACTTGTGAATAAATTTTTAGCCATAAAATAATCTAAAAAGTCAAATCCATTGAAGTTTGGCATATTTAAATCTAATAAAATCGCTACTATTTTGTGATTTTGATTTTTTTCTATTATTTCTAATGCCTCTTTTCCATCACTGGCAAGTAAAATATTATAATCATCATTAAAAATTTTATTAATAAAATGTTTTATAATATTTGAATCATCAACTACTAGAATTGTTTTATCTTTCAAAATTACAGTTTCATTTTTTTCTTCAACAATAGGTGGTTTCCCTAAATATGTTCGAACTAAATTAAGTATTCTTTTTGTTTCTTCCATTAATGAATTAAAATATTCATAAACATAGCCACTATTATTTGCTTTACTTTCTGTTTCGTGTTGAAAAGCCATTTCGGCTAACTTTGTAAATCCAAAGTATTTTGCATCACTTTTTAAAGAATGAACTAATATGGCATAATTATTCATATCAGCTGCTTCTTTATATATTTTCATTTTGGCTATTTTTTCATCAATTGCGCTTAAAAAATCTTCTAATGTTTCATTGTATGTGGCAATGTCACCAAACAATTCCAAACTTTCATTTATATTAACGCCATTACCAATCAATAAATTTATATCTTTCATATTATCACCTTTCATTCTAGACTATATTCATTATACCATATTTATTTATTTTGAACATAAAAATTTATGAATAATATTATTTAGTTCTCCTTTGTCAATCGGTTTTGATAAATAATCGTCAAATCCTATTTTCAAATACTTTTCTTTCATACCACTTATCGCATTAGCAGTAAGTGCAATTGTTGGTATTTTAAAATTTGGATTTTCTTTTAATATTTTTAATGTTTCGGTTCCGCTTAAATTAGGCATCATATCATCTAGTAATATTAAATCATATTCTTCTTTATTATTAATGTTAGTAATGCATTCTGAACCACTAGAAACCATAGTAGGAATAATGTTATAATTACGTAATAATCTAGCTGCCACTTTTAAATTAACTAAGTTATCATCAACAAGTAATACTTTTTTGGAACTTAGATCTTCTGTTGGCATTTCAGTTTCTTGTTTTTTTTCTTCGTCTAATGATATTTTCCCTTCTACTATTTTTTGATCAAGAGCAACTGTGAATTGTGAACCTTCACCGTATTTACTTTGAACAACTATTTTTCCATTCATCATTTCAACTAATTTTTTAGTAATAGCTAAACCTAATCCCGTTCCTTCAACGGTTGTGCTTTTTTCCACTTCTAAACGTTCAAATTTTGAAAATAATTTATTTATTTTATCTTCTGGTATTCCTATTCCAGAATCTTTAACACTTACTATTATTCGACACACATCGTTTTGGCATACTGAGCAAACTTTAAATTCAATATATCCTTCTTTGGTATATTTTATTGAATTCGTTAATAAATTTAAAATTATTTGTTTTATTCTAATTGCATCTCCATACAAAACTGGTGGAATTGATTCATCATATTTTATTCTAAACTCAAGTGGTTTTTCTCCTAATCTTGCTTTACTTAAGCTTACTAAATCATTAAATAATTTTTTAAAACTATATTCTACATCAATTATTTCTAATTTGTTAGCCTCTATTTTTGAAATGTCTAATATTCCATTTACAATTTCTAATAATGTATCCGAAGCACTTATTATGTCACGCACTTCATCTTTAGCTGATTCTGGTATGTTTTCCGTTTCTAAGGCTTGACTGAATCCTACAATAGCATTTAATGGTGTTCTTATTTCATGACTCATACTACTTAAGAAATCACTTTTAGCATGATTAGCTTTTTCAGCTTGATCTTTTGCAGCATTCAATTGTTCAATCATTTTCATATCTGGATTTTCAATAGTGAAATACATAATTGTAGTTATATATGTCATAACAAAGGTAGTCATTAAAAGCCCCGGATCGATTCTATTTATGACTAACATAATAACAGATAAAACAACTAATACAAATATTGGAATATATTTTTTTGATTTTATGTGTTTGATATTTGAAATAGTTGATATAAATACCATTAATATATAAGCTAAAATAGACGTAAATAAAATATTAACGCATGGACCATAAGAATACATAACATTATTTTGATTATATAGATAAAGTGGTGAAATAATCATCATAAATAAACAAATAATATCAAATGTAATAAATAAATATATTAATTTTTTCATGTGTTCAATTTTGTTTTTAATTTTTTCATCTAATGAAATATAAACGATATATATAGTGAATAATGTAATCCACACTAATATAGAAAATAAATAAATAATATTTAATACTTTTGCGATTATAACTGCATCCTTCAAATATCCTATACTAATAATTGTAACATCAAATACTATACAAAATAAAGTTGAAAACAAAGTAAAAGTAAATATTGTCGTTTCAAGATTTTTCATCCTTTTTTTGGAAAAATATACTATCATTATTATTAATAAAAATAATATACTACATATTTGAAAATATAAACTAGTCATTACGACTTCACCTCTATTATTAATTATATCATGGCATATTTGTTTTTTCAATAACTTATTTTTTTGTTTGTAAAAAGCAAAAAAGAGTTTATTTTTTTGATGTGAACCCCAATTGGTAGACATCAATAAAAAAGAGGTATATTAAAAAGAGAAAATTTATTTTTCTCTTTTTGTATAAGTTTTTCACTTTTTCGACAACTTTTGACTTTAATCTAGTTGTATTGTAAAATAATATCCATTCTTCTACAAGTTGAATATATTCTTGTAAAGATGTAA
>CAYVSY010000009.1:0-21989 GCA_964454255.1 uncultured Muribaculaceae bacterium
ATTTTTTTACTATCAACATATTCAACAATGCCATCTGATTTTGAAACAATAACAGATCCGCTATCTTTAGCAGCGATTCCTTCAACACCTGTTCCAACAAGTGGAGCTTCAGTTTTTAAAAGTGGTAATGCTTGACGTTGCATGTTAGCCCCCATCAAAGCACGAGTGGCATCATCATGTTCCAAGAATGGAATTAAACTTGTTGTAATTGATACAACTTGTTGTGGTGATACATCAATATAATCTACTTTTTCAACTGGTATCAATTCATTTTCGCCACGATATCTACCCGCAACTACTTTATCAGTAATTAATAAATCATCATTTACATTAACAGTTGCTTGAGAAATGTAAAAATCATTTTCTTCATCAGCCGTTAAATAATCAACTTGATCAGTTAATATACAATTATTTACCTTTCGATATGGTGTCATAATAAAACCATATTCGTTTATTTTAGCATAACTAGCTAGAGATGTAATAAGTCCAATATTTTGACCTTCTGGTGATTCAACTGGACAAATTCTTCCATAATGAGATGCATTTACGTCACGAACTTCCATACTAGCTCTATCACGAGATAAACCTCCTGGTCCTAAAGCTGATAATCTTCTTTTATGTGTAAGTTCAGCAATTGGATTAATTTGGTCCATAAATTGTGACAATTGGCTACTACCAAAAAATTCTTTTAAAACAGCTGTAACTGG
Organism: uncultured Muribaculaceae bacterium; assembly: GCA_964454255.1. Classification (GTDB taxonomy): domain Bacteria; phylum Bacillota_I; class Bacilli_A; order RF39; family UBA660; genus CAYVSY01. Next base: position 708 of record CAYVSY010000009.1, read on the forward strand.
TCTTATATTTATTAATGTTTTAGGTGTAACAGTTTCAATATCTTGAGTTGTCATTCTTTCTCTAATAACTCTTTCCATACGGCTAATACCAATTTTAAATTGGTTTTCTAACAATTCACCAACTTGTCTAATTCGTCTATTTCCTAAGTGATCTATTTCATCTAAGCTGCCTATTCCATCCATTAAATTTAAATAATAACTTACGGATGCATAAACATCAGAAATTGTTAAGGTTTTAGCGTCACTATGGCAATCATTACCAATAACTTTAACTATTTTCTTAGGATTTAATGGTGAATACACTTTTATAACTTGAACACGGTTATGTAAATCTAATTCTTCATTAACTTTAGCTTCTGTCATTCCATAACCAGAATCAAATATAGGAGCTAATTCAACAAGTAAATTTTTAGTTAGAGTTGTTCCTTTTTCACACACAATTTTTTCATCAACTTTTATATCTTCTGCTAAAACTGTATTTAATAATCTTTCACAAACATCTAATTTCTTATTAAATTTATATCTACCTACTCTGGCCAATTCATAACGAAATGAATCAAAAAATCTTGTTATTAATTGATTTTTAGCACTATCTAATGTAATTGGTTCCCCAGGTCTTAATTTTTCATAAATTTCAATTAATGCTTCATCTGTATTTTTAGTTGTGTCTTTTTCTAAAGTATTATTAATAAAATCATTTTCTCCAAAGAAATTAATAATATCTTTATCAGTAGATAAACCAAAAGCACGAAGAAGAGTCGTAATTGGAACCTTTCTTGTTCTATCGATTCTAACATATAAAACATCTTTAGCATCAGTTTCATATTCCAGCCACGTTCCACGAGTTGGAATTACTTTAGATGCAAAATTAGGACGCCCATTTTTATCTATTTCTTTTGAAAAATAAACACTTGGAGATCTAACTAATTGCGATACAATAACCCTTTCAGCGCCATTAATAATAAATGTTCCGCTATCGGTCATAAGAGGCATATCACCTAAAAATATTTCTTGTTCTTTTACTTCACCAGTTTCATTGTTGAATAATCTAGCTTGAACTTTTAGTGGGGTAGCATAAGTGATTTGTCTATCTTTACATTCTTTGATAGAATATCTTGGAGTATCAAATGCATAATCACCGAATTCTAAAGTCATACTACCAGAAAAGCTTTCGATAGGAAATAGCTCTTCAAATATTTCCTTTATTCCTTCCGTAACAAATAATTGATAAGAACTTTTTTGAACTTCCAACAAGTTAGAAAGTTCTAATGAATTTTTGATCATTGAGAAATTTCTTCTTTCTCTATAATCGCCACTTTTTTTAACTTTATAAGCCATTAAAATTTCACCCCTATACATAATATTTTAAATAGTTTTGCACACCAAAAATGATGTGATACCAATATATAATGTTACCAAACAACTCAAAATAAGTCAATGTTTTTTTGATTAAAAATGTAAATTTTTACATTCTACTTATACATTTTATAATATAAAAGCCTTTATCTTTTGCAACAATTTCAACATTATATATTTCTTCCAATTCTTTTTTTATGCTTAAGACACCATGATTTTTTCTCATCACAAACCACAATTCGCCAGTTGGAGTTAAATAATTAATTGCTTTTTTCAAAAAAACTCTTAATATTTCCTTACCTCGTCTTATAGGTGGATTAGTAATAATATAATCATATTTCTTATTAATGTTTTCATAAATATTACTAATAAAGGCATTAGCATTTTTAATATTATTTAATTTAATGTTTTTTTCAGTCAAAATAATTGCTTTCTCATTAACATCAACTGAATCAATTTGAATACATTTGTTCATATTACCTAAAATGACTGTTATAGGGCCATAACCGCATCCTAAATCCAAAATTGAACCAGAAATATTATTATCTAATAAATTATCAATTAACAATCTTGTTCCAAAATCTAGTTTTTCTTTTGAAAAAACTCCATTGTTACTAACAAACGTATATACTATATCTTTAATATTTACTTTAAACGTCTTTTCGGGCCCCTCTAATGTTGTATTAGTCCAGTAATGTTCCATATCACACCTTTTTCCTTACTTTATACTTAGGGCAAAAATTAGCTTCATCCAATATATCTCGTCCATAAGTATATATATCACATAGCATATTTCTAATATCAACAATCATTGTTTCTACTTTTTTAGGAATAATATATATTTTAATATTATTATTTTTTAATTTTTCTTTTAGTTCTTCTTGTAAATAACAATCAGCAAATATTATTAAACCAATACGGATTTTATCATTTTGAAAACGATAATAAACTAATTTTTCCATTTGTTTTAATAAATTATATGAAATATTAAAATACTGTTTTTTTAGACACAAATTATCATATTCAATTGTTCCTTCTCGAGGAATGTTTTTAATATGATTATCGTCTAAAATAAGTTGATTAGTAGTTTTAACTTCATAAATATAAACATGTTTTTTATTTTGTCTAACTAAATCAGCACACATAGTATTAGGTCCAATTGATATATGAACTTCTCGTTCAATTATTCCCGAATATTTCCAATTAAAATATTCATATGCATAATAATTACCAACTATTCCTAAAAAAGCAGCCAAAATAGTGTCAAATTCTTCATATCCAGTATGCACTAATAGATTTTTTAATAATGTATTTATATTAATTTTCATTTTACTAGAATATTCTATAATCCCTATTGGAATCTTAGAACGGGCATATTCTATATATTCTCTTTCTATTTTTTTATATTTTTTATAATTGACATCGCCGATTATAGTTCCCGATAATTGCATTATTCACCCCACTACCAAAAAAAACTTATACGATTTGCATAAGTTTCAATAATTATTTAAGTTCTACAGTTGCGCCTGCTTCTTCAAATTGCGCTTTAATTTTTTCTGCTTCTTCTTTATCAATGCCTTCTTTTACATTTCCACCATTATCAGCAATATCTTTAGCTTCTTTTAAACCTAATCCTGTTAAGTCTCTAACGATTTTGATAACAGCTATTTTATTTACACCAGCTGCAGTTAAAACAACGTTAACTTTAGATGGCCCTTCTTCTACGGCTGCAACAGCAGGTCCTGCCGCTACTGCTAACGCACTTGGATCTACACCAAATTCTTCCTTCATTGCATCTACTAATTCTTTAATTTCAAGAATTGTCATTTCTTTTAAAGCACTGATAAAACTTTCTTTTGTTAATTTTGCCATTTTATTTTCCTCCTATTTTTTATTTTAATTTTCTTCTTTTTGTTTAGAATATAAATCTAAACATATTGATAAATCTTTGACTGTTCCTAGCATTCCAGCAGCTAACATTGTAAGCAATGTGTCTCTTGAAGGAATAGTTGCTAGTTGTTTTAATTCATCCAGTTTTGATATTTTCCCATCAACAATACCAACTTTAAGTTCTAAGGCTTTATGATTTTTTGAAAAATCATTTAAAATTTTAATTGGAGCTAATGCATCGCTTGAAAAAGTAATTGCACTTGGTCCAGCTAGAAATTCATTTAAATCAATTTTTAATTCATCTAAAGCTCTTTTAGTTAAAGTGTTTTTGTATACTTTGTATTCAGAACCAGATTCCTTTAATTTTTTTCTTAATTCGGTTACTTCTGAAACACTTAATCCACGATAATCGAATAATACAACTGATGAAGCATTACTTACTTTATCTTTAATTTCAGAAACAACACCTTTTTTTTGTTCCAACACTTTTTGATTAGGCATTTTATCGTTCCTTTCCTTGAAGCAATAAATAAACCCCTCATAGCGAGGGGTATAAAAACTTATTTTGTTTTTTCCCTCGGTAGGATTTTTATACTTATTCAGTCCCTACTGTCTACGGCTTCAAAATTTCATATTTATTATATAACTATTCTAACTATTTGTCAAAAGAATTTAAATCAATTTTAATTCCAGGACCCATAGTGCTTGAAATAGATATATTCTTAACATATATTCCTTTTACAGAAGATGGTTTCATTTTTAAAATCATTTCTACAAAAGTAGTTAAATTTTCAATTAACTTATCATTAGAAAAACTAGCTTTACCAAATATTGTATGAACATTACCAAAAGTATCGGTTCTATATTCTATTTTACCTTTTTGAACTTCTTCAACTGCCTTAATAACATCATTAGTAACAGTGCCAGTTTTGGGATTAGGCATTAATCCTTTAGGACCTAACACTTTACCAATTTTCCCTAAAGCAGGCATCATATCTGGAGTAGCAATTAAAACATCAAAATCAAACCAATTTGATTTTTCAATTTTTTCAATCATATCTGTGTCTCCAACAAAATCAGCACCAGCATTTTTAGCATCAGTTGCTTTTTCGCCTTTGGCTAAAACAAGTATTTTTTTAGTTTTACCTGTTCCATTTGGTAGAACAATAGCTCCTCTTAATTGTTGATCAGCTTTTTTAACATCTAAATTTAAATTAATAGCTACTTCTAATGTTGAATCAAATTTTAAATTTGAAGTTTGTTTTGCTAATTCAATTGCTTCTTCTTTGGTATATAATTTAGTTTTATCTATTTTTTCTAAATTAGTAACATATCTTTTACTTTTCTTCATTTTTCCTCCTTATGTGGTTAAAAGCGGAATTTTTATTTTCCTTCCACATAGGCAACTAACCTATATGTGTATTATTCATTATCTTTTTTAATAGCAATTCCCATATTTTTAGCAGTTCCTTCAACGGTTTTTATTGCTGCTTTAATATCATAGGCATTTAAATCTACTAACTTTGTTTCTGCAATTTCTCTTAATTTACTTTCAGTAATAGTAGCTACTACTTCTTTAGATCCTTTAGTAGAACCTTTTTTAGCGTTGGCTGCTTTTTTTATTAAGAAAGCTGTTGGTGGAGTTTTAATTATGAAATTAAAACTTCTATCATCAAAGATAGTAATTTCTACTGGTAATATATCTCCTATTTTATCTTTAGTTGCATCATTATATCTAGTGCAAAAATCTTGTAGATTAATTCCAGCAGGTCCTAAAACAGTCCCAACTGGTGGAGCTGGTGTAGCTCTTCCAGCAGGTATTTGAAGTTTTATCTTTTTTACGATTTCCTTTGCCACGAAAAACACCTCCTAAATTTTTTTTCGCGAGTGGTTCAATTAGCTTCCGCTTCCCACTAATTAAATCCTTGTATATTAAATACAACTCGTTTTACATATTATCATATATTTTATTTTTTTACAATGTTTTTATTTTATTTTTATAAACTTTCAATTTGAGATAATTCGGCTTCAACTGATGTTTCTTGTCCAAATAGGTCTAATAGAAGTGTCAATCTTTGTTGTTTTAAGTCAATAGTTTCAATTTTACCAATCATATCTTTAAATGGTCCATCGGTTATTCTAACTTTTTTGCCTTCAACTAAATCTTTGGATAAATCAATTCTACTCATACCCATATTACCAAGTATTTTATCAACTTCTTGAGGATTTAATGGGATTGGTTTTGCACCTTTACCAGAAGATCCTATGAAACCAGTTACTCCTTGAGTATTACGAACAATATACCATGCTTCATCACTCATAACCATTTCAACAATGACATAACCTGGAAACATTTTTTTAATTTTTTCTTTTTTAACGCCGTCTTTAAATTCGATTTCTTTTTGTTCAGGAACTATTACTCTAAAAATATTGTCATGAAGTTCCATTGAATTAATACGCATTTCTAATTTTTCTTTTACTTTATATTCATGACCTGAAATTGTATTTACTACATACCATTCTTTTTTCATATTACTTTATTGTCCTTATCAATGTTACACCATAATCAACGGCATAAAAGAATAATGCAAAAAATAAAACGAATCCGACAGCTGCAACGGAATATTTCAATAAGTCTTTTTTATTAGTCCATCTAACACGACTCATTTCTTTCTTTACACCACTAAAATAATTTACTATTTTTGACATAAAAACCTCCAAAATAAAAACACCTGAGTGCTACATATAATGTAACACTTTATTTTTTGTTAGTCAATCTTTTTTTATAAATTTTTTTCATTTTTTTATTATTTATATTCTAGCAATTATTTTTAATATAAAATAGCCAGTTATTAATAATATAAATGAAACTATTATTTCACTAATATTACTTATTGTAATTATTTGTTCTAAAAACAAAATTAACGTTGTTGATAAAACTACTCCTATAATTATAGCATATGTTAAACTTTTATATTTTCTAAAACAATAATTAATAAACTTAGAAATTATAATTATTCCTGTAAACATTCCAATTGAAAAAGGAACTAAAATTTTAATTGAACTTATTAAATTATTGGTGACATTACTTAGGGCAGTTATTATTAAGTCATAGCTTCCCATAAGCATTAATAGTGTTGTTCCACATACACCGGGAAATATCGTCGCTATTGCATCCACAAATCCAGCTAAAACTAAATTAAAAAAAGTTATATTAGAATGATTATTTTTGACACCTAATAATGAAATGATTATTATTATGATAAATGAGACTATTGATGATATATAGTGTTTTTTTTCTTTAACTTCTTTAAATAATAAAGGAATTCCTCCTATTATTAAACCAATAAATAATAATGTTATTTCAATTTTAAAGTTAATAATAAAATACTTTATTATTTTACTAAAAAAAACAAGTCCTAAAGATATCCCAATACCAATTTTTATTAAGAATATTGAGTTTTTTTTAACATTGTTAAAAAAATTGGTAATGGCATCTAAACCTTTATCATAAACATTCAAAGATATTGCTAAAATAGCTCCACTAACTCCAGGTAATATTTTACCAATTCCAATTATTATTCCTTTTATTATTAATATAAATGTATTTTTCATACTTAATCATATGAAAAAAAGAATTGATAATGACAATCCTTATTTATTTTTTTTATAAAAAGAAACGATTAATGGTATTAAATGCCTTCATGGATTAAGAATTTTTTAAACTTACCAAACGAAAATAATTTTCATATTTATTAATTTATTTAATAGAGATAATTATTAAAAAAGAAACTATTTAATAATTTTTTTTTTAATTTTCTACGGCATTGTTAACGTATTTTGTATAGAATATATTTGAATTATATGTAGAAAAGGCACTACTTGGATATCTAACGGATGTGTTATTATATACAGGGAAAACATTAAATCCCAATAAATAAGGTGGTGTTGTTCCTGTAAATGTTATTGTTCGTAAACTTTGACAGTTAGTAAAACTTCCAGCTGCAATTGATAATAAATTTTCATTAAAGGTAATTGATTCAAGATATTGTGAACTTTGAAAGGCACCTGAAATAATTACTCTTGTTGATGTTGGTAATTCATAAGATGATGTGGTTTTAGCTGGCGGATATTTTATTAACGATGTTCCATCATATGAGAATAAAACGCCATTTGTAGCTTTAAAAGTTGTGCTATTACTTGCTACACGAATAGTATTTACTGAGCTATTACCGTTTAAGAAGTTTTCACCTATTGTTTTTAAATATCTAGGTAAGGTTAATGTTCTTAATGAAGATAGATTATCAAATGCTTCTCCTGAAACAGATGTTACTTGATATGTCGTTCCGCTAATTGAAAAAGTATTAGGAATTGTTAATGATGATACGCTGGTATTTGTATATCCAGTTATTTCTACTTGATTATCACCAATAACGTTATAAACATAATTTTGATAAGTATTCCCCATCGGATAAATTCTAGCTGCTAAAACAGACCAGTAATCAGCATTTTCGTAGGCTGATTCAGATGCGTATGGAACATAAATAGTAATATTATAATTATACCAAAACCACGATTGTTGTCTTGGTGGCAATGTATTAGCATAAATTCTTGGAGGATTAACTGTTGAAATATAGAAAGTAGATAATTGATTATTTGCATATGTATTATAAAAAGCATAATTTCCAATTTCTACTACATTTAGTCCTAAACTAACTGATCTAACAGTTGTGTTATAAAAAGCATATTCTCCTATATTAGTTACCGCTCCAAACGATACTGTTTGTATGCTTCGACATTGATAACATACATACGCGCCTAAGTAATTTAAATCATATCCGGTCATGCTATATAATGATCGTTGATAAAAAGCATAATCACCAACATAACGAACCGAACTCGGAAAATCTACATTCCATGTTTGTCCCGATGTTACCTTAGTCCAACGGTATGAGGACTCACCAACTGATATAACCGGTAATGTTTCTTCATTAACTGTTATATAAGAAGGAATTACATAGGTGGAACTAGCATCGGCTCCATGATAATCAATTATATGCCATCCTTCAACGCCATCAATAGTTGCTTTTTTTACGCTATAATCTAGAATTGGATAATTACTGTCTGAATACATGTATGTTCCAACTAAATGACCTGTTTCATATACATAAGGTGACAATGTGCTTGGTAAGGTGTTTTTATATGCTTGAACATATGTTTCGTCACCGTTTGGGCCTTCGATTGGGACATATATTCTTAGTCTATCCGTTGTTTTATCACCCATATTGTATAAAGCATTTTCACCTATGGTAATATTCATTTTATTAGAAGTTACATCAATACTCCTAAAATACATTATAACTATCTTACTATTATTATATAATAACCCATCAGGCAGATTATTAATATTACCCAAATCTATATAATACATATCGGTGTTATCGGCTAATGCATAATTTCCAATATTATTAAGTCCTGTTAAGGCAACATAATTTATACTATTATATCTAAAAGCATTGGCACCAATTGTATTTAAATTTGGTGCAATTAACTTATTAATTCCTTTAAATTGATAGAAAGCGAATTCTCCTACTTTTTGCAAATCAGTTGTATTTATATCAAAATTAGCATTTGATGTCATTGCATGTCTAAAGGCATTATCGCCTATTGCTATGACATTTTTAGTAACGCCATTAGCTGTAATGGTATTGGGATAACTGTAAGTAGAGGTAATATTAGCGCCGTGATAATCAATAATTTCCCAACCATCAATATTATTAATGGTTGCATCTTTAACCATATATTCTTTAATATTGTAAGGTATGGCAGCATACGAATAATCATTTCCAGTTAAATATCCTTTTTCATATATATACAATTTAAGATTCTCTGGTAATGTATTTTTATAAGCTTTTGCATAGGTTAAACTGCCCAATGCAATGCCCTGTGGAACATATATTCTAAATCGAGATCCAACAGCTGTTCCAATATCTTTCAAGGCATCTGTCCCTATATAAATATCCATCATTTCCGATCCAGCGTTAACATTTTCATTTGATATAAATAGTTGCGTCAAATTAACAGCACCATTTAAAACATTATCTGGTAACGATAACACTGTCCCTATATTCATGTAATGCAAACTTGAATTATTTCGAAATGCTGATTCACCAATATTTAATAAATTAGGTAAATTAACGGTTTCTATTTTATTATTAACAAAAGCATTGGGGCCAATAGTTGTAATACTAGTTCCACTAAGATTAATTATTCCTGGTAAATTATAAAAAGCACTTTCTCCAATATAAATTAAATTAGGACTAGTAATATCAAATTCAGCAGAACCATTTGCAAGTGTATGCCTAAATGCATAATCACCAATTGATATGATAGGATAATTTATAGCTGGTGCATCTTGAGGATGAGCATCAGTCACAATTGGCGTATAGGTAGCTGATGATGTAGTAACATGCATTTCAAGTCTGAATGTAGCTCCTGGTGCAATCGTTCCATTATAAGTCATATTATTAATTATTGCGTATTTATCGTATTGTGTAGCATCACCATTCCATAAATTTACTGAACTACCACTTGGATATGACAATTTAAATTGCCATGAATTAACAGGTTCATTTCCATCATTTTTTATTTCAACATATATTTTATGAATATAATTACCCCACGAACTATCATAGATTGCTTTAACTGACAAATTCGATCTAATAACTGTCAGATCATTATCAATAGTAAAGTTACTATCTAAATCTGAACCATGGTATTCGACTATTTCCCAACCAGTAACAGTGTTTCCCAAATAATTATTTTTTATTGTTTCCCTAATGCTATAACTACCAATATCATAAGGACTATTAGCTTGGGAATAACTCCCCATTATGTATCCTAAAGGATAAAAATAATCATTATATTCACTATTAAACAAGCTCTTATAAGTGTTTACATATTCACGATTATTTATATCTTTACCATCGGTAACATAGAATCTTAAGCGATTATTTGATAGTGATCCAACATTTGAAATAGCATTATAATTAATTGCCAAATCAAGTGAATTAACATTAAAAAATACTTGTTCCAAATATGGTGCATTTGTAAGAACATTTTCTTCAATTGTTTGAACCGAACCAAAATCAATTATAAATAAATTTTCTGAGCCTAAAAAAGCATTAGAACGTATAGTGTTTAAATTAGTTAAAGTAATTTTTTTAATTGTTTTATTGTTTTCAAAGGCGCTAGTGCCAATGGTTATACTATTAATTAGTCTTAATTTTTCAATTCCTTCAACATTTTTAAAAGCATTATCACCAACAATAATTATATTTTGATTATCAATGTTTATTCTTTCATTAACCGCAACGGTAGTATGAATAAAAGCATTGGGACCAATTTCTATAACAGGCAATGTTCTACCCGTCGCATTTATAACACTAACATTCGAGATATATGGCATATAATTATCAATTAATGTTTCCAATTCAATACTAAATGTTACATTTCCTAATGCATTAATTGTTCCATTGTTAGAATCATTATAAACATATAAAATATTATTTCTTATTTCATATCTAGCATTTGTTACACTAACGAGTGATACAGTTGAAGGTAAATCAATATTCATTTGCCATGAATTAATATTTTCATTTGTATTATTTTTAACAGTAATATTATAAGCGTATTTATCATCAACTTTATTAATGTTTTGGGCTATTGCTGTAAGACTAGAAGACGTAATAGTTAATGTCTCTGGAATATTATATGCGCCGGTTAAATCAGCACCATGATATTCAATGATTTCCCAGCCAGTTACATTTACACCTAAATGATTGGTAATTGTTTTTTCTTTAACAGCATATTCACCAATGTCATATAATAATGGTGCATTAACAAAACTGCCAACAATTGTTCCGGTTTCATATATATATTGAGCATAACTAGGAATTAAATTTTTGTAATAACTTAATTGTTCTGTTCCTTCAGGGACATATATTCTTAGTCTTTTATTTGAATTAGTTCCAATATTACTCCATGGTATTCCGTTAACAATAATATTTTTGTTAGTGTTTGATATAAATAATTGTTCTAAATTTTCATTATCAGAAATACAATTAGTTCCAAGTAATTCAATAGCACCAATATTAAGACTATATAAAGTATTAATGCCAGACATTGCATAATTACCTAATTTTTTTAAGCTATCAAATTTTGCTTCTTTAATTTTTGTTTCACTAAAAGCGTAGTCACCAATTGATATTACATTAGGAGTTACAACACTATTAATACCTAACTGATAAAAGGCATAATTTCCAATTGAAATAATATTGTCATTAGATATCATTATATCATTTGATCCAGTGCCAGCAGTATGCCTAAAAGCATATTCACCAATTGATATTACATTTTGAGTTTTATTGTTTGCGGTTAAAGTGCTCGGTATTTGATAGGTTCCAGTTAAATCAGCCCCTTGATACGATATTATTTCCCAACCTGTTGTTAGATTATTATTTTTATCAAGAATTGTTATTTCACGAACAGTGTATTCAGTCAAATCGTAATCAACAGCATAATGTATATATGAACCAACTGAATAACCAGTTAAATAAATATATTCACGGACGCTATTAAATTTTGTTTTATACAGGTTTAAATAACTTGTGCCATTATCATTATTTCCATTTGGAACATATATTCTAAGTCTACCATCAATATAGCTACCCCACGTGTTAAATAGAGCATATTCACCAACCTTAAGAACAATTTCTTCAGTATTATTAACCATTTGTGTTGTTTGATTATTGAAGAAAACTTTACTTACGTTGGGACAATTATAGAAAGCATAATTTCCGATAGTTCGAATATTAGAAAAATTAATCTCATAAAGCATACTATTGTTGGCAAAAGCGTAAGCTCCTATACTATTAATATTGTTTAATGATACTACTGTCGCTAGTGATCCATAAAAAGCATAATCGCCAATGACAGTTGCATTATTTGCAACGACTCTATCTATTTTAGTATTATAAAAAGCATAATTTCCAATTTTCTTAACATTAGTAAATGTCGTTGATGTTATATTTAATCCATAAAAAGCATAAGCATCAATTTTAGTAATAGTGTCAGGTAAGTTTAGTAAAATACCAGACGCATTAGTAATGTTCATTTGTCTATAGGCTGAAGTTCCAATTGCTGTTACTGTATAAGTTGTTCCATCTAATGTTATATCTTCTGGAATTCCTAATGATGTTGATGTATTTAAATTATTTATTATATATGATATACCTACACCATTTTCAGATGTAAATATAAAATACTTTTTATCATCTGATAATTCAGCATCTTGATGAATATTTATACTATTATACCCACCAGCATTTTGATATGTTTCTATGCTATCCATTCCAACAAAATGTTTAGTTCCATTATTGGAATTATTATATGTGTTATCGCCTACAGTTGCTGGTGTGATAGCTTTTTGTTTAACATATTTAGCCTTGTTAAAGGCATAGTCACCAATATTAGTAACTGTTGAAGGAATTATTAAAAAGTTAAACTCTTCATTAAGATTACTCACATAACCAAGATTTACATTATAAAAAGCATAACTTCCAATTTCTGTAACTGTTTTAGGCAAAATAACTGTTTTTAAACTTGTTTTATTATATAAAGCATTGTCTTTAATTTTATTATATATGATTGTTCCTGTAGCATTATCTTGAACTTTAGAATTATCTAAATTTAAATATTCAAGTAAAGGAATGCGATTGCTTTTCAAAAAATCAAAATCTTCATTTTCTATATATTGGGCATTTAATGTATAAACTATTAATTTTTTTATATTAGAAATATTATTAGTAGGATTTTCTTCACCTTTTAAAGTAAAATACTCAGTTAATAGGCTTTCTATTGAAACTGTGCTTTCTCTTATATATACAATATATGCATTTTCTTCGCCATCAACAGGAATAACCGATGCATCCGAATAATTATTTTGAATATCTTCATTTTCAAAATGTTCAGATCCGCTTACGGTAATATCAGATGAAGTTATACCCTTAATTATCAATGTATTACCATTGTTTGGTCCCAAATAGGGTCTAGCCGTCGCTGGCAAAATAATTGATGTTGAGCCAAGCGTTCCTAATATCGTGCCAAGATTATATACATAAATTTGTGGTTTTGTAAATGAATTTAATAAATTCATATTAGAAAATTGTAATTGGGTTATAATACCATTATTAACTATTTCAATGTTTGTTGATGAATCAGCGGCTGTAACAAATCCTAAATGAACACCTGGTGCTAAAGTTAATCTAGTATTTGACATAACAATAACGTCAATATTCATATATGTTGATTTACTTTTGACAATATTAACATTTTCTAATAAAATACCATCTTTTTCACCATCTTGAATTCCGTTAAAATGAACAGTTCCTCCTACAAACATATCATATGTTTTATTACTACCCATTATATGAACTTCGGATTTCGGGGTGTTTAACATCCAATTGTTTCCCACTTCAATTCTACCAGCCCCAGTAACATCAATAATTAATTCACCCGCATTAACAAAATCATATACTAAATCACCTGTCATTGTTAAACTATGCTCATTAGTATCAATATTAATTCTTTTTGAAAACACTAAACTACCATCTATATTAATATCTTCACTTAATTTAACAGTATCGCCAGTAATTGCCGAAAGGAGAACTTCTCTAAATTGTGCTTCATTTGATACTTCCCATATTTGACCAGATGTAACAGCTCCTTGAATAGCTCCGATTTGTGATGAATAAACATCTAAATGAACAGATAATGATTCTTCTGAATAAAGTGAAGTATTAACAGCCGAATACATTCCAAAATCTAATCGATAATATTTGGATTTTAACTCAACATTATTATTTGTTTCAACCACACCTGTTTTAATTAAATTATTTAAGGTAGTCATATTACTAATTGGTTTAGTTGCATCTGTTTCTATATTGGCAGCAACCGGGTTATTAGCGGCATAAGCTTTTAATCTTGTATTATATTCTAATGAGGTTGTTGATGCTAAAACTTCATTTGTAACTTCATAAAGTCGATAATACATTATACCAGCTGCTTCGGTTGTTCCTTCTAAAGAGAAAGCCATGCTATATTCCATATCTAATGTCCCAGCATTTTTTACTTCAATAAAGCGAGATGTTCTAGTGACATTACTCATGTTGGATTCGTATACTATTGTTTGACTACTTGTCCCATCATCAATAATTTCACCAGCACTATTATACTGAATTATTTCATGTTTTATTTTTCCAACAGATAGAATTGCTCCTGAACTTATATAGTATTCATATAACCACGAATAAGCTTTAGAAATTGAAAAAACAGCAATAACAGTGATTAGAAGAACTTTTAAAGTTATTTTTAAATCTAATTGTTTTTTGTTAATTATAGGTTCTTTTTTAGAAAAGCTTCTTTTAATTGATATTTTTTTGAAACTAATTTTTCTCTTATTTTTAATTTTTTCAATTAAATTTCTAATCATATTATCACCTTCTTTTACTAATTATTTTTATTTTTTCTTTCTTTTACTAATTTTTTGACATCTATTATTTCTGTTATAAATGTATAACCCAATGGCAATATTATTAATAAAACAAATCCAATAGGTGTTCTAATTATTCTACTTATTAAACTTAAAATTTTAAAACGATATTGCATAACTCCATATACTTGTTCTTGATAAATAACAGGATCAATGGTTACATTATTTGTTCCTTTTGTATAATACATATATTTATTGTTTTCAAAGATTGTATTTACAACTTCATGGGTTATAATTTTATCTTTTAAGCTATCTTCAAGGCCTTGATAAGACACTATATCTCCAACTTTAATATTCTGATAATCTTCTGTTTTAACTAAAATAATATCATTTTTATGAATTTTAGGTTCCATACTATCAGATACTATTACGAATATTCGGTAACCAAATAATTCTTTATTATTAAATACTTTTTGATATAGACTTACTAAGCAAAATAAACATATAAAAATTATTATTATTATTTCTAAAATTTTGATAATTTTATTTCTAATTTTGTTAGTCATTTTATCATCTCCTATGGTTTAATAAATATGATACTTTCTATATTGATTGTTTTATCAGCTACTTCGTTAGTAGCTGTTTTATCCATGGTGATATACCAATATAATGATGTTGTTTCACCGCCAGGAACGCTGAAACTATTTATAAATTTATAATAATAGTTGTTTTCATTTAGATTAAAATTTAAATTACTTCCTAAACTATTTTGAAAGCTTTTGGGACTTGTTCCGCCAAAATATAACTTATCGCTTAACATTTCAATATCACCAGTAACATTTGCGAATACTATGTTAGACGATGATTCAATATCATTATTATTAGTTATATCAAAGCGAAACTGTTTAACAACTCCTGGTGCAATGCCGTGCACTGTAAATGGTGAATCGGTTAATCTAGTATATACACCATTATCATATTCATAAACTTTAACCGACACAGTTGAAGAGGTAATTACTAATTGTTTATTATATTCCATATTTTCACCAATTGATGGATCTGTTAACATCCATGAATAAGTAGAAAAACCTATTAAAATAAACAAACAAATATTTAAAAATATATTTAACTTCATTTTTTTATTCATAATAACCTCTAATTAAATGTTAATACAGCAGTATGAGACATTGGTGATACACCCGGAACTTCCGAATATCTAACATATACCGTTGAATGTTCTGGGAAGACCATGGATGGGTTGCTTACTTGAGTAAATGTTTCATCAGCAGCTGAACTATATGAATATTCCATTGCTGTTGTAAGACCATTTATTGTTCTAAATTGATTATTAACGGATAAAACTGGTGGATCTAACAATTCATTAGCACTACCAAATTTTATATTTAAATCAATAGTTGTATCAGCCAAAGTATTATCACAATCAATATCGCCACCCTCTAACCATACTTTCATATTTAATTTCATTAATGTATTAGATGGAATAGTAAATAAAATTTTTGATAAATCTATTAAATCACTATCATTCGTTCCACGACCACCGTTTTTATCATCAAATGTCATAACATTTTGATTTGATGTTAATAGCGGATTAATAGTGTTATATTGAAATTCTCCTTCACCAATAACAGCTTTAGTTGTCCATGGAGTATTATTGATACCATTTTCTGCCGTTTTTCCAAATATCATAATATATTCATTATCACTCAATGTATATGTCAGTGCTACCCTCATAGCATTTGCACCAATTCCATTTAAATATGTGTCTTTATGAAAATAAACATGTTTTCCAAAATCTTCTGTTTGAAGATAAAAATCATAATCTATGTATCCGTATTCAACCATATCAATTTTTCCATATTCATTAGGAATAACTTTAACATATCGCGGATTATTATATGAAATGCCGGCACCAAAATCAATTGTATAAAAATTCTTTCCATCGGCTGATGATACTTGTTTTATTTCAAATTGATTATAATCATAAAACAATTCGTTCAAATTAACAGTTGTTCTATTTTCACTATCAAGTGACAATTTTATGTGTAAACCTTCGGCTGATGTAACTCTAATATTATCTTGAGCAATATTAGGATTACTTTTGTCCGCAAACCAAGCATATGTGCTTATTCCTAATAAAATAAATATCTGTATAAGCATAAACGCACTTAAAAAAAATCTTTTTTTCATTTGGTGCCTCCTTTCTAGAAGATTAATTCAATATAATTTGATGCAAAATTATTTTTTGTTTCTTCATATCTAATCCAAATAACATTATTTGTTGAAAATTCTGGATTGTTATCTTCGGCATATTTTATCCAGTTATTACCAAAATTGCTAGAATATTCCATACCTTCTGAATAGCCAATCATAACAGAACCATTTTTTAAAATATTAGGTATATTATTGTTGTTTTCTTTTTCAATTCCCACAAAGCTCAAATTCATTTGAAAAATGCCACCTTTTAAAGCTGTCACAGCTTCTCGATCATTGCCCTCTATCCATATACGAATTGTTAAGCATTTAATTATATCAGTTTCATTATCATTATTGATATATGTCAGCATAGGATCGCCATAAGCATTTCCATCATTATAAGATGCTTTTATATTATCCTTTATGTTATCTACTCTTTTTTCGTAATAATAACTATTCTCATCAGCATCAACATAATTATAAATTTGATAATTATTTGAATTTAAATTAAATGACCATTCATCATTAACTTTTAATAATTCATAATTTTTATTTGGAGCCCATACTAATTTTGTAATATTTTGTGGAGTATATTCACCATTCATATAGTCATTATCAATAAAAGCTATGCGGACAGCACTTGCAATTAAATCTCTACTAAAATTACCATCTAAACTAATTCTTTCCACTCCATAACCAATTAAATCTTTTTCATCAGTTCCAACAGCCGGTTTAACAAATGAAGCATTATCTAAAAATATTCCAGTATTTTTTTTAGCTTTAAATAGAATTTTAAATTCTAAATAATCTTTATCAACGTTTGCTTGTTGAAAAGTAATTGGTGTTCCATCATCTCTTTTATTTGCAGCTTTGAAAAATTTAATTCCGTTACTCGTTATTTCATTATTAAATTTAAATTTTTCAGATAAATTCAAGTATAAACTTTCATTCCAAGTAGAACCGTTATCTATGGACATTAATATTTCATTGGCCGTGTTAGTTCTAACAGCTATATTATCAAATTCAGAATTCTCTTTACTATAAAACCAAGCATATGAAACAGCAATTATTCCCGCCAATAAGCCTATTAATTTAAAAATATTTTTATAATACTTTTTGATCATTTTAATTCCTTTGTTAAGTTATTATAATTGTGCTCATATTTTTTAATATATCTCTTAAATATTTTAATATATCCCATTTCCCGAGTTAATCTTTCTTTTTTAACTGTTTTAAACTCATCAGTAAGCATTTTTTTAAATTTATTTTCATCATAATCATCATTATTATTAATAAAATCTTTGATTATTTTATTAATATAATATTTTTTTAAAGTCAGACTATTTTTTTTCTCACCTTCAAATGCACTATTTAATATTAAATAATCCAAGAAAAAACTCATATCCATTTTTTCTTTTATATCTTTTTTATCTTCAAAATCTCTTTTATCTTTTATTTCTTGTTTATCTTTAACATCATATCTTTCAATAAATTCCCACAATTCTAAAGCCTTTTGAAGATTAGGATTTTTTAATATGGCATTTGTTTTTCTTATAGGTGAACGCACAGGAACAATCATACCAGATGTTAATTCTCTTATAAATTGACTTTTTAGAAAGTCAGCTACAATTAATTCGATGCGATCGATTCGTTCATCAATGCTCAATCCTTCTGGACTTTTACCAATTAAGTCTTCAAATGATGATGTTTCTAAATTAAGTGACATTTTCACTTTTTCTGGTCCTATTTTTGTTTCACCAATATATTCCAATTTTTTTTGAGATTTACACGTCGAACCTGAACCACTTATTTCTTTGCGTTTTTTTATAAACATACTTAGATTTACTAGTAATGAATATATAAATCTATTTTCATAAACGTCAAAGCTTTCTTCTTTATGTATATTTAATAATTTACTGGGTGTAATATTTCCATCACGATCGATATCTTGAATAAGATCTGTATGTTGAGCTAAATGTTTAACAGTTTCAACCGTTATTTTTTTAGTTCTTTCAACAGGCACAACTTCTTCTTCCTGAATAATAAAGCGCCTAGGATTACGAATAATTTTATCTAAATATTCAATTGTTTCTTCAGCCTTTTCTAGCCAAGAATAATCAAATTCTACTTTTTCATAATCAATAGATACTCTAGTTGTCGACAATTCTTTCTCCATAAAATTTTCTAAAGTTGTATCATCAATATTATTGATAATATTAGTTAAACTATTATCTTTCATTTTTCACCTACATCATTTTCTTAAGTCTTCCTAGATATTCTTTACATTCACCCATATTCTCTTTGCCAAATGTTTTATCAAGAAATTTAATAAATCCATCTATTTCATCTCGTATAAAAGAAAGATTTAGTTGTTCAAATTTTCTTAATATTTTATTTGCAATTATATAATCAATACCATCTATTTCCGTTCCACCGCATGCTACATATACTGGAACAAATTCTTTTAATTGTTTTACAATACGATTACCAAAAGCTAATCTAAAATGTTCAATTACATAATTATCCGTTTCTTCTATTTTTTTTAAGTTTTCTTCAGAAACAACATTGTTTTTAATAGCATCTTTAAATAATGATTCTAAATATTTGCTACTGATGCTTAAACCCTCCGTCGGCGGAGCATCAAAAGTTTCCCCTTTATCGTTAATGTTAATTGGCATGGCACGATCATAAACTTTATCAGTTACCATAAATGTAGAGTCATCATTATTGATTGTGCCTATATACCACATATTATCAGGTAAGTGGAGTTTCCCATCACCAAGTTTTACTGGATCATTAGGCCAAACATTAGGAACTAAATCAATAATCCATTCATCACGACTTGGCATTTCCAAAATAGATAACATTTCAGCAAAATAATATTCGACACGAGCTATATTCATTTCATCTAAGATAGTTAAATATACTCTATCGACATACGATGCTTCATACATTTTTCTAAGAACTTCAGTTTCATTAAATTTTTTAGTAAATTCATTAAAATAACCAAATAATTCAGTTCTATCCCGCCATGATGGTTGCACCGAAGCAATTGTAGAATCATTATTCAAAAATTTACCCAAAGCATATGGAAGTGATGTTTTACCTGTTCCTGATATTCCTTGTAAAATAATTAGTCTTGAAGACGCCATAGAAGCAACAAATAATCTTATAATTTTAATTTTGTAATATAATTTCATTTTATATGCGGCATAATTCCTAATTGTGTCGCATAACCCATCAAGTTTGAAAGTGTCATCGGTAGGGATTGGTTTGTATGTTTTCATTTTTTCATCAATTTGTGTTAATTTAAAGAATCGACTAGCACCATCTTTAGATGCTACTTCTTTTTTATCTCCATCTTTTGCTTCTTCATCGGTCAATTCTGATGTTTCATCGGGTTTCAATCCTAATTGAGAAACTTTCATAGCTAAAATCCTATCTTTTTCTTGTGTTAATTTTAAAACGCTTCTATTTAAAGTCGCTACTTCATCAAGTAATGTTTCTTGTTCTACTAAACTTTTTCTGACTCTTATATACTTCCTTATTAACAGCCATAATAAAAGAACTATTCCGCCTAAAACAGCTAAAACAATTATGCTTGCTAATCCAACAGCTATCCAGTGTCCAGTTGTAAAATCAATTGAATAATCTTTTATTATTTTAATATATTCACTAATATTTACAATTTTTAAAAAGCCTCCAAATATTCCATTAAATATTTGAGAAAATCCGGAAAACAGTTGCGTTAAGAAATCAAATAAAAATCTAACAAACATATCCACAAATATTCACCTTCCTTCTAGTGTAGCGCTATTTTATTTACTATTTATAAGTATACCATTTTCGACATTTTTTTACAACCCTATGCGACAAAAAAACAATCTAAACGTTAATTTTCATTTGAAAGTCCGTTTTTTTATAAAAAACTGAAATAAGTCTGATTATAGTATAATATATACTGTTTCTTTGCTAATAAGGAGGAGCAAAAAGTATATGGAATGTTGGAAACATTTAACTTTAGAACAAAGAAAAGCTATATCAAATGGAATTTTACATAATTATAAATTAAAAGATATTGTTGAAACTTTAGGTTTTGATTCTACGAGTATTTCAAAAGAAGTAAAAAGAAATAGAGAATCAATTACTATTGGTACAAATATTACTAATTGTAAGAAAGTAAATAGATGGCCTTATGTTTGTACCGGATGTAATTAAAAATCTAAACATCGTATTGGTAAAACATATGATGATTTTAAAAAATATAAAAT
>CAYVSY010000010.1:0-12180 GCA_964454255.1 uncultured Muribaculaceae bacterium
ATTTGAAATGCAATAGCATAAATGTATATTAAAAAAGTTAAAATTATAGTATAATATTAATAGGAGGAAACTAATGGAAAAGAAAATATTATTAAAAAGAATCATTATAACATTAATATATGTGTTATTATCTTACTACTTATTTTTGCCTGTTTTAAATTTAACTAGTCCTGACTTTTGGACATATCTTGTATCAGTTTATCTTATATATTTATTAACAGGAAGTCTAAAATTATTGAATTGGAATACAATACCACATTCAATAAGACAAATTCCTAAAACAATGGGAATAACATTTCTATCAATATTTGGAGTTGTTGTATTAATATTAATTATTAATATAATATTCTCACCATTATTTAGTGCTAATAGTTATGCTAATAGAATTGTAGTTGATGATTCAACATCATTTATAGAAGATGTTGAATCAGTAAAATGGACTAATTTACCATTATTAGATAAAAATTCTAGTCAAAAATTAGGTGATAGAGTAATGGGACAAATGCCTGAATTGGTTAGCCAATTTATGGTATCGGATTTATATACTCAAATAAATTATAATAACGATATAGTTCGCGTAACACCTTTAGAATATGCGGATTGGATAAAATTTTTTACCAATAAAAAAGAAGGCATAAAAGGTTATATAACCGTTAATTCTGTCAGCGGCGAATCTAGTTTAGTCAAATTAGATGAAGGGATGCAATATATGCCATCGGCATTATTTAATAAAAACTTATATCGTCATTTGAGATTTAACTATCCTACTGAAATATTTGATTCAGCTAGTTTTGAAATTGATAATGAAGGTAACCCTTATTGGATCATTCCAACAATTAAATATACTGGTATTGGATTAAAAGAAGAAATTAGTGGCGTTATTATTTTAAATCCAATTAATGGCGAAAGTAATAAATATAATATAGGTGATGTTCCATCTTGGGTAGACCATGTATATCCGGCTAATTTAATAATTGAACAAGTAAATGATTGGGGAAAGTATCAAAATGGTTTCTTCAACTCGATTTTTGGTCAAAAAGGAGTTATTCAAACAACCACCGGTTATAATTATACCGTTATGAATGATGATGTTTATCTTTATACAGGTATTACATCCGCTGCTTCAGATGAATCTAATTTAGGCTTTATATTAACCAATATGAGAACTAAAGAAACTAATTTATATTCGGCTCCAGGAGCTGAAGAATATTCGGCTATGGCAAGTGCTGAAGGCCAAGTTCAACAAATGAGTTATACAGCATCTTTTCCACTACTAATTAATTTAAATAATAGACCAACTTATTTAATAAGTTTAAAGGATAATGCTGGATTGGTAAAAATGTATTCATTTGTTGATGTTGCTGATTATCAAAAAGTAGTTGTTACTGATGTTACTGAAGGAATTGAAAAAGCTGCCTTAAATTATATTAACAATGCCAATTTAGAAATAAATAAAGATGAAATAGTAACTAAATCAATCACAATCAATACTATTAGTATGGCCATCATTGATGGAAATACATATTATTATTTAACTGATACATCTAACAATAAATATCGCTTACCGATAAAAGTCGATACTAATGTAGTTCCCTTTATAAAAGTTGGTCAAACAATAAATGTTAGTTATGCTAGTGTTAAAGATGTAATTGAAATAATTAAGATTGAAAAATAATAAAAAGTTATATTAGTTTATAACTTTTTTTGATATAATAATATAAAGGATGTGATTACAATGATAAACAAATTTGAAGATAATATGATTGTAATCTGTCCAAATGATTATAAAAATAAATTTTTAACTAAATTAAGTAATGAATTATTAGATGTAAAATTTATGACTATTGATGAATTAATTAAAAATATTGTTTTTGATTATGATGAAAAAACTATTTTTTATATAATGAATAAATATAATGTTTCTTATGAATTAGCTTTAATTTATATTACTAATATTTATTATGTAAATGAATCATCATTTAATGAAAAATTAATTTTTTTAAGTCAGTTAAAAAAAGATTTAATTAAAAATAATAAATTATATATAAATAACATTAGTTTTAAATATTTCAACCATAAAAAAATAGTCTTTTATGGCTATCCTAATTTAAAATACTATCGTAAAATATTATCCACTTTATCTAATATTGAAATTATTGAAGAACCTATTAAAAATAAAAAATATGAAATATATAAATATGATAACATCTATGAAGAAATTATTAGTGTAGGAATAAAAATATTAAATATGATAGAAAAAAAAATTGATATTAATAATATAAAATTAATGAATATTTCTAATGAATATGAAATTCCTATTATTAGAATATTTTCCATAATGAATATTCCTATTAATATTAATTTAAAAGAATCTATGATAAGTATTCCGTTAATTAAAGATTATATTGATTTGTTAGAAGAAACTAAAAATATAGAAGAATCACTTAATATAATTAAAAATAAATATAATTTAAATATAAAAGAAAATATAGATAATTATAATTTGCTTATAACATTATTAAATAATTATGATAATGATGATTCAATAGAAAATATTATATTGTCATTATCATATAAAGTAAAAAATTGGCCTAAAAAATCGAGTAAATTAAACAAAGCTATTGATATTATTAATAATAATGATTATATTGATAAAAATGATTATGTTTTTTTGATGGGATTTAATGAAGAAAATATTCCCCGAAAAGTATATGATGATGATTATTTAACAGATATTGAAAAAAAAGAAATTGGAATAGATACAAGTATAGAATTAAATCAAGAAGAGAAAAAATATATCTTGAATAAAATAAGTTCAATTGAACATTTAGTAATAAGTTACAAATTAAAAACTCCATTTAATGTTTGGACCAAATCATCCTTAATTGATATGGAAGGAAAAGAATATATTTTAAAAGATAAGTATAATTACTGTGAATTATTAAATAAAATAGAATTTAAAAAAAATATAGAACTTTACAATAAATATTATATTATTAATAAAAATTTACCTTTACTATTAAATAATTATTATTATATTATTGAAGATAAATATAATAATAAATATAAAAAAATAAATCAAGATATATTAAAAAAATATAAGAATAAAGTTGTTTTATCATATTCTAGTATGGAAAATTTTTATAAATGTCCTTTTAAATATTATATTAATGATTATTTGAAATTATCTGTTAAACAAGAAACATTTGATTTAATGGTAGGGTCAATTTTTCATAATGTATTATCTCATTGTTTTGAAGAAACATTTGACTTAAACAAATATTATAGTGAATATATTAAAGATAAAAAATTATCTCATAAAGAATTATATTTTATTAATAAATTAAAGACTGATTTAGTTATAATAATAAATGAAATTAAAAATCAATTAAAATATTCAACCTTTGATAAGTATATGCTGGAAGAAAAAATATTTTTAGATATTGATAGTGAAATAAAATTAAGTTTTGTTGGAATAATTGATAAAATTATGTATAAAGAAGAAAATGAAAAGATTTATTTAGCTATTATTGATTATAAAACAGGTAATCCTAATACAAGTTTAGATAATATAACATATGGAATCGGAATGCAGTTACCTATATATTTATATTTATCTAAAAATATGGATAATTTTAAAAAAACTAAAATTGTAGGGATTTATTATCAAAAAATATTAGATAATGAAATTCATAAAAAGGAAGAAGGATTTAAATATTTAGAATTACAAAAAGAAAATTTAAAACTTCAAGGATATAGTATAAATGATTGCGAATCATTAGAAAAATTTGACAAAACATATAAAAATAGTTTGTTGATAAAACAAATGAAAATGACTAATAATGGATTTTATGCATATGCTAAAACAATGGATGAAAATAAGATTGATGAATTAATAAAATTAACAGAAAATAAAATAAAAGAA
This sequence comes from uncultured Muribaculaceae bacterium, assembly GCA_964454255.1. Lineage (GTDB taxonomy): Bacteria > Bacillota_I > Bacilli_A > RF39 > UBA660 > CAYVSY01. Next base: position 3,926 of record CAYVSY010000010.1, read on the forward strand.
GCTGGTTATTTAATTTATGATGGCGAATTTGAAATAAAACCCAAAATTTTAAACAACAAAAATATTAGTTGTGAATATTGTGAGTTTAATGATATATGTTATATGACTAATCATGACGTTGAATATCTTAAAGAAGAAAAAGTATTGTAGGTGATATAATGTCTAAAAAAGTAATAAATATTATTTTTTCCATTTTATGTGTTTTTATAGTTCCATTATTAATTAAAACAGAACATAAATATGATAAAGTTAATTTAATACCAGTTGATATTCCTGAAATAATTATTGAAGAAAAATCTAAGCAAACTAAAATATTAATTAGTGCAATAGGAGATTGCACATTAGGAAAAGATAAAAATTTTTCTTATAAAAACAGTATAAATGAATACGTCGATAATAACCCTTATACATATTTTTTTGATGGCGTTAAAAATGTTATTAATAATGATGATATTACCATTATGAATTTAGAAAGCACATTTACAGAAAATGATATAGATGAAGGAGATTTGTATAACTTTAAAGCACCATTTGATTATGTTAATATTATTACTCAAAATAGTATTGAAGTTGTAAATATTGCCAACAATCATATGTATGATTATAATGAAATTGGCTATGAAGATACAAAAAAAACTTTGTCTAACGCTAGTGTTAAATACTTTGGTTACGATGATGTTGTTGTTTTAGAAAAAAATAATATAAAAATTGGTTTTATTGGCACAACTTGTTTTAATGAAATAAAATGTAAGAATTATTTAAATAAAGGAATAAAATATATGAAAGACAATAATATCGATACATATATTGTAAGCTATCATTGGGGAATAGAAAAAGAATATAAACAAAATTCTTTTCAAACAAAAATGGGACAATATGCTATTGATAATGGCGCTGAATTAGTTATTGGTCATCATCCACATGTTATTCAAGGAATTGAACAGTATAATGGAAAATATATTGTTTATTCACTAGCTAATTTTGTTTTTGGTGGAAATAGATCACCATATGATAAAGATTCAATGATTTTTCAATTAGAAATTATTTATGATGAAAATAAAAATATTGTTTCCACTAAACCAATAATTATTCCTGTATATATAACTGGTTTACCTAAAAAAAATAATTATCAGCCTATTATTTTATCTGATGAAGAAAAAATTAGAGTAATAAACAAAATTAATAAAAATAGCATTAATTTTGTTTATAATGTTGAATAAAATATTAAAATATGATAATATTGATTAAACACAAAGATTAGGAATTAATAATAATTTATTTTAAAGAGAATTCATGGTCGGTGAAAATGAATAATATTTATTATTATGCTACCTAATTAGTGGTGCTTGAAAAAGCTTCCGGTTAACCCCGTTATTAAAATTAAGACAAATAAGGATGGTATCGTGTAATTGCACTCCTAAGCCATTCTTTTTTATATTCAAATGGAGGAAAATATGAACATAAAAAAAGAATTTTTAACATTTTTTGAAAGTAAAGGACACAAAATAATTCCATCGTCATCTATTATTCCTGAAAATGATCCGACATGCTTATTCACAACTGCCGGTATGCAGCCACTAATTACCTATTTAAAAGGTGAAAAACATCCTAATGGGACTCGCTTAGCTGATGTTCAAAAATGCTTTAGAACAAACGATTTAGAGTCGGTTGGTGATTCCTATCATCATACTTTTTTTGAAATGCTTGGTAATTGGTCATTAGGCGATTATTTTAAAGAAGATTCTATTAAATGGAGTTGTGAATTTCTCACAAAATACCTAAATATTCCAATAAGTCATTTGGCTGTTACTGTTTTTAAAGGAAATAATTTAGTTCCATGTGATGAAATAAGTGCTGAATTATGGAAAAAAGAGGGCATATCAGACGATAGAATAGCTTATTTAGGCGAAGAAGATAATTGGTGGCCCAATATTGACATGTTAGGACCATGTGGACCTGATACTGAAATATTTTATTACCGTGGTAAAAATCCACCATTAAAATTTGATTCTAAAGATACAAATTGGGTTGAAATATGGAATAATGTTTTTATGCAATATAATCATGTGAATGAACAAACATTTCAAAAACTAAAATCACCTAATGTTGATACTGGAATGGGAGTAGAAAGAGTAACTGCCGTATTAGAAAATGTAAACGATAATTACATGACCAGTATTTTTAAAGATGTTATTGAATATATAGAAAAAATATCTGATAAAAATTATAAAGATAAAGAATATCAAAAGAGCATGAGAATAATAGCTGATCATATCAGAGCTATTGTCATGATAAGCGGTGATAATATTGGCATTAAACCATCTAATACTGATCAAGGTTATGTATTAAGAAGATTAATTAGAAGAAGTATTCGTCATGCTAAAAAATTAAATATTGATATTTTTAGTTCGTGGGATATAGAAATAGCCAATATATTTATTAATAAATATAAAGATACATATAAAGAATTAGTAACAAATAAACAAGTAATAATTGATACTTTAACAATTGAAAAAACAAAATTTAATAAAACTTTAGAAAAAGGATTAAAAGAATTTGAAAAAATAATAAAAAACAATCATGATGAAATAAATGGAACAGATGCTTTTAGGCTATATGATACTTTTGGTTTTCCTATTGAATTAACGATAGAATTAGCTAATGAAAAGCAAATAAAGGTTGACGAACAAGGATTTAAAGAAAAATTCTCAGTTCATCAAGAAAAATCTCGTTTGGGTTCTGAACAAAAATTTAAAGGAGGTTTAGCTGCAACAGGCGATATGGAAATAAGATATCATACAGCTACACATTTATTAAATGCCGCTTTAAAAACGGTATTAGGTTCTCATGTCCATCAAAAGGGTAGTAATATTACTTCTGAAAGAATGCGCTTTGATTTTAGCCATGATTGTAAAATGACTGAAGAAGAAATTCAAAAAACTGAAAAACTAGTAAATGAATATATTAATAAAAGCTTACCTGTTACAAAAACCGAAATGACTAAGAAAGAGGCGATCAATTCTGGAGCTGAGGCAATGTTTATCGAAAAATATGGTGACATTGTAACGGTATATAATATAGATTCTATATCTAAAGAATTATGTGGTGGACCTCATGTCTCTAATACAAAAGAATTAGGTAATTTTAAAATAATAAAAGAAGAAGCTAGTAGTTCAGGTGTTAGAAGAATAAAAGCTATATTAGAACAGAGTATAATTATTACACGGAGGTAATTATGAATTGGAACAATGAACAATTATGTGCCATTAATACCGAAAACACCAATATTATTGTTTCAGCTGGTGCTGGTAGTGGCAAAACCGCTGTTTTAACTGAACGAGTTTTAAGAAAAATTAAAAATGGTATACCAATCAATAAATTATTGATTTTAACATTTACTAACTTGGCTGCTAAAGAAATGAAAGATAGAATAAAACAAAAACTTATTGATGAAAAATTAATAGATCAATTATTGTTAATAGATTCAGCATATATTACTACCTTTGATAGCTATTCTTTGTCCCTGGTTCGGAAATATCACTATTTATTAGGAATATCTAAAAATATAAAAATATGTGATAAAAATATACTTTTAATTAAATCATATGCCATTTTAGATACCATTTTTGAAAAATTATATAAAGAAAAAAATGAAAAATTCTTAAATTTAATTAATAATTTTTGTGTTAAAGATGATAAAATAATAAGAAAATTTATTATTAATACTAATGAGAAAATGAGTTTAATTGTCGATAAAGATAAATATCTAGATAATTATCTCAATAATAATTATAATGATGATTATATTAATCAAGTTTTTAATAACTATCTAATATATATAAAAGAGCAAATTAAAGAAATAAATACCCTTTTATTAAAACTAGATATGGATATTGATAGTGAATATAGCTTGCAAATTCATAATTTAATAGATCCATTATTAAATTCTAAAACGATTGAAGAAATATATTTAAAATCCTCTCTTACTTTACCTAACTTAAAAAAAGGGAGTTCTGATGAAATAAAAAATATTAAAAAGAATATAACGACTTTAATCAAAAAAACAAATATTTTATCACAAAAATCATTTAATGATATTAAAGATGAAATAAATAAAACAAAACCATATAACGAGGTTTTTATTAACATTATTAAAAATTTAAATACTGAATTAAATAATTATAAACAAAAAAATGAATTATATGATTTTATTGATATAGAATTCTTAGCTATAAAATTATTAAAAAATAATACTAATATACGAGAAGATTTAAAAAATTATTTTAATGAAATAATGATTGACGAATATCAAGATACTAATGATATTCAAGAAGAGTTTATAACATTAATTGCCAATAATAATGTCTATATGGTTGGTGATATTAAACAATCAATTTATCGTTTTCGAAATGCAAATCCATATATATTTAAAAATAAGTATGATAGTTATAATGGTGATAATGGTATAAAAATAAATTTAAATCAAAATTTTCGTTCTAGAAAAGCTGTTTTAGATGATATAAATTTAATTTTTAATAAAACAATGAATGATAAATTTGGTGGAGCTGATTACGAAAAAGATCATAATTTAAAATATGGTAATTTATATAATGATAATATTGATAATCATTTAAGTTTATATAATTATTCATATGATAAAAATAATCCCTATTTAAAAGAAGAAATAGAAACTAATATTATTTTAAATGATATTAAAGATAAAATTAAAAATAATTATCAAATTAAAGATAAAAATGGGTTAAGAAATGTTAGATATAGTGATTTTTGTATTTTAGTAGATAGAATGTCTGATGCCGAAACAATTAAAAAAATATTTGAATCAAATGGGATTCCTCTTACTAAATATAGTGATAATTCTATAACTAACAATATGGATATAATTATTATAAAAAACATTGTAAAAATATTAATAAAAATTTATCACAAAGAATTTGATCAAACGTTTAAATATTTATTTTATAGTATTGGAAGAAGTTATTTAATTGAATATAATGACGAATATTTATTTACTATAACCACTAATAATACTTATAAAAATACCAATTTATTTAAAATGTTAAATGATATTTGTAATAAAATTCCATATTCTTCTATTACTGATATAATATATGAAATAATTAATACTTTTCAATTTTATGAAAAACAATTAAAAATAGATAATATTGAAGAAAATACAATCAGAATAGAATATTTAATTGAATTATCAATTAATCTATCTAATTATGGTTGGACCATATTTGATTTCAATGAATATTTAAATGAATTAACCAATAATAAATTTGAAATAAAATATGCTTTAAATAAAGAAAGTCCTAATAGTGTTCAATTAATGACAATTCATGGATCAAAAGGATTGGAATTTAATATTTGCTATTACATGGAACTTGATAATAATTTTAACACAAGTGATATTAAAGATAAATTTATTTATGATAAGAAATATGGCATTATTACTCCTTATTTTGAAGAAGGATTAAATGAAACAATTTTAACCGATTTAGTTAAAGATAATTATTACAAAGAAGAAGTTAGTGAAAAAATAAGACTTTTATATGTTGCATTAACTAGAACAAAAGAAAAAATGATTCTGATTGTTAATAATTATGATGTTCTTGAACCAGATATATCATCAAAATATAAAACATTTAGAGATATATTGTTAAGTATTAAAAAAGAATTAAAACCATATCTAAAAAAAATTGATGAACATTATGAAAATATAAATATGGATTACAAATATGGATTGAAAAACATATCACTATCCAATATAGAAAAAAATTATGATCAAATAGAAACAAAAGAACTTAAAATAATTTCCTCTTATATTGAAGAAAAAACATTTTCTAAAAAAGAAAATAAAATTTTAACAAAAAACGAAAAAGAATTATTTAAAAAAGGAAATAATATTCATAAAATATTAGAAACGATTGATTTTAAAAACATTGAATTAACTAATATTGATGAATATGATCAAAAGAAAATAAAAAGTTTTATAAATTCAAATATATTAAACGATATAAAAGAAGCTAAAATATATAAAGAACATGAATTTATTTATATGAAAGATAATATTCAATATCATGGCATAATTGACTTATTATTAGAATATGATAATTATATAAAGATAATTGATTATAAATTAAAAAATATAGATGATGTGAAATATATTGAACAGTTAAAGGGATATAAAGAATATATTATGAATATTACTAATAAGAAAACATATTTATATTTATATTCCATAATAGATGAAAAATATAAAGAAATAAAATAAATTTCTTTTTCTTTATATTACTACTTGACAATACCAAGTAGTTGGTATTATAATACACTTATGAAGGGAAGAATATGGATACACAATTTAAAAAAGGTGTCTTAGAATTAATTGTTTTATCAATAATTTCTCAAAAAGATATATATGGTTATGAACTAGTTCAAGAAGTATCAGAAATAATGGATGTCAATGAAGGAACGATATATCCATTATTAAAACGATTAACTAATGAAAATCATTGTTCAACATATTATAAAGAATCACTCGAAGGTCCAGCTAGAAAATACTATACAATTACTAAAAAGGGAATAGAGAGATATAATGAATTAATTAATTCGTGGCGGGACTTTAATTGTAAAGTTCAAAAGTTTATTGAAAAGAGGGAAAAAAATGAAAAAAAATGAATTTCTTGAAGAATTAAGAAAAAAATTAAAGATATTAAAACAAGAAGAAGTAGATGACATAATTAAAGAATATGAAAACACAATTGATGAAAAAATTAAAAATGGTAGAAAAGAAGAAGACGCAATTAAGGATTTTGGTTCTATTGATGAATTAACGAAAGAAATATTGGATGCATATAAAATATCTACAACTAATAACTCTTTAGAAGATAAAATTAATGACTTTATTTCTAAAGCAACTAAATGGGTAAAAGAATTATTTACTAATATATCTAATGGTTCAGCTGAAGAAATACTTAATTTTATTATTAAAATATTTATAGTAATCTTTTTAATTTGTTTATTAAGATTTCCATTTTATTTAATAAAAGGAATAGGATCAGGATTATTATCAATATTTCCTTATCCATTTGAAGAAATACTTTCTTTTATATTTAGATTAGTTGTAGAATTAAGTTATGTAATTATTTCCGTATTAATAATCTACTCTTCTTTTAAAGATAAAATTAAAAAATATGAAAAAGAAGATAATGAAGTTCAAAAGACTAAAAAAGAATCAAATGAAACAATTAAATCAGAAAAAATATCAAAAAACATAAATAAAAACAATCATAAAAACACTTCTTGGAGCAATACAATTGGATCAATATTTTTAGGACTATTAAAAATATTTGGTATAATATTTTTAATTCCATTTTATTGTTTTGTAATAGGATTATTTATTGCTTTAGGATTAGATATTGGTCTTATGGTAAAAGGACTAATTATTATTGGGCCAACTATTGCATTAATAGGAATAATTATTGCTTTAATATGCTTTATTAATATTATTCATAAAATATTATTTAGAAAGGGTGATAAGTAATGAAAAAGAATTTAATTGCCTTTTTAATTAGTATTATTTTAATAGGTATTGGCATATCAATTAGTATATTTGAATTTATGGATTTTCAATATATAAATGAAGTTCCAATAAATGACTATACCAAAACGATTAAAAAATATGAAATAGTTCCTGAAAGTTCAGCCATAAAAATAAATTTAAATAATCAAAGTAATGTTAGAATAGAAGAAAATAATAATATTGATAATATTATTATTGAAATAACTTATTATGATGAAGAAAGTGGATTAATATATAATAATACAGGAAATGAATATAATATTAGTTTTGTAAATAAAAGTATTAATGGTTCAAAAATTATTAACAATATTATCGAAGATTTAAAACAACAAAAAATATATAACTACAGTAAATTAGGTTATAGAGAAGTAATAATATATACAAATAGTCAACATAGAAATTTAATTAATTTAAAAAATGCTCGATAGAGCATTTTTTAAATCATATACATAGAGTTATCAGGACCATTTAAATTATTTGAATTTGATATACTTTCTAATTTCATTATACGTTGTTCAAGACGTTTCATTTGTCTTTCCAATGATACAATTCTATTTTGTAAATTAGGATCACTATATTGTGTTTCATAAATTGGACTCATTCCTTGAGGAGACATCATTTGCGGGCCCATCATTTGCGGGCCCATCATTTG
>CAYVSY010000010.1:12280-21744 GCA_964454255.1 uncultured Muribaculaceae bacterium
CATCATTTGTGGATTTATTTGATTGTCTTGCATTGGACCAGCATAACCATATGTCATATTTCTGTCTTTATTCAAATTGTCACGCTCCTTGTTATTCTGTTTTAGTATATGCAAACAACATAAAAAAGTGTATAATATAAAAGGTGATTGAAGTGAGATTAAAACATGTTAAAAATGCTAATGATATAATAATAAAAGGTAAATATTATGTGGATAATCCAGAAAATTATAAAGGTAAATGGAGTGAATATTTTAAAAACAAAAATCCTATTTGTATAGAAATTGGAATGGGAAAAGGTAAATTTATTATAGAAAATGCTATTAAAAATCCAAATATAAATTATATAGGAATTGAAAGATATGATAGTGTTATTGTTAGAGCCATTCAAAAAAGTAACCAATTAGAATTGACTAATCTATGTTTAATTAGAATAAATGCTATTAATATAAATAATATTTTTAATAAAGAGATAGATACTATATATCTTAATTTTTCTGATCCATGGCCAAAAGATAGACATAGTTCTAGGCGCCTTACTAGTCTAGTCTTCTTAGAAAAATATAATGACATATTTAAAACCAACAATCATATAATAATAAAGACTGATAATTTAAACTTATTTAATTTTTCAATTGAATCTTTACTTGAATATAAATATAAAATATTATATAAAACAAATGATTTGCATAAAGAACAAATTGATAATATAGAAACTGAATATGAAGAAAAATTTTCCAATTTAGGCATAAAAATAAATAAAATTGATGCAATTAAATAAATATGTGGTATAATATATAGAAATTTTAACAAAAGGAGGTTATTTATGAAGAAAATTTTAAAAGATGACAATTATTTTAATCAAAATGTGATGGAAAATGATAATTTTAAATACTTGTTTGAACTTTTAACTAGTTCATTTGATTTAGAACAAATTAATAATACAGTTGCACCAGTCTTATATCAATCGGATAATAGTTGTTTTAGCGTATTAAGCCAAAAATATTTAATTAATGTAGAAAATCATGATGTTTTTGCATATAAAAATAATGAAACACCAATTAATTGTGGTTTTATTAATATATATGTAACGAATCATATGACTGAAGAAGAATTGAAAATTAGTTATTATAAGAAAAACAAGAATTTAATTGTTAGTAAAATAGTTAATTCTAATTCATTTACAGTTAGTGGAATAGAAAATTCAAACGGTGTTGTATATGTTAATACGATATCCGATCGAAATAAAAAAATTTTACCATATCGTAAAGTATTAGGAAAAACAAGTAAATAATAAAAAATTCGTCTAATAATTAGATGATTTTTTTATTATCTTATTTGACATTTAATTTAAAATGAATTATTATGATAATAGATAAGGAGGATATAATGGAATTAAGAGATAGTAAAACAATGAAAAATTTATTAATTGCCTTTTCTGGTGAAAGTCAAGCTAGAAATAAATATGATTATTATGCATCAAAGGCCAGAAAAGATGGCTTTGAACAAATAGCTTCTATTTTTGAAGAAACAGCTAGAAATGAAAAAGAACATGCTAAAATATGGTTCAAATTAATAAACAATGGTATATCTGAAACAGAAAAGAATTTAATTGATGCAGCTAATGGTGAAAATCAAGAATGGACTAGTATGTATAAAGAATTTGCGATAATTGCTAGAGAAGAAGGATTTGAAGATATAGCTAAAAAATTTGAAGGAGTTGGAGCTATTGAAAAAGAACATGAAGAAAGATATAAAAAACTAGTTCAAAATATTGAAAATAAAAAAGTATTTGAAAAAGGAACTCCACAAATTTGGATTTGTCGAAATTGTGGGCATATACATTATGGACCAATGGCACCAGATGTATGTCCTGTATGCAATCATCCACAAGCATATTTTGAAGTTAAACCAGAAAATTATTAAAACATCTTAGGATGTTTTTTTATATAAATTAGATTTTATTTATTTTAATTGTAAACTTAGCATATTATATTTGATATTTATTTAGTAAATAGTATAATAAATATAGGGTGATAAAATGAAACCGGTTGTATTATGTATTTTAGATGGTATAGGTTTACGAGATGAAGTTTCAGGTAATGCCTTTGCTCAAGCAAATAAACCTGCTTTTAATTATTTATGGAACAATTTTCCACACACAACTTTAAATGCTAGTGAAGAATATGTTGGTTTACCAAGTGGACAAATGGGAAATAGTGAAGTTGGACATATGAATATTGGAGCAGGACGAATTGTTTTACAAGAATTATTAAGAATAAATAAAAGCATAGAAGATAAGACCTTTTATACTAATAAAAATCTATTAAAGGCTATTGAAAATTGCAAAAAAAATAATACTAATTTACATTTAATTGGTCTTGTTTCAGATGGCGGTATTCATTCACAGATATCACATTTATTTGCCCTATTAGAAACATGTAAAATACAAAATTTTGATAGAGTATATATTCATGCAATCTTAGATGGTCGAGATACGGAACCGATGGTAGGACCAAAATATATTTCAATGCTTAAAGAAAAAATAAAAGAAATAGGTATTGGAAAAATAATAACTATAATGGGCCGATATTATGTTATGAATCGTGATCGAAATTGGGAATCAACTAATGTAAGTTATAATGCCATCATAGATGGAATAGGTCTAAATAATTGTTCTTCTACTGATGAATCATTTGAATTAGAATATAAAGAAAATGTATCTGATGAATTTATGAAACCAACTGTTATTGAAAGCATCCCCATTAATGATAATGATAGTATTATTACTTTTAACTATAGATCTGATCGTATGATCCAATTGACAAGAGCTATTATGGATCCTAATTTTCAAGAATTCAAAAGAAGAAAAATAAATCCATATTATACAACAATGACTGAGTATGAAGATGAAGATTATTGTAAAAATATTAACGTCCTATTTGGAACAGATGATATTGTTAATACATTAGGCGAAGTTATAAGTAAAAAAGGGTTAAAACAACTTAGATTAACCGAATTTGAAAAAAGATTACATGTTACTTTTTATTTAAGTGGATGTCGTAAAAAAAAGTTTCCTAACGAAGATAATATTTTAATAGAAAGACCAAATGTATGGACATATGATGAAAAACCAGAAATGCGTGCATATGAGATTACGGATAATTTAATTGAAAGTTTAAAAAAAGATTATGCTTTAATCATAGTAAATTATCCAAATGGAGATTCTGTTGGGCATACTGGTTATTTAGATAAATCCATTAAAGCAATAGAACATATCGATATTTGTTTAGAAAAAATTATAAGAGAAACAAAGTTAAAAAATTATACTCTTATTATTGTGGCTGATCATGGTAACTGCGAATATATGATTGATCCTAATGGGACTCCTAATAAAATGCATACAACTAATAAAGTTCCATTCATTGTTTGTGATAAAAAGTATAAATTAAATGAGGGTAATCTTTGTGATGTTGCTCCAACTATATTAGATATATTAAATTTACCATGTCCAAAGGAAATGACAGGACATTCATTAATAGGAGGAAAAAATGAATAAAATAATTAACATAAAAGGAAGAGAAATATTAGATTCAAGAGGTAATCCGACCGTAGAAGTGGAAGTTACCATTGAAAATAACATTAAAGGAATTGCAAGTGTTCCAAGTGGTGCTTCAACTGGTAAAAATGAGGCTTTAGAATTGCGCGATGGAGATCCTAATAGATATCTTGGTAAAGGTGTATTAAAGGCTGTTTATAATATTAATAACATAATTAAACCTAAATTGATAGGGATGGATATTAATAATCAAAAATTATTAGATGAAACAATGATTACTTTAGATGGAACGCCAAATAAAAGTAATTTAGGAGCTAATGCTATTTTAGGTATATCGATAGCTTGTCTTAAAGCATCAGCTAAATTAAATAATAAAGAATTATATGAAATAATTGGCACAGGGAATTTACTTCCTAATCCCATGATGAATATAATTAATGGTGGTGCTCATGCTGATAATAATTTAGATGTTCAAGAATTTATGATTATTCCTGTATCCAATACATTTAAAGAAAGATTACGTATGGGTTCAGAAATATTTCATAATTTAAAAAAAATATTACATAATGCTAATTTTAATACTGGAGTAGGTGATGAAGGTGGTTTTGCACCTAATTTAAAAAATACTGAAGAAGCTCTTGATTACATTATTAAAGCTATTAAAATATCAAATTATATTCCGGGTAAAGATGTTAATATTGGATTGGATGTTGCCGCTAGTGAATTATTTGATAATGGAATATATAATATTGAAGGTAAAAAATATAATAGAGAAGAACTTGTCGATTATTATGTTAAATTAGTTGATAAATACCCTATAATATCTATTGAAGACGGAATGGCTGAAGAAGATTTTGAAGGTTGGAAAATATTAACTAAAAAATTAAACAACATACAACTTGTTGGCGATGATTTGTTTGTTACTAATCCAAAAATATTCAAAAAAGGTATTGATATTAATATCGCTAATGCCATATTAATAAAACTAAATCAAATTGGAACCATTACCGAAACATTAGAAACAATTAAATTAGCTAAAGAAAATAATTATAACATTATCATTTCACATCGCAGTGGAGAAACAGAAGATAATTATATTGCTGATTTTGCCGTTGGACTTAATTTAGGACAAATAAAGACAGGCTCATTATCTAGAAGCGAAAGAATATCAAAATATAATCGTTTGTTAAAAATAGAAGAAATAATTAAACAATAATAAAAAATTAAAACATAATTAAACAAAATATTATGTTTTTTTATTTTAAAATAGAATAGGTGATAACATGAAAATAAAAATATTTGATGAAGAACATGAAACTGATTTAGAAGAAAAAATAAATGATTTTTTAAGCGATGAAACAATAGAAGTTCATGATATAAAATTTAATAGTAGTGTTTCCATATACGGCGATGAACAAGTATTTTGTTTTTCAGCATTAATCATGTATAAAGAAATAAAATAATTATTTGTCGAATATCCTTAATTCTATTATTCATTTCATTGAAATAAATTGTATTATGGGTGATATAATGCAATCAGGATTAATAGAAACAGAAGTTATTATTAACAGAAAAAAATATGGTGAAAATAAATTAACTAAAAAAAGAGAAGACACATTTTTAAAATTGTTATTAGAATCATTGGGTGATCCTATAATAAAAATATTATTAATTGCACTAGCACTTAAAACATTATTTTTATTTAAAAATTTTGATTGGTATGAAACAATTGGGATTGTTTTAGCCATTTTTCTTGCTTCTTTTATTTCAACTATTTCAGAATATGGGAGTAATCAAGCTTTTAAAAGATTACAAGCTGAATCAAAAAGAATAAAGTGTAGGGTTAGAAGAGACAATAAAATAAAAGAAATATTAATAGAAGAAGTTGTTGTTAATGATATTGTTTTATTATCAAGTGGAGATTCTATTCCAGCTGATGGAATTATTATTAATGGATCCATAATAATTGATGATTCAGCTTTAACAGGCGAAACAAAAGAAAAAAATAAAAATGAAAACAATAATGATGTTTTTCGAGGAATGAATGTTATAAAGGGATATGCTGAAGTTTTAATAAAAAAAGTTGGAGATATGACTACTTATGGCATTCTATCATTAGAAGTTCAAGAAAAGGAAATAGAATCACCATTAAAATTAAAATTAATTAATCTAGCTAAAATAATAAGCAAAATAGGTTATATCGGTGCATTTTTAGTATCAATAGCTTATTTATTTTCTGTTATTGTTTTAAAAAATAATTTTGATTATAATCAAATTATTGCAACTATCACTAACTTTCCATTAATTACAAGTTATTTATTACACGCCTTAACATTAAGTGTAACTGTTATTGTAGTAGCTGTTCCAGAAGGATTGCCTATGATGATAGCTTTAGTTTTGTCATCTAATATAAAAAAAATGGTTAAAAATAATGTTTTAGTTAGAAAAATGGTTGGGATAGAAACAGCTGGTAATATAAATATATTATTTTCTGATAAAACAGGCACAATTACAAAAGGTGAGTTAGAAGTTATTGGTATAGTTGATTATAATAACAATAAATATGATAGTTTAGTAGATTTAAAAAGACATTCTTCATATTATAATTATATAGAATTGTCATTAGTATATAATAATGAAGGAAGTTATGTTAATAATCAAGTAATAGGGGGTAATTGGACTGATAAAGCTTTACTAAATTTTATTAAAGTTGAAGCAATTAAGAATAAAAATATTGAATATCATGTTCCATTTGATAGTCAAAATAAATATTCATCTATTGTAGTAGATAAAGTGAAATACATAAAAGGTTCACCAGAAAAACTAATTAAATTATGCACTAAAACAATAGATCAAAATGGAAATACTATTCCACTATTAAATAAAAAAGCTATTGAAGAAAAAATAAATATTTGGACTAGTTTGGGAATTAGAGTTATTATTCTAACCATGACTAAAAATATTAATTCTATAGATAATCTCACTTTTATTGGGACTGTTTTAATAAAAGATGAAATAAGAAAAGAAGTTCGAGAAGCTATTCAATTAACTAAAAAAGCTGGAATATCAACTATAATGATTACCGGTGATAATAAAGAAACGGCTGTATCTATTGCAAAAGAAATAGATTTAATTACCTCCACAAAAGATTTAGTCTTAACTAGCGATGAAATTAGTTATATGAGTGATGCTGAATTAAAAGAAAAAATATTTAATATCAAAGTTATAGCTAGAAGTCTTCCCCAAGATAAGAGTAGATTAGTTAAAATATCACAAGAATTAAACCTTGTTGTAGGTATGACAGGCGATGGCGTTAATGATGCACCAGCCTTAAAAAAAGCTGATGTTGGCTTTGCTATGGGAAGTGGAACTGAAGTTGCCAAAGAAGCAAGCAATATAATTATATTAGATAATAATTTTTTATCAATAGTTAAGTCTATTTTATTTGGTAGAACTATTTTTAAAAGCATTAGAAAATTTGTTTTATTCCAATTAACAATTAACGCCTGTGCAATAATAATTTCTTTAGTATGTCCTTTTATTGGCATACCTGAACCAATTACTGTCATTCAAATGCTATGGATAAATATGATAATGGATACATTAGCTGGAATAGCTTTCTCATATGAACCTCCGTTATTAGAATATATGGAAGAAAATCCCAAAAAAAGAACTGATAATATTATTAATAAATATATGTTAAATTCCATTATTATAATAGGATTATATTCTTCTATAATATGTATTGCCTTTTTAAAAGGACCAATTATAGAGGGAATATATAGAAATAACGATTACAAAATGACAGCTTTCTTTTGTCTATTTATTTTTTTAAGTATATTTAATTCATTTAATGCTAGAACACATCGTTTAAATATATTAGCTCATATAAGAAAAAATAAAATATTTTTAATTATATTATTATTTATAATTATAGTTCAATTATATTTAATATATTATGGTGGATCATTATTTAGGACATTTGGATTAAGTTTAAAAGAAATAATAATCGTTATATTAACTTCTTTAAGTGTTATACCAATTGATTTTATTAGAAAAAAAATATATAAAAGAAACAATATAGAAATGGGTGTATAAAAAAAACTCACTATTGTGAATTCTTTATACTCATCATAATCGGTAAAATAATTGGTGTTCTACCAGTTTTTTCTGATAAAAATGGAGCCAAATTAGTAACAATATCATTTTTAATATCATTTTGTGTTATATGCTTAGAGGCTAAGGCATCTTTTATAATTGTTTCAGCCTTTTTTTCAATACTTCTAATTAATTCTTCATTTTCATTCATTACAATAAAACCTCTAGTAGTAATATTTATTTTGCCAATAAGTTCATTTTTATTGCAATCAATATTATATATAACTACCAATAATCCATTATTTGATATTAGTTTTCTATCTTTTATTACAACACTACCAACATCTCCAATAACATTTCCATCAATGTATACATCAGACGTAGTAACTTTTCCTTCTTTTTTTATGCCATTTTGATTTAAAACAAGAACATCACCATTCTCTAAGACAAAAGTATTTTCTTTTGGCACGCCACATTCTATCGCAATGTTTGTATGAGATTTTAACATCCTATATTCACCATGGTAAGGAGCAAAGTATTCTGGATTAATTAAACGTAACATAAGTTTTAATTCTTCTTGATTACCATGACCAGAAGTATGTATTTCACTAATTGCATTAGTATATACTTTAACACCTTTTAAATAAAGTTGATTAATTGTTTTTGATACCGAAGAAGCATTCCCAGGAATAGGTGAAGACGAAAATACTACAATATCATCGAGTATTAGTTTAATTTGTTTATGAGTTCCATTCGCAATCCTAGATAAGGCCGCTAAAGGTTCACCTTGGCTACCAGTGCATAATAAACATACATCACTAGGCTTATAATGATTAACCTCTTCTTGAGAAATAAATATGTTTTTATCTTTAATATATCCACATTGCATGGCTATTTCAATAGAAGTATCCATACTTCTACCAAATAATGCTACTTTCCTTTTGTTTTTACGACAAGTTTCAATAATATGTTTCAATCTATAAATATTAGATGCAAAAGTTGCTATTATAATTCTGTTTTCTATATGATTAGAAAATATTTCATTCAATGCATCATCAACTTTAGATTCACTAATAGACATTCCTTCATGTTCAGCATTAGTTGAATCACTCATTAAAAGTCGGACACCATTATGACCAATTTCTCCCATTTTATATAAATTTGACATAGGTCCAATTGGCGTCCAATCAAATTTAAAATCGCCTGTCATTACTACTACTCCATTTGGTGTTTTAATAGATATACCATGCGAATCAGGAATAGAATGAGTAGTTCTAAAAAATTCAATTTCAAAAAATTTAAATTTTAATTTTGTTTTTTCATCATAAATATATAATTTATCATATCTTAAGTTTCTTTCTTCTAATTTTTTCTTTATTAATGCAGTAGCTTGAACTGGAGCATAAATAACAGGAATATTAACTGTTTGAATTAAAAAGGGAATACTCCCAATATGGTCTTCATGGCCATGAGTAATAATTAAAGCCTTAATATTTTTTTCATTTTGTTTTAAAAAAGTAAAATCAGGAATAACGTAATCAATTCCCATTAATTCGTCTTCAGGGAACATAATACCAGAATCGACAATAATTATTTCATTATTATGAGAAACAACATACATATTTTTGCCAACTTCACCAAGTCCACCCAAAGCGAATATTTTTGTATCAATGTTATTAAATTTCATTTTTTCTCCTTTCGCGAAAATAAAAGAATTAACTTAATCATTATAAAGTATTTTTTTCATTTTGTCTAGTTTTCCTCTTAATGTAGCCTATTAGTTTACAAAATAATAAAAATATTATATAC
>CAYVSY010000011.1:0-19676 GCA_964454255.1 uncultured Muribaculaceae bacterium
GCGTTCATCCTGAGCCAGGATCAAACTCTCCAAAAAAAAATTTTTTGTTCGTTTGTATTGTTTATGTTCCTAGCTACTCAAAGTAACGTTTTGCTCAGTTTTCAAAGAACAAATCTTTCATTTGTGCACCTATTTTCTCAAGTGCATTAATAATATAACAAATAAAAAATCGGATGTCAACACTTTTTTTAATTTTTTTTTATTTTTTTGTGTATTTTGTTGTTTTTTGTCATTTTCCCTTGTAAAAATGCTGTTTTTAAAGGTCTTTTCCTCTTTCCTACATGTCTATTATATGCTGTTTTATGTTTTTATGAACACTTTTTTATCATTTCTTCATATTTTTTATAATATTCTTCTATTGTTTCTTTGTTGAATGGCGATTCTTTAAATCGAACCATATCTATTAGATTAGCTAATTCATATTTTAATATAAAATCCAATCTATTTGAATAATGCATTTGTTTTTTGTGATATTTATATTCAACACTATCTAATATTTTAAAACTACCATTAGGAAAAACTCTTAGATCCAAATCATAATCTATATATTTAATGACGTTATCGTCTATCAAATATGGGGTGGCAATATTGCAATAATAATATATTCCATATTCTTTTAATTGTCCGATGATGTTAAACCATCTGTTTTTAAAGAAAAACAATATAGCCGGTTCTTTAGTTTTCCATACTTTTCCATCACTATCAACTACATTAGTTTTATTATTTCCAAATACAATGTAATCTTCGGTTATTTCTAAAACAACCGCTTCATCCCATTGCCTATGAAGTTTACCATTATGTTTGTAGCAATGAATTTCTAATTTATCTCCTTTTTTTATTTCATTCATACAATAACTTCCTCTCACTCGTGTTTATATTATACAACATTTTTTAAAGTTTTAGACATTTTCTTCAGATAAAAAAGACACATATTTTAATTGTGTCTAATCATTTGACATTATTTCCAATGCTTTTTGGAGTTGATTATCAAATTCATCAGTGTGATTTGAATAATACTCTTTATTTAATTCTATTTTTATATTTGGTTCAACACCGATTTCATTCAACCAATTTCCATTAGGTGTTAACCATTTTTGAATAGTATATTTTAACATGCTACCATCTGGTAAATCCATTGTCTGTTGAACAGTTGCTTTACCATAAGTATTAACGCCTATAACGATTCCATTGTTATAACTTTCTTTTATTCCTGAAGCTAATATTTCTGATGCTGAGGCACTGTTTTTATTTACTAATACGGTGATAGGATATTTTTTATGTTTTTTTGATGTTGACTTATAAATAGTTGTTCCTTCTTTATCTTCTAATTGATATATAATTTTGTCTTTTTCTAATATATCATTTAGTATATTAGTTACAACGTTTAAATATCCGCCACTATTATCTCTAACATCTATTATTAAACTATCAATATTTTCTTTTTCTAAACTATTTAAGGTTTCAAAAAATTGAGTATCAGTGATACTGGAAAAAATTGATATATAGATATATCCTATTTTTTTATTATTTTTTTCATATACTTTTTTATATACTGATGGAATATTAACAGTTTTTTTATTTAATTCTACTTCTTTTTCTTCGCTATTTCTCTTAATTTTGATTTTAATAACATTTGTAGATTTATTTTTTATATAATCAGATGCTTCTGTATATGTTTTATTTGTATAATCAGAACCATCTATTTCTATTATTATATCTCCAGGTTGTAAGCCTGCATTGTATGCTGGACTATTTTCAAACACGTTGACAATTATTATTTCTTTTTTAGCGGTCATTGATATTTCACAACCAATACCAGAATAGTTGCCTCGAACTCTTTCTAAAAATATTTTGGTTTCGTTAGTGTCGGTATAAGCTGTATATGGATCGGAAATACCATCCAACATACCTGCAATAGCGTTATCGATTAGTTTTTCTTTATCAATATCACCATAATAATTATTTATAATAGTATTATATGTTTCTATCAATTTATTAAAATTTTTACTTAATGTAAAATTATTTCCTCCTGTCATTATATTCATAAAGCCAAACATTGCAATCAAGCCAAGAGCTAAAGAAAATATCATAACGGTTAAAACTTCTTTAAAGGAATACATCTCTTCTTTTCGTTTGAACTTATTTTTAATCTTAATAATTATTTTTATACTATTATATTTTAATAATTTAAAGGTTTCGCTTATCTTCTTTTTTAATTTTTCTTTATGCTTTTTCATTTTATCACCTACATTGTTAATTATATCATTTAAAAAAAGAAAAAGAAATACTTTCGTATTTCCGACACTTATTTTACTTTATCAACGATTATGTATTCTTCTCCATTAATATAATATACATCCGTCCAACTACCTACTTTGATATTTGAATCTGATTTTTTAACTTTGTATATGTTATATGTATTAGAACCATCTTTCAATTCATAAAACTTATTCGTTTCAAAACTATTAATATATTCTTCTAAAGTTAAGTTGTGTTCTTCCATGTATTTGGCATGAATTAATCCAACATATCTAAAATGCCATGGTTCGTATGATATGTTGGTGATATCTACTTTTGTCTTAGGATATCTTAAAATATAGCCATATTTATACGCATTGTTAATTAACCATAATCCTTCAAATGAAGATCCTTGAGTAGCATTTTTAGTTTTGCTTATCATTATATCGGTTGCATATCCAGTTTGATGTTCACTGGCGCCAGCTTTTTGAACCAAGTTTTTATCAGTTGCCTCATTATATATTTTAGTTTGAGCCTTTTCGGTTCGATATGAACTAGTCACATATACTGTTTTTTCTGATATTTCGTTAGCAGCGTCAATAAAACTACTAATATTTTCTGCCGCATTAGTATTGAGTAAAAATGTTTCTTTAGTTTCAGTTGTGACATTAACCCCTAATTTTATCAAATCATTTTTGGATAAATTTACTTTTAAATTATTAGAATTATTAACTAATATTAATTCATAGTTTAATTTTATATCTGACAATGATTTTGTTGATGTCTCAATAGAATTAATTTCTCTTAACGAACTATCTTGATTAAGATTAAAATTAATAATATATGTATTATCTTTGGCGCTGCTTATTTCATATTTTATATTAGATGGAACTTTAATTTTATCTCCACCACTTGTTTTATATACATAACTACCTAGTTCTTTAATTTGATATATTGTATCAACATTTAATTTGTCAACATATTTTTCAATTGTTAAGTTCATCTTTTTTATTACAAAAGCATTATCAATGCCAACATAACGATAGTGCCATGGTTCATAGTGATCCTTTTTAGGATACCTTAAAACAAAACCATATTTATAGCTGTTTTCTATCATATAATCACCAGAATCATATCCAGCAAAGTCAGTCATGGCATTTTTATTAATTTGAGCATCAATATCGTAACCAGTTCTATGATCTTGAACACAACTTGTAAGACCTACCATACACATTACATAACCTCTTCTTATTATTAAATCGGTAATATTATTATTTTTAAAATCTTTGAACATTTCCTGTAGATAAAATATAGCACGAACATTCATATCAATATTAGAACTTGTTAAACTAATTCCCTTACCATATACATTAACTAAATTTTCTTTAAAATATTCATTTGTATCTTCTTCTATATCTAATTTATAATCATTATCGATTTCATTTATGTTAACCTCTTTAAATTGAATTAAATCAAAATTTTTTTGTTTTAGTAA
This sequence comes from uncultured Muribaculaceae bacterium, assembly GCA_964454255.1. Lineage (GTDB taxonomy): Bacteria > Bacillota_I > Bacilli_A > RF39 > UBA660 > CAYVSY01. The sequence goes on from CAYVSY010000011.1 coordinate 3,734, forward strand.
AAAGTTCTCACCTTTAAAGAAAAAATAATATACTCCCATGCCAATAAGACATAATAATATAAATATTATTAAAATCCCCGATTTCTTTTTCTTTCTCTTTTTCATATTTCTCCCTCACTATACTAATAATATGATTATATCACACATTAAAAATATTGAAAAGTAAATTTTAATTATGATCGTTTTTTTATATTTGGTGCTATTACACATACACATTCAATATGACTTGTCCAAGGAAATAATTCAAAATAATTAATATCAATTAAATTGTATCCATTTAGTAGTTCTATATCTCTTTTTAAAGTATTAGGATTACAAGAAACATAAATTATTTGCTTGGGCTTTATTTGAAATATATTTTCGATGACTTTTTTATTAAGTCCATTTCGTGGTGGGTCAACAATAATAGTCTCAAAATTATCTTTTCTATTTCCTGCATCTTCACAAAAAAATTCTATATTTTTTATATTATTTAATTTAATATTATTTCTAGCATCTTTTATTGCAGATTCAATTATTTCAATACCGCATATATAATCATATTCATCGTGTAAATATATGCCTATTGAACCAATTCCACAATATAAATCCAAAAGTTTGGAGTGATATTTATTGATTTTTTTTATTTCATCATACAGCTTAACCATCATTTTGGTATTAACTTGAAAGAATGAATTAGGTGATATAGCATATTTAGTTTTTCCAATCGTTTCAATTATATAATCGGACCCATATACTTTTTTAAAACAACTATATATTGATTTAACATATTTATTTTTAGTTATAAGATTAATATCTTGGTTAGCAATTATTCCATCAAAACTAATAATCATTTCATTGGTATTAACGGCATATCTAATAATAATTTTATTAATTTCTTTCAAATTTATTGTTTTAATAACACTAATTATTTCATTAATTTTATCATTTAATAGTAAACAATTATCTATCTCAATTAAATCATTTGTTTTTGCTTTATAAAAACCTATTTTATTATTTTTGACATGGAGTGTTACTTTGTTACGATAATTATATTCATTTAAATAATTTATTTTTTTATTAGTATTAAATAATTTATTAACATAATTTTCTTTTAGCTTTAATTCATTTTGATAATTGGTGTGGAGAAACGAACAGCCACCACAATCATTATAATAAGGACATTTTATTTTTGTTCTTTCTTTTGATGGTTCTAATATTTTTAGTATTTCCCCAAAACTATATTTTTTTGACTCTTTAACAATATTAATTAATAATCTTTCATCTTTTAATGATGCTTTAACAAAACATATTTTATTATTAATTTTAGTGATTCCATTTCCCATATTATCATTATCATATATTAAAACTTCATGTGTTTTATTCATAGTTCACCAACTTCTTTTATATTATATCAAATTTAATAAATATTTCCAATAATATTAGCTCATAATATTATTGGAAATTAGGTGACATATGGAAATAATTAATAGATTAAAACAAGAAACCAATAATTCAAGTGATATTATTTATCGCCATAAGAAAATTAATGGCAAATCGATTTATATTATCTATAATGAACCTTTAATATCATCCGATAAAGTTAGTGATTTTATTATTAGAAGTTTAAATTATATTGGTTCAAATAAAACATCTAATTTATATAATGATATTAAAAACAATATTAGTAATTTTAAATATAAAGAAATTAAAACATATGATGAATTATGTAAATATTTACACAAAGGATTTTGTATAATTATTGTAGATGGTGAATCAAATTACTTAGTTTTAGAAACAAAAGGTAATTTATCTAGAAGTGTTGATACGCCATCTACTGAAAACACTATTAGAGGTCCTAAAGATGCTTTCATTGAAGATTATCAAAAAAACATTGGATTAATTAAGAAACGAATTAAAACAAACGATTTGTGGATTGACGAAATGGATATTGGAAAATACACCAATACTCATGTTGGTGTATTATATATAAATGGGATTGTAAAAAAAGAATTAGTTGATGAAGTTGTTAAAAAATTAAAAAAAATTGATATTTATGGCATTATAAATATCGGAACAATTAAAAATCTAATTCAGGCCGAAGGTATAAGTGTTTTTCCCACTACTCTTACAACCGAACGTCCTGATTTAGCTTCTTTGTCTTTGTTAGAGGGTAAAATTGTTATTGTGATTGATAACTCACCATTTGTTTTGATTATTCCTGGATTTTTAAATGATTTTTTTAAAACAACAGATGATTTATATGGTAAAGGGATGAATGTAACATTTATAAGAATATTAAAATATATAGCTTTTTTTATTTCTTTATTGACACCTGCTGTTTATATTGCTTTAATTACTTATAATCAAGAAATAATTCCAACAGAGTTATTAATTAATTTTTCTATGCAACGAAATGGTGTCCCTTTTCCAGCTTTTTTTGAAGCATTTATAATGGTAGTAGCCTTTGAAATACTACGAGAAAGTGATTTGCGAGTTCCTAGTTGGACCGGGAGTTCTTTATCCATCGTTGGAGCATTAATATTAGGAGATGCCGCAGTTAATGCTGGGGTTGTTTCACCTATTATGATTATTGTAATTGCTACAACTTCAATTTGTTCCCTACTATTTGTTGAAACAGAGCTTGTTAATGGTCTTAGATGGTATCGTTTTTTATTTATGTTGGGCGCATCATTTATGGGCATTGTTGGAGTAGTTATCGTTTTAATATTATTTTTTATTAAAATGGCAAGCTTAGAGTCATTTGGAAAACCTTATTTATTACCTTATGTCCCGACAGTCAAAGCTGGATTAAAAGATAGTATTATAAAATTTAAAACAAAACTCCAAGGAAGAAGAGAACCTTTTTTATCAGATAATTTAGTAAAACAAAGGAGTGTCGATGATGAAAATTAAAATAGGACTATGCATTTGTTTTATTATTTTATTAAGCGGGTGCTGGAATTATAGGGAATTAAACGATTTAGCTATAACAATCGGTGTTGGGCTTGATAAAGTTGGAGATAATTATGTAATAACAGCACAAACAGTAAATGCTAAAAAAAGTAATACTGATTCAACTAATTCATCAACTCCTAAAATTATAACTTATACTGCCGCTGGAGAAACGATTCAAGAAGCTTTTCGAAAATTACTTTTAGTTTCACCTAAAAGGACGTATGCCAATCATGTTCAAATACTAATTTTTGGAGAAAATATTACTAAAGAGGGTTTACATGATTCTTTTGATATATTTTTTAGAGATCCTGAATCACGAAAAAATTATCTTACTTTAATTGCAAAAGGGACTACTGCCGAAAAAGTTTTAAAAGTTCTTACACCAATTGAAGAAATTTCGGCTACTCATATTTATGAATCTTTAATTGCCGATAGTGAATTTTATGGTATTAGTGAAAAAATAACTTATGAAAGATTAATGGAATTATATTTAAATAATAAAATGGAAATAAGTTTACCTACTGTTTCTATTGTTGGTTCAGAAAATCATGGTGAAAAATTGGATAATATTGAAGATTCTGCTCCTGAGACAAAAATTATTTTATCAGAAATGGGTGTTTTTGAAGATGATAAATTGTTAGGATATTTAAATAGTGAAGAAAGTATTTATCTAAGTATTATTAAAAATGTTTTAAAAAATACTATTATTACTTACGAATGTGATAAAGATAAATATATGTCATTAGAGATTGTTGGATTAAAAACAAAATTAAATACTAAAAATAATTCTTTAGATATTGATATTAATGTTAAAAGCGAAGCTAATATTACCGAAATATATTGTAATGTTGATTTAACAAAAGATAGTGTTATTGAAGAATTAGAATCAAGTGTTAATAAAAAAATAGAAGATAATATTATAAAAACAATAAACTCTATTATTAATAAATATAATTCAGATGTTTTTGGATTTGAAGATTTATTTTATAGAAATAATTTAAAATTTTACAATTCTATTAAAGATGAATGGGATAGTAAATATTTAAAAGAATTAAAGTTTAATGTTAAAGTTGATATTACTCTACTTTCAAAAGGAAATATTTTGGAGGTGATTAAAAATGAAAAATAAAATTAATTCGCTTCAACTTGGTAGTATGCTTATTATAATAACAATGTCTTCTTTTATAGGTATAGGAATATTTTCTATAATAAAAACAGCTGGTAGAGATGCATATATTAGTGTTCTTATTGCTGGTATTGTAGGAATAATTATATTAGGTCTTTTATTATATATTTCTAGTTTTGATGAAAATAAAACAATTTCAGAATTAAATATTTATATATTTGGTCCAATATTTGGGAAGTTTTTAAATATTATTTTCATTATAATTGCATTACTAATTGGTATTAATGCTATGTATAATCTCACAAATTTTATTGTATCACAGTTTTTATCAGAAACCCCTTTAATAGTAGTTGGATTATTATTCACATTATTATGTATTTACATAAATATTAAAGGTATTGAAACAATATCTAGAGTATCGTTAATACTTTTGGTAATTAATGTTATATTGTATTTAACAGCTGTATTTGGTCTTACGACAGAAATAGATATTAATAATTTAAAACCATTTTTAGAATTTGGAATAACACCATCTTTGAAAGGAGCTTTTCATTTAATTACATTAAATATTTCACCTATTTTTTTACTTTTATCTATTCCCAAAAATAAAATTATTGATAAAAATAAGTTTAATAAAACTTTATCAATATTTTACATAATAAGTATAATATTCATGTTTTTTACAATTTCAATTACAATGGCAACATTAGGATTAGAATTATCACAAATATATCAATACCCCGAATATATTGTTTTAAAGCGAATTAATTTATTTAATTTTTTAGATAGATTAGAAAATATATTAAACATACAGTGGATACTTGGATTATTTTTAGTTAACACTACAACTATTTATTACATTTCAAATATTATTAAAAAAGATAATAAAATAATTAAAATTATTGTTTCTTTTGTCATTCTAATATTATCAATTTATATTTTTGATAATAATACCGGTTTTAATAATTGGTCATTTTACTATTTACCATATGTTAGATTAATTTTTATTATTATTCATTTAATTATTGCCTTGAGAATTTGGATAAAAAAAAGATCTTAGTTAATAAAAATATGCCTTGTTTTGGTAATTATTTTATTATTAGTTCCTGTAACGGTATAAACAATTGATATTTCTCCGCTCGTATTAGTATTAATAGAACTAGGGTTAATATCTACCTTTAATGGTCTACCAGTGCATTTATCGTTAGCAATAACATTCTTGGTTAAATCAATTTGTTCTCCTTGCTTTATTTCCGTCATAATAGGAAATGTTATAACAGGGTCACTATCATTAATATTAGTTATATTATATACATAAGTTGAACTAACATTATTTAGTTCATCTTTTATTTTGATATTAACTTTTTTATTTATTGAACTTGTGTATTTTGATTTTTCAGTCCAAGTTTCACCATCATCATATGAATAAGATACAATGGAACCTTTATTTGATTCACCTGTCACCGTAATTTCAACTGGATTATTAGTGCATTTATATGTATTACTTACGACATCCAAGACATTAATTACAACAATTTCTTTAGGTTCTTGTTTTTTATTTTGATTAAAGATAGAGAAATAAATTAAGATAAGAAGTAAGATTGTCACTAATGTTATACTAATTTTAATAATAAATTTCTTCATATTTTCACCCCAACTAACATGTATAATATCATTATTATAATAAATTGTCAAAGAAAAAAAGTTTATTTTTTAAACTTCCAACAATTTTTTTATTATTTATTATTTTATATATATATCTATTATATTAATACTGATTCTAAAACGCTTATTATTTTCTCTAAACTTTTAATTGTTTCTTCATATGCAATATTATTTAGCATACATAGAAAGATTGATTAAGTTTTTATTCTTTATCTTTAAATATTCTTTAATACCCTATTTAACATGTTCAGAAATCATTCTTTTTTTATATTTAATAAATATCACAATACATCTTTCAATATCATAAACTTGGACTTTATTACCCATAGGTGTTTCTACTTCAAAGATGACAAATTTTCAAAAACAAAAAAAAACCCATGTTTTTTTAACACGAGGTTTATCTACAATCTAAAAAGTTTATCTAACTCTTCCATATTTTTCAGTATCATCATTAATTATTGAGCTATCATTTGTTGGCTCTGATATTATAGTATTATTATTTTTTTCAGACGCTTCCTCTTCAACAAGAATATTTCTATTAAATCCTTGTAGTATACTTACAATTGGACCAGTATTCATTTTTAATTTTAGAGTTTCAATTTTATTTTGATTGTTGCTAATAGTGCTATTTAAGAAATCAATATTAGCTTCATTTTGTGATTGAACAGAAATTTTTTCAATTTGTTCATCAATGGCTTTTTCAAAATTATCATATAAAATTTCTTTAGAAACGTTGTAATTACGACGCATTTCTCTTATTTCTTTTAAAGCACAACCAATTTTCTTTCTTTTATCTGTCATAATACCATTATTAGAATCATTTATAAGAATTTCATTATATATATCTAATAATAGTAACTTTTCTTTAGCTTCATAACATTGAAAACTTTTTCTTCTAATGATGTCATCGTTTTCTGGATTATTTATTTTTTTATAAACAACTAAAGTTTCTGAATAAATTTTAACTTGACGTTTTATATCATTAATTTCATTTTCACTTAATTGTCTTTGTAATAATTTGTTATAAAACTCTGAATATAATTGATTCTTTACTTTTAGTGTTTCTTGTTGACTAATTCTTTCCTTTACTATGGAAGAAAAGCATGCATACAATTCACCATTTAAATCTAAATTAATATTATCATATTCTTTTTTGCGAGATACAGCAACACTAAGTTTAGTTTTATCATCTTCAATTAAGGCGTTTAATTTATTTAGTTCAGTTCTATGATTAATAAACTCATCAATAGCTTTCAATCTGTTTTTTAAACTAGTTAAATCGCTAATTCTTTCTTCATTTGGTGTAGGTTTTAATTCTTTTCCTACAGCTTCGGCATATTCTGAATAAATATTCTTTTGATCTAATATTCTATTTTCAATAATTCTGATTAAAGTTTCTAAACGTTCCTTTTCTTTATCTAATGTTGTTGCGGAAGTAGACATATATTTAACTTCTTCTTGAAATATTTCTTCTTTTTTATCATCTAATTCATGCAACTTATTATAAAGATTATCTAATTCTTCTTCAGAAATGTTTTTTTCAGATATTAAAATACTAACCTTTTTCTTTAATACATCAAATGTAACGTTTAACAATTCTTCTTCTTTTCTTAATTCATTCATTCTTCCACCTCAATCCCTATGCATAATGACTCGCAAATAAAGGAGCAATAATTGTTAGTTCTTCTTTATTTGTAATAATATTAATAATATCTTTATTGTTATCTTTATCAATAGTAATTATTTTACATTTACCAGTTATATTATTACTTTCTTCATTTACGCTAATAATATAATAATATTTTTTATTATTTGTAAAAACCACATCAGCAATTACATATTTTTCTTTATTAGCAAGTTCAATAACATCATTTACGGCATATTCCATATTAATTGCCTCCTTTTGTTAAAGTATGTGGTTTAGTAACAAATATTTTATTTAGCATATTATTCCACCAAGCTTTTAGTTTATCACTAGAATCGAAAATACTCATTTTCAATTCTGTAGTTGCTGAATTTTTGTCAATTATAGTGTTTGGATTTATTATTTCCATGTCTTTTAATTCTTCTCTTGTTAAAACAATAGTTGGATTATCATCTAAGATCATAGGTCCGTCTTTAGGTTTTTCTATCTCATTATTTTTTTCTTCAATTGGTTTATTAGAAATAGTTTCAGATGTTTTATTAGCTAATGGTAAATTATTAATTTCTTCAAGTTTAATAATGTAAGCCGTATCTTCATCGTAGACACCAGCCGCATTATCATAACCTTGAACATCGCTTTCAGCTGAATTAAGTATTTCTTCAGTAGAAATTCCTTCGGGAACAACATTTGAAGTTAGATTATATTCTGGTTCTTTAACTTTTTTTTCTTCTATTTCAATTTCTTTAGGTTCATCGATTTTTATTGTATCATTATCAACTGAATCTATTGTAGCCGAATTAAGTTTTTCTAAATTTTCTTGCCACATGTTATTTAAATCGACATTTTTAACATCTTCAATAATAGATTCTTCTTCTAATTCTTTTTTATTAACAAATGGACCGACAACTTTTTGAACTTTTTCTGAATTGTTTTGTTTTCTTTGTTTTTCAAGTTCAGTATCCGTGATTTCAATATCTTTAGTTATTGTTTTTTCTCTTTCAATATCAATCTTTTGTAGCCTAATTTTATTTATATTAATATCAATTTCTGATAAACGTTCTTTATATATTAATAAATATTTATCAGCTGAATTAACTTGTTCTAATTGACCAAGAACTTTTTTCATTCTTAATAGTTTTTGTTCATATTCAATATCATTTACTGAAACAATACTATTTTCTTTAAATAATTGAAATTTCAAAAACAATCCATAGCATTCATTATATTTGTTTTCTGAAAAATCTAAATTCTTTGATGCTTCTTTTTCTTCTTCAGATGTTTTAGCTTTTTCAGTAATAAAACGAGCGTTATCTAAAAGTAATTTTGCGTTTTCATAATCTTTTTCAACTTTTTCGGCATCTAGTTTTAAAATATTATCATCTTCAAACAATTTATTAAAATTACTAGTTAATTGATTTTCATCTTCGACATTTTTTTGATGACTGGTAGAAATTGATTTGTTGGTAGCTGTTAAATCAACTACAGCATTAGCTCTTTTTTCTTCCAATTCATCAATTTTAGCTAGTCTTTTTTTATAATCTCTAATAATTTTAATTCTTTCTTCATAACGTTTTTCGTCATTAATGCCTTTTATTTTCAATTCTACTTTTACACCCGAAATTAATTCATGATACTCAACATTCTTTTTTACATTATTTTCATAACTTTTAACGATTCTCTTTAAACTATCTAATTTTTTTAATTCATCTTCTAAAGAGACACTTTCTTTATTAATTAATTCTTGTAAATTTTGATTATATATTTTTTCTGATGCTTTTGACATTTCCATTAATAAATTACTCATTCTATTAATACTATTGGTCACTTCATTTTTTGATATTCCTTGTTTTTTTATTAATTTTGAATATCCAATATAAAGATCTAAATTATTGTCAATTTCTGCATTTTTATACTCAAACTCTAACATACAGTCCACCTCTATTATAATTATATATTTTTGTTATTCCTTTGTCAATGATTTGACAATAGTTTTTGAATTTTATTCGCAATGATACTTCCATCATAAACGGCGCTTACAATTTGATACATATCCTTTTTTATAACATCACCACCAGCATATATTCTTTTGATATTTGTTTCATAGTTTTTATTAACTAATATATATTCATTATCTTTATCGCAATCAATAAATGATGTGTTGGGAACATATCCAATGCATACAAATATTCCATTTACTTTTATTATTTCTTTATTATTTAAGGTTAATTCAAACTTCTCATTTATCTTAGTTATATTTTTTATTTCTGTATTAAATAATATATCTATATTTTTAGTCGAACTAATTTTATTTAATGAAAGTTTATCAATGTTATCTTTAAATTTATTATTCCGATTAATGATAGTTACTTTATTACATATATTAGATAAATAAATAGCTTCTTCAATGGCGACGGCTCCACCACCAACAACAACTATATTTTTATTTTTATATAATGAACCATCACATATAGCACAGTAGCTTATTCCGCTTCCTTCATATTTATCATATGACTTTATTCCCAATTTTTTAGGTGATCTGCCTGATGCAATTATTAAATATTTAGTCACTATTGTCTCTTTTTTGGTTTCAATTATGATGGTTCTTTTTTGTTTTATCACTTTTAGGACATTATCAAATAAATAATCCGTATTTATATCAGTAACTTGTTTATACATATTATAAGCCAAACTAGGTCCATCAATTATAATACCTGGGTAATTTTCAATCGTTGAAGTTCTATTTATTTGTCCACCAGGCGGACCATTCTCAATAACTAATACATTAATACCAGCCCTTTTTAAATTAAGAGCTGCACTCATTCCCGTAACACCCGAGCCAATTATGGTAACATCATATTTTTTCATCTATAGCCTCTTTTTTTTGAAAGTATAAATCATTTTTTTTAATAAATGCTAAGCCAATTATTCCCATTATTATTAATATGATTGATACAATTTGACTGACTCTAAATGTGCCAATATACAAGCTATCAGTTCTTAATCCTTCTATAATAATTCTTCCTATTCCATACCAAATAAAATATATAAATGTTTGCAATCCAACTTTATTATTTTTAATAAAATATCTGATAATCATTAGGATTATAAAACCAACTAAACACCACAATGATTCATAGTAAAATGTTGGTAGATGATATGTTCCATCTATATACATATTATCAATCACAAAATTTGGAATATGACTGCTTTCTAATAATTCTCTAGTAGTTTCAATACCATAAGCTTCTTGATTAAAAAAGTTACCCCATCTTCCTATTGCTTGTCCTAATATTAAGCTAGGACATAAAACATCTAATGTTTTTAATGGATTTTTTTCTAATTTTTTTGCATAATAATAAATAAATATCATAGCGGCAATAACACCGCCATATATCGCAAGTCCACCTTCCCATATTTTTAATATATCAATCAAATTGTTTTTATATATTTCAAAATTAAATATAACATAATACAATCTTGAACCCAATACAGCAATAGGAATTATATAAAAACATAAATCACTTATATACGTTCCGCCTAAAGTGCATCTTCTTCCCTCTTTGACGGCTAAAAAGATGCCAATTGTGACACCTACTAATATTAAAAATGAATACCAATAAATTTTAAACACACCAAAATCAATTAAAACATTACTCATTTTTTTTGCTCCTTTTTATAATGGGTTTTATTACCAATCCTTCCATTAAAACATTCATAAACGATATTAATATAGCCATAATAAATGGAATAAAGATACCCTTTATAACAAATTTATCGCCTAATATAAAACTAGTTATATAAAGAATTAAAACATTAATAAGAGGATAAAATAGTCCCATGCTAATGCTTGTAAGCGGCAATGTTATATAAAATAAAATAGGTTTTATTGTTTGATTTAATATATATATTATAATTGCTCCTAAAAGAGCATATAATCCATAATATTCATTGGATATATATAATGATTTAAATAATATAGCCATAATTATTAAAACCAAGCTATACCCGACCATGTAAAGTCCCCATTCAAAAAATCTATTTTTAATAATACGACCTTGTTTTTGTTTTTCATTTTCAACAGCTTCAATAATTATTTTTTTTCTCATTTATTGCCTCATTCTGGTATGCAAAGAGTGCCGTTTGTAGTGCCAAAGTTATACGTTTTATTACTAGCATTATAAGCTACAAAACCAGTAATTGATTGATTATTTGAACTTCTTGGATCTATTATATTTTTAGCCGCAACAACACCATCGGTGATTAATTGAGTCACATTAATATAGCATATTCCAGATGTCACAATAGCATTTTTATGATTGCTAACATAGACTTCAGCAGCCGCTTTTATCAAATCTACCTTTGCATTATATTCTTTATCTTTAGTTCTTTCAACTGAAGAAGTAATTGATGGAATCGCAATTGATATAATAGCGACCAATATAACAATTACCGCAAGTAATTCAACTAGTGTAAATCCTTTATTATTTTTCATCTTATCATCTACTTTCATATATTCATTATAATAAATAAAAAGAAATTATACAAGTATAATTACAATATTTGTTAAAAAAAGAAGTAATACTAATTACCTCTAAATTAAAATATTTACTATTCTATTAGGAATAACTATAATTTTTTTAATTATATTATTACCAATATATTTTTTAATATTTTCATTATTAATCGCAATACTTTCTACTTCTTTAGAATCCATATCATTCTCTATAACAATTGAACCTCTTAATTTTCCATTAACTTGAACACCTATTTCAATTTCCTTATCAATAGTTTTTTCTTCATTATATATAGGCCATGAACAAATATGTAATTTATCTCCTAATTCACATATTTCATTTAATTCTTCTGTTACATGAGGAGCAATAGGATTTAAAAGTAGTAATAATGTTTTATAATCTTTTTTACTAATATGTTCTTTTTTATCTAATTCGTTTGTCAAAATCATTAAAGCTGATACAGCTGTATTATATTTCATATTAGTAATATCATTAGTTACTTTTTTAATTGTTTTATGAATTAAACTTTCTAAATCAATCGTATATTCATTATTAGAAATTACTTTTTCCTTTAAACGATATACTTTATCAATAAATCTCTTACATCCATTTAATCCAGTTTCGCTCCATGAAGCATCTTTTTCATAGTCAGCAATAAATAATTCGTATGTTCTTAGGCTATCGGCTCCATATGATTGAACCATATCGTCAGGATTTACAACATTACCTCGTGATTTACTCATTTTTTCACCATTTTCACCCAAAATCATACCATGAGCCACTCTTTTTTTAAATGGTTCTCTGGTTGGAACCAAACCTTGATCATATAAGAATTCATGCCAAAACCTAGCATATAATAAATGTCTTGCAGCGTGTTCCATTCCACCATTATAATAATCTACCATTCCCCAATATTTTAATGCTTCTGGGCTTGCGAACGACGAATCATTATGAGGATCCATATACCTTAAATAATACCACGAACTACCGGCCCAATTAGGCATCGTATCCGTTTCACGAGTAGCGTGACCACCACATTTTGGGCATGTTGTATTAACCCAATCTAAAATATTAGCTAATGGACTTTCTCCATTTTCTGTTGGTTCATAATATTCTACTTTTGGAAGTTCAACGGGCAAATCGCTTTCTTTAACAGGAACCCAACCGCATTTTTCACAATAAATCATCGGTATTGGTTCTCCCCAATATCTTTGTCTTGAAAAAATCCAATCTTGTAAACGATAATTAGTCGTTTTAGAACCAATATTATTTTTTTCTAAATAAGAAAGCATTTTATCGATAGCTTCTTTTTTATTATCAATATCATTTAAAAAATCAGAATTAATAATTTTCCCATCACCAGTCCAAGGACCATCAGTCTTTCCTTCAATAACGGGAATAATATCTATCTTAAATTTTTTCGCAAAAGCATAATCCCTTTCATCATGAGCAGGAACCGCCATAATTGCGCCAGTTCCATAATTAGCTAAAACATAATCAGATATAAAAATGGGGATATTTTTACCATTAATAGGATTAATAGCACTTAATCCATCTAATTTAACACCTGTTTTTTCTTTTGTTTCATCAGTTCTTTCAATTTCTGTTTTTTCTTTAGATTTTTTTTGATAAGTCATAACTTCATCAATATTTTTTATTAGGGCTTTATATTTATTTAAATAAGAATGTTCCGGTGATATAACCATAAACGTAACTCCAAATAAAGTATCTGGTCTAGTTGTAAAAACAATTAAATCATCATTAGTTTCTCTAATTTTAAATTTCACTTCAGCCCCAACACTTTTTCCTATCCAATTTATTTGAGCTAATTTAACTCTATCAATAAAATCAGTTTCATTTAATCCTTCTAATAAACGATCAGCATATTTAGTCATCCTAAGCATCCATTGATTTTTTAGTTTTTTCTCAGTCTTAGATCCACATCGTTCACAAATTCCACCGGCGGCATCTTCATTAGATAAGCCTGTTTTACATTTTGGACACCAATTAATTTCTTTTTCCGCTTTATAAGCCATATTAGAATTAAAAAACTTAATAAATTGCCATTGCGTCCATTTATAATATTTAGGATCAGATGTCACAATTAATCTATCCCAATCAAAAGAATAACCCATTTTTTTCATTTGCGATGTAAAAACATTAACATTTAAATCAACGCACACTTGAGGATTGACTTTATTTTTAATAGCATATTGTTCAGCAGGAGAACCAAAAGCATCCATTCCCATTGGAAATAAAACATTATATCCTTGCATTCTTTTCATTCTAGCCATTGCATCTAAAGCCGAATAACTCCTAACATGTCCCACATGAAGCCCATTTCCAGATGGATATGGAAATTCAACTAAAATATAATATTTTTCCTTAGAACTATTATTTTCGGCTTTAAATATTTTATTTTCTTCAAAATACTTTTGCCATTTTTTTTCAATTTTAATAAAATTATACATTCTTATCACTCATTTCTTTATAACGTCGACCAATTAAACCATATATAACTAGTATTAATATACATAATAACGCAAATCCAATAAGTAATTGCCATATTGTTCCCACAATTATATTAGATACTACCGTAAAAACAAGAACGATTATAAAAGTATTAGTAAAAGATAAAGTTTTTATCAATTTATAATAATCTATCTTACTAAGATTAATTTTATATACCCTAACTATATATTCAACTTCTGTAGGCAACTTCTTAGTGCTATCTAATTCCTTATTCTTTCTAACTAATATTATATATTCTAATAAATATACCAATATAAACGCAATAAAAAATTGAATTAAAATAAATTTAACATTTTCCATATTTTTCCTCCTTAAGAAAAAAACGCATCCATTTAAGGAGCGTTAATACGGGTTACCATCCTTGTTTATACTCTTATTTATAACGGAATTACCCGATCATCAGCTAATAAACAAGTTTTTTATTACTATTTATTAGTTTTCACCACCCGCTAACTCTCTAAAAAATAATAATCACTACTTTTTTCTTCGCATTTACAAATAAATTATAGTGCATTTTTTTTAATTTGTCTATATTAATATTAAATTTATTTAATTATTTAAAAAAAATATTAACGATTCTACTTTTTCTTTAAATTTAAAACAATCACCATGACTTATATGCCCTAAAAAACTATTATAACTCAATAAAAATTTTTTATATTTTAATCTATTTATTTTATATAAACGATTCCATAACTTAATCTTTTTAATAATTTTTTTCTTACATCTTCTTCTAATTAAAATATAATCTTTATATACTTTATATCCACAAAAATCAATCCCTTTATTTATTCTATAATAGCGGCTTTTATTATTTAATTCTAATTCTAATTTATCTTTTAAAAATATTTTAACATTATTAAATATTTCTTTTGCCTTTATTTTAGAATCAACAATAATAATAAAATCATCCATATATCTAATATAATATTTAATTTTTAAATAATTTTTTATGTAATAATCTAATTCATTTAAATAAATATTTGCAAAATATTGTGAGGTATAATTACCAATGGGAATACCATTAAAATAACTATTTTCAAATATAATAATTTTAGTTATTTCAAGAACTTTTTTATCTTTAATATTATGCTTGATAATATTAAATAAAATATCCTTATTAATACTATTAAAATATTTTTTAATATCAAATTTAATAACATAAGCATTATTATAGTCAATTTTATTTAAAAAATATTTTAACCTATTAATACCTTTATGACTACCCTTATTTTTAATACAAGCATAACTATCATATATAAATCTTTTAACATAATACGGTTTTATAAATTCTTCTATATACCATTGATGAATGATTCGATCTTTAAATGGTAATGATAAAATTATTCTTTCTTTAGGATCAGTAATAGTAAATTCATTATATTTTCCCACTTTATATTTATTACATAATTCAATATATATATTATATAAATTATTTTCCAAATCAAAATAAAAAGACAAAATTTCTTTTTTATTTTTGCGATTTTTTGATGCCCTATAAAAAGCATATTCTAAATTATTAAT